>NZ_BAABGA010000067.1:0-141068 GCF_039541335.1 Novipirellula rosea | reverse complement strand
GTGTAAAGTACGGTTATGATCGTGCAAGCAACCGAACGTGGCGAGAGAACCCGTCCGATCCGAACCGCGAGCATGACTGGCTCTACCACTACGATGGACTGAACCGCTTGCAGACGGCTCAGCGAGGTGAATTGAACGGCTCGCACACTGCGATTGAAACGCTTGATGCGGCGCAGTGCTGGAAACTCGATCCAACTGGCAACTGGTCGGAATTCCGGCAGGACGAGAATGGCAATGGAACGTGGGACTTCAATCAAACCCGTACTGCCAATGCGGTCAACGAGATCACTGACATCAGCAATACGCCTAGCAACATCTGGGCGACCCCGGCGTACGACAAGAACGGCAACACAACCACGAACCCACGTCCCGATCTTGGCACAAACGCCACAATGACGGCGACGTTCGACGCCTGGAATCGGATGACGAAGCTGGTTGACGACGCCAATTCGAACGTGCTGCTAGAAAACCAGTATGACGGCCGAAGCTTCCGTGTCGCCGCGAAGGAATACACCTCGGGAGCGCTCGCAGCAACGCGTGAGTACTATTTCACCGACAGCTGGCAGTGCCTAGAAGAACATGTTGACACCTCCAACACCCCACGACGTCAATACGTCTGGGGCATGCGTTACATCGATGACCTGATTGCACGAGACCGCGACATCTCCCCTTCGGGCGGACTATTAGGCGAGCGGCTGTATTACTTAGCCGATGCCAACTGGAATACGACAGCAGTGGTCAGTGATTCAGGAAGTGTGCAGGAGCGCTACGAGTACGATCCGTACGGCAACTTGTCTTACTTCGCGCCCGACTTCACTCCGCGAACCAGCAGCAACTACAGCGTTCACTACACGTACACCAGTCGAGAGTGGGCACCGGACGTGGGACTGTATTACTTCCGCAACCGCTGGTACGACCCTCAACTGGGCCGGTTTAGCTCCAGAGATCCAATCGGGTTCGAGGGGGGGACTTTTAATCTTTACGAAAATCTATTTGGTCTCAGCTACACTGATTCGAGTGGTCTTCGAATTGACCAAAGTCCTCGCGCTAGATGTTATCGTCGGGCCGCTGCGACTCGCGACAGACTACTCCGACTTATTCACGAAGACTTAGCATACAACTTGTACCTGTGCGCACACGAGTATTACGAATGCACTCAAGGGCGACCGTATGAAGGATACGAATGCGGTAAATGCTCGGAGCCGATACCAGGCTGCATCCTCCAAGCATATCGGATATACCAATTTGACATGGGACGATTACGGGCAGGATTCCCTAGGGTGCTGCGGGAATGCGATCGCTTGCCAGGACGAGTACAATAATGCAAATTTCTCGAAGACATTTTCAGATCGCTTCTATTTCAGCATGCATCGGTTCTGACATCAGGGCTCAGGAAACTGTACGACGTGACAACGAATCGCCGAATGCAATCGAGGAAATATTCTCGAAGTACAAACGCTGCAACTCGTATTCAGACAAGGCACAAGTCTTGATTTACCGCAGTGAGGCCGAAAAAAAAGTGATCCAGCAGTTTTCATTCACCACTGACTTTGTTAGGAACAAATCATTTGCTTTCAAGACAGATGCCTCAGTCTGCTGCTCCCTCAAGGCTGAAGATGGTTACTTGACCGGTGAGTGGCACTGCGAGCCCATCGTAAAAACCGATTCGTCACTTCTTCCTCAGATGTTGCGAAGAATGAGAAGATCGACGATGCATACCTCGGTGTTCATTCCTCTGCTGTTGCTTGGCGAAAGTGATTCCGTCGCGATCAAGGCTGCCGAAGGAATCTGGAGTATCATTGATAACCATGACGAATTGAGAGAGCGTCGTCTGCAATATCGGCTTCAGTCAGCGGATTACCTTTGTGAAGCTACAATCGACAGAGATTCCGGGTCGATAATCGCCATTAGAAGTTCACTTGGCCCCTTGGATGGCAAGATCGCTTCAGTACTATTCTCAGAAGTCACAATCGATGGAAAAAAAATAGAGATTGATCGAATGCCGACCGGATCTTCAGGCTCGATAAAGGACGATTGGGAAGATCGTTTTTGAAACGCAGGGCAAATCAAAGGTGTCCGCACGATCAAATGGGGCAAACCTCTTTAATGTGCACGCGAACGAATCAAATGGGTCAAACCTCTTTGTTGAACCTCTTTGTTGAGTAAGCAAGCTGATGCACCTGCATGAAGCGACGATTAGCATTTGGCTAATGCAGCAGCGATCAGTCACATATCGATGGTATGTGGCAATGCGTTTCACTACACCGCCACACGTTATCCAAACGGCAGCGAGGTTACACTCCACTTCAAAACCAGTGCCCTGGTCAAATGATCCCAATGTCCAGCCTTGTCGACATAGAGTCGGCCGTTTTGACGGACGAGTACTTAGGGCGGGGAGCGTCATCCAGCAGGATAGTTTCGAAGCAGGGAAGCGTGATGAAAGTTTGTGTGCTGTTTTTAACTCATCAATCAAATGCATCGATTATTGATCATTTCGATTCGATTGAATTGCCTCCTGGATGGAGCAAGTATCTTCTTGTCGACGAGAATTCGTGTGCGGTGAGTGAGTTTGGCGATCGCAGTGTTGTGGGGTTCTGTCACGAGAGTTTAGTGAAGGTCGGTTATCATCCCATCTCAGGAACACTCATTCCAGGGAGCGCCCATTTTCCTGTGATTGAGTTTGCGTACACTCGCAAAGTCGATTTCGTATGGGCGATCGAGTTTGATGTGCAGTGGACAGCGAGTTGGCTTGATTTTTTCAATGAGTTTGACGATTATGCGGACTTTTTGGCAACTCGAGTGCGCCGATACGAAACGGATGCGAATTGGTGTTGGTGGGATTCGCTGAAACCACCTCCTGGTGCAACAATCGAGTGGAACCACCCGAACGCCTCGCTCGCGTCATTCAATCCGATTTACCGGTTGTCAGCTGCCGCTGTTTGTGCGTTGCGGAAGCGATTCTTGTTGGGCTGGTCAGGTCACTGTGAGGTTACGATACCCACCTTGCTTGAACAGGACGGACTAGTTGTCGCCGACATGGGCGGGGTAAGCGGGTTCACTCCCAACGCACAGCGTGATCGTATATATACATTTGAAACGATGCAGTGGAGACCGGAATTCAGCCTGCAAGACGTTCCTACGTTTGAACCCAATCTGCTCTATCACCCTGTTAAGCACTGAAATGACAGAGACGGGGGGAAAGGGGCGTGTTCGTTACATCCAAATGGCACCGATTCCAATCGCGAACAAAACCAATCCAACACCGATTTCTGCTCCCCGTGCGGAGATATCGCACAGATTCATTCCGATGCTCATTCCAGTGATCGCAAGCTGACACTTTTGCACTTCGTGAAACGCTCACGCAGAAAAGTGTTTCAACGTGCAGCTTAACAAGTTTCTGATATTTGTTCGGAATGTGTCAGATTTGACAGCTAACTAGGAGCGGGAGCTCCAGTGCAGTTGAAGGGCTGGTTTTCGCCCTTCTCTGTTAATTGCAATGCGTTTGCGGTTTCAGTTTGTCCGTGTAGTTCTGCGACGCGGCGGACGCGGCTGATGATGTCCGTACTCTCGAAGCGAGGGTTCACTGACAGCTCGTGGCCGAGCAACTTCCTGACAGCTACGGTGTGACCTTCGGCGGCGGCGTTGTGGATTGGCGTGTAAAGCAGGTTGTTGCTTATGGTTGCGGTTGCGTGGTGGGTCAGAAGTAGGCGGATCACGGGCATGTAGCCTTTCGCCGCGGCGATATGGAGCGGCGTGTTGCCTTGATCGTCGGTTGCATCGGGGTTTGCGTGATGGTCAAGCAGGATTCGGGCCATGAACTCGTATTTCTCTTTTACAACGTGGTGCAATGCCGTGCGTCGACTGTTTCCCGTTGTGTTGGGATCGACGCCAGCGTCAAGGAGGATTGTTAGAAAACCGATGTTGCCAGTTCGTGACGCCAAGTGGATCAGCCGGTCCCCTCTTTTTCCAACTGCCCCGTTTGGGTCGGCCCCGTCCCGGATAAGGCGTCTCGCCATGTCCTGCCGTCCGCGTCTCATCGCAATCTCTAGAACGCCTCTCCCGTTGAAATCTCGGGCAGCCGTAGTTGCGCCGCGATTGACCGCTTCGTTGAATTCGTCGAGGCAACCGCTTTCGATGGCGGTGATGAGTTGATAGTCGGGCAACATTTCCTGGCAAATTGCCACGGCAATCGCATGAACGCAAGCAGTTTATGTCGAGTGTCGTCGGGCACGAAGAAACTTGTTGCGCCTCGATAAAAGGTCGTGTAGCCTGAAGTCGTAACAACGTGCAATCTCATGCACAGAAATACGACGATCATGATTTATGCATTCCTGAACCAAAAAGGTGGTGTTGGCAAGACCACGCTTTCCATTCACACCGCCGCCGAGCTTTCGGGGCGAGGGCGTCGCGTGCTCTTGATCGACGCCGACCCGCAGGGGAGTTCACTGGCTTGGTCGAATTACCGCGAGAAAGCCAACTTCACAGTGGTTGGGATGCCCAAGGCGACCATTCACAAAGAGATCGACCTGCTTGCTCAAGATTACGACGATGTTGTAATCGACGGGCCACCCCGCGTTACCGAATTGGCACGTTCGATCATTCTCTCTGCCGACATCGTCGTCATTCCTGTCCAGCCCTCACCCATGGACGTTTGGGCTGCGGCTGAAACGGTTGACTTGGTAAGAGAAGCCCAAGTTTATAAACCCGAAATCAAATGCTGTCTTGTGATCAATCGCAAAATCACCAACACGGCGATTGGAAGGGATGTGCGGGATGCCTTAGCAGAACTAGAAGTACCTGTGCTCAAGAACGATATCGGTCAACGAGTCGCGTTCGCCGAAAGTGCGGCAAGTGGCTCAACGGTGCTAAATCAGAAGCTATCCAAGGCAGCGAGAGAGATCATAAAGTTTGTCAACGAACTAAGGAGGTTGAAATGAGCAAACGAATTACGATGTCGGCCCGTGCAAAGCCGAAAGCAGCAATCGACAAGTGGGTCGATACACGAGATCCTGCTATCGCATCCAAACCGGGCGTCAAACCAAAACGATTGACCATCGACATTGACCCGGTGTTGCACACCGACTTGAAAATCAGCTGTGCTAAACGCGGCATCCAGATTGCCGACTTAGTTCGAACGCTTATCGAACGTGATGTCCGCAGCCACGAACACGGGTAGTCTCCAGCTTAACAATTTGTGGATGTTTTCGGTATGATACATCGTCTCTTCGCGAACCAACCTTACCACAGGTCTGCTCGGTGTTTTCTGCAAACGTTGAGTGGAACGTAACTTGCGAGAAGCAAATGCTGCCGAAATTCCCAGTTCGAACGAAAGAATTCAGCAAACTTAAGTTTGTTCGATCGCAAGAAAGCTCCGTCACGACGGCCTGGGGAGTTGATTGGAGTGACTCGATGATTGCCCGCGATCTTCTGCAAAACTTCTACGACTCCCATCTGTCCAACGTTCAAGATATTTCGATAACGGCGGAGGGGGCCTCGGCAACCGTTGTTGGGAAGGTCAGCTTTGACCTGAATAAGCTTTTCTACCTTGCGTCAGAAAAGACGGAGGAGCACGTTGGGCAGTATGGGGAAGGATTCAAGGCTGCGATTGCCTGTTTGTTGCGCAGGCATCCAGAGGCAATTGTCGTTGCGCAATCTGGAAATGGTGCGGTCAACGTGCGACTGGCAGAACGCGAGCTTGGCAATTCTTCTGTGCAGCCCTTGGTCTACGATTTTTACGAACTGCCGACCGAGTGCATTGGTAGCAAGCTAATTATCCAAAAGGTGACTTCGGATCTGACAGCCGAGATTTCGTGTGCGCTTAGCCAGTTTTGGCACGACGGTAACTCACTGTCAGGTGAGTTGCTCGCACGTTCACCCGACGGGAAACTATCGGTTTTTCAATCGACCAATGAGAAAGGGCATCTGTTTTACCGTGGATTGAAGCGGGGCGAAATGAGCGGTTTGCCTTTGGTGCTTGTGTGTGAAAAAGCGTATCAACAAATTGAACGGAAAACGACCCAGGATCGAGACCGAAAAGCGTTCGATGATGTTGTACTTGGGACGTTCTATAGTGTTTGGGCGAACAATTTCTTCAAGCATGACTGGCGCGCCATTGGCGTGGTTTTAGATGCTGCAAAGCCGCTTTGGCAGAACGGTAAGTCGCATGCCTTGCTCTCTGCAATTGCGTCGAAACGCCCCCGAGTAGGAACACTGATTTCAGATCGATTTGCTGATGACTACTTTGCGGTATGTAAATCCACTGATCCAATGACGCAGATGCGGATAACTGCAAAGGAGGGGGAATGGAAAGCTGCAGGAAGGACCGCCCTTCCGGCCTATTTCAGCGCATTCGGTGTAGAGAATGCCGAAGTGTTTTTCCAGAAGCAAGTCAAGCAGGCAGAAAAGGAAGCTGAACGCAACGGGCGTCGGTCGCTATCCCCAACTGAAACGGCATCGAAACAGATACTTGACGACGCGGTGCAGGAGTTTGCACCCGAAATTTGGGAATCATTCGGAAGCCGCCGGCCCAGCTATTCGGTGGCAGAAACGGAAACCCTTCTCGGCCAATTCAAAAAGGCTCTTCCCTATCGAACGTCACAAGTGTTTCTTTCTGCTTCAGTATTTGAATCAGACCTCGCTTCGGCGCTCGCCACCTTTCTCCATGAGCACACGCACATATACGGATACGATGGCGGCCGCGAATTTACCGATGCCCTGACATGGCTGATCGCGTCCGTTATTCGAAATCGAAGCAGTCTGGACCGGTTCGAGAAAAGCTGGAACCAGGCAATCCGGAAAGTCAAAACGGAGAGGAATGCAAAGAAAACTTGGCAATCCAAAGGGCAGAAAATCGATATCGCGTCTCTTTCCGAACCAGAAATGCGGCGTGTCCTACAACTGTTACCTCCTGTTCAAGTTCGACGCCTTGTCGAGCGTCTCGACGAAGAAAAACAACAGTGAAGGAGTGTACTGCGTCAATTAGGAATGCTCGCAGTGCAGTTCTAATTGACACTGGACGAAGGTGTTTGCCGATCCGACGGGAACATGGTCGAACGAATAAGTGCGTGCGATTGTGGGGCCTTGCTCATTCCAAGCTGCTCACGTTTTCGGTAACTGATATTATCACGCAATGGCAGGGGCGGATCTGGGCCAGTTCGAGTAAGTCGAGAACACATATTATCCTGTGTTTCCCGTCCCTATCCTCATTTCCTGCTCCGGTGTCGGCCACCGGAGCGCGCGAGTAACGATTTGATATAAAGTAAGAGTCTGCTTCAGCTCCGAAAATTTCATTGGACGCTAAACTTTGTCCAACCGTCTACAGCTTACTCGGAAGCAAACGTGCATTGGTCGATGAAACCGGAGGTGCCGAATGCCCGGCAGAAAGGTGCCCCGTTTCCAAGTACATTAATGATCTGCAGCGTTAGCGTGAAATCTCCACAGTTCTCGAGCCATTAAAACTATCTTTCAGTCTGCTTTCGCAGAAACATTCATCTCGATCCAAAGATGCGTCAGAATGATCATTGGGCTTGCACCTCGAACTCGGCTGTGGACTGACTCAGATCGCGACGTTCGGGACTTTGGATCGGGCTGTAAAGAACGAAGTTGATCGGACATCGTCCAAGTTGCGTCAGCAGAATTCGCTAGGTCTTCGATCCAGCCGTTGATTGCTTTAAACCAGTCGGTGGAATTCGTGTTTTGCACATACGCGATGATGGCAGCTTTTGCGTACTGTGCACCATGTAAGCCGAGCTTGAATCGCTGGATCCCTCCTGACTCGTTGATCCCCGTGACGTACTCTCTCTCACGGCTTTTTCGATCGGCGGGCAGCCGTTTTCCCTCCATGACAAGGAACGCTTCGTCATCATGGTAGGTGCGTCCTTCGATCACCGTTGTAACCACTGGCTGCGCGGATAAGTCAACGCGACGACGGTTCCCTTGGCGTTCTTCGTGATGAAAATGAGCCATGGAAAAATCATTTCGCCGAGCCGCAGCATTGAGGTGCTTGCATAGCTGGGCGTTTAAGGCTTCCTCGCTCGTTTCCTCTGAACGATGCGGCTTGTCTCGCCAGATTGGAAGTTCGGCGTAGACGAATTGAAGGGTTTTATCGACCGAAGAGTCGGGAACGGGGCCGTGCGTCAGACGACCGTGAACACTGTTGTTACTGCTCACGGATCAGAATCCCTGCTGCTGCAATTCGAGCAGAGTGTCGTCAGCATCGTGGACCGCGGTCGAGCGAAT
Source organism: Novipirellula rosea (assembly GCF_039541335.1). Classification (NCBI taxonomy): domain Bacteria; kingdom Pseudomonadati; phylum Planctomycetota; class Planctomycetia; order Pirellulales; family Pirellulaceae; genus Novipirellula; species Novipirellula rosea. Next base: position 132,830 of record NZ_BAABGA010000067.1, on the reverse strand, counting down.
CCAGTACCGCAAGCGGTCCGGTTTGATGATGAAGATGACGTTCTCTTGATAAATTCGGACGACACGAATAGTGCGTAGTGAGTCAATTGCGGTGTCAAACACTAATTGTTGAAGGTGCTGTTCACAGTTCGGGCCTAACCACTCCACGGAAGGCTCGTTACCGAAGTAGAAAGGCTGGCAGATCAATCCGTCTAGGAAGACTGGATCGGCCGCGTGAAGGTTGTCATAGATGCTGCCGAGCATTCGGCAGAAGAGTTTTGAGTACGCATCAACGGCTTCTGTAGTCGCTGTCTCTTTTAGCAATGCGGAGTTCTGGCCGAGTCGCACGTACTCGCCCATGAATTCGAGCGTGTCATCAGCGAGTGCTTGCTCCCAGAACGCGAAATCAAGCTCAGATTGCTCTCTCGGGACAGGCAGTGATTCGAGATCGTTTTTGAGTAGTGCTGTAGCCTTTCCAACAAGAGCTTGTGAACCATTTAGAGCTACCGCAAATCGCAGCCTTGCACGATTCAATAGCAAAAAGTCATAGAGCTCTTTAAGCTCATCCTTGTCGCGAGGCGAAGCATGAATCCCAACAATCTTGTCCTTGAATGCCAATGTGCACCGACCCCAGAACGCCATTGGCAACGATTCATGCTCCCGGAACAAGATCAAAGGCGGTTGGAAAAGTTCCTCCGTTCCGCTTCGGTAAAACTCTGTCTCCGTAACCTCGGACAACTGAGTCTCATCAATTCCACTGTCAGTCAATGCACGTGTCGGCAAAAAGACTTGGCCAGTAAGATGAGGTCCGGGTTTCTTGCCAGATTTTCCTGAAATAAAGCCTTCTGCCATCAGCCAACCATTTTCGTTGACAACTTCGCCCAGCGTTCTCATCTCACTAAGCCTCGAAGCAAGTCTACCAAGCCTTCCGCCACCAAGTAGATTGGGTCTCGCAGCTTTCGCATTCTCAACGACTTCTAAGGGAGTGAGCTGGTGCCGGTCATAGTGGTCGATTTCAAAGGCCACGCGCTGTGTCGTTTCGTATGTTCGGCGAAACGTTAGATGGCGAATCTTTGAAGATTCCGGTCCGGCCAAGACCGCAACTGTTTTCGGATCAGCTCCCGAACTGCCATACAGACCACGAATCGACGTGAAATCCAAAATCGTCGACAAACGTCCTGTTTGCGCAAGTGACGCACGGAAAAGATGAGATTGAAGGTTGTATAGAAAACCCGATGGTTGAATCAGGCAAACCACTCCCTCATCGGTGACGGTGCGCAAAGCCTCATCCAGAAACAGATACGCAATCTGTTTATCAGGAATCGAGCCTCGCTCCTTCTCGTGGAACTTGTTGACCCGTATTGCTGGCTCGGAGAACTCAGATTCAAACGGCGGATTGCCAATCACGACATCAAACTGCCCAAGTGATGGCATGTCCCCGTCGTCGCCTACGCTGGCGAAGTTGAAAAAGTCGTCTTCAAAAACGTTCTGGTTTCGCAGACGGTCGAAGCGTAGTTCGTTCCAAATGACATTCGGTTGGAGCGAATCACAAACAGCCAATGCAAGACTGAAAGCAGTCAGATCGACGGCGGTTGGGTCTCGTTCGACCCCGAAAACCTGTTCGCGAAGGATGCTCTTGAGCGTCTCGACCGTCGGATTGGCCCAATTGTTTTTTGAACGCCAAACGTTGACTAAACGCCGCATCGCACCGACGAGAAAAACGCCTGACCCGCACGCCGGGTCCAACACGCGCTCTTTGCCAGAGAGTTTGTGGTAAGGCATCGCAAAGTCGAGCAACAATGCCGCCAAGAACGGTGGCGTGTATACTGCCGTGCTATCCTGAACGAACCGTTGATAGAGGTGGCTAATGACTTCAACAGGTACATGTGAGAACGAGAATTGATCCCACAAGTACCGTTGTTTTTTCAACGTCTTCGCTTCAACCAATTTTGCAAATTGTTTTAGCGTCCTGGCAGTCAGTTTCGATTCAGATGGCAACGAAAAGACGTCGCCGTTGAACTTGCTTTCCAGGTTGCTCAAAAGCCGTAACACACAAGCTGGATCGCCACTCTTTAGCACGTCCAGAAAGTTTCGAGCGCCTTTGTGAAAGTGGCCAAACCAACCCGGTCCCGGAAACACTTCCCTATCTTCAAGGTACTTAATCAAAACGACCAGGAGCAGCAGGCGCCTAAGCGTCGGATTAGATTCGCCACCGATGTCGGCATCTGTTTCGACGATCGCCTGAATAAGCGATTCATGAGCAGCATGGTCATGATCCGCCAGCGAATGATTTTGCGGGTCGTCCCAGAAGGTACCATCCGCGAGTCGATTGGCTGAGAAACGGCGTTTGTCGCTCAGAACTTTCGCAATCCCAGACGCAATCTCAAGTTCAAATGCCGGTGAGTATTTTCTTTCGTTGTCAGTCCAAAAGTCAGGCCCACGGGCACAACTGAGAATGTCTACTTGCGTAGGCCAAGCCACGTAGGCTAGCGGAGCGCCTCCGTTCAGCCACAGGTCATTGTGCAGTTTCGCGAGTTCTTTTTTCGTCAGCCGCTCACTACTATTGTCAATCACAAACGCAGCAGGATGCGATGAGCGACCATCGTTGAATCGACGAAAAAACACGAAGTCTACGTCGCCGATGGCTGACGTTCGTTCAATGAAAGCTTTTTCGCTCGCTGGCAATCGCTTTGGAGGATTTGCAACAACCACTAGACCATCGACAGGCCGCCCGTTCTCACGGAGCAGTTCAACAGATTGGAGGGCAGATGCGTCCATGTGTCTCGGAACGGAAAAGTTGACGGAGGTTTTCGCATAAGAAGTTTAGCAGGAGCTCCTCTTTGCGACGAGACAGTTCCCAAGTCCTCTCGTGTCGAGTGGCAAGATATCATCAAATTTAGACGAAACTTGAGTTTTTTGCCTGTCGTGTCGAGTACGTTGGGCGAATTTGCCCAGCCTTCCAACGATGAAACCTGCTCCGGTGGCCGACACCGGTGAGCTGCTCCGGTCGATGAAACCGGCGCATTTTTGAAAATGAGAAAGCAGATCCGGTGTCGGCCACCGGAGCAGGATCACTGGCGTATGATGTAGGCCGTAAACCTGCTCAGGACACGCCCACATGGTGCATGTGAGATAGCATCGTGGCAGAGCTCAATTCCCGTCGCCCCAACTGGTTCGTAACACAATATCCCGTCAGTGGTTGCGAGAGCGACTGTTGACGGGAATTGAACTCTTTGGCAGTTTAGAACTTTGATAAATTGACCAACGAGAGTGCCATTCTCGCAAACGCCATGAGGCGACGTCGTGGTCTACCTTGCGGCAGAACAAGGATGGACAGTCCTGAACCAAAGTAGGTTTCCCGGTGTCACTACCCTGCCATGTACCGGCACGTTTATGGAAAGTTACCGATAACCCTCAAACATGACAGGAAAAACTCCCTTGATGGACTTCGACGAGCTCAAAAGGCGTTCCTTTGTAATCCGCGAACTGCTTAAGACGTACAAGGTCAAGCTCGTCGCTGGCGAGGGGTTCCAGCAGGCTCTGGCTGAAGCGGAAGCAATCGCCGATGCCGTCACGAAGGGCGAAAAGGGCACCGAGAAAGCGTTCGTCGAAAGCGCTCGGGCCGCAAGCATCGTCTGGAACCTATCTGAAACCCTTAGGCCGTGCCTCGACCACGGGCTCGATCCGACCCAGCATTTGAAGCAGATCACTACCGGCTCGGTCGATTACGGCACTCCGGCTGGCGAAGGCGAAAACAAGAAAATATTCTTCAAGGATTTCGAGCTTGAACTATTCGCCGCAGCAGAGTGCATCAAACATGGGATGAAGGTGGCGCTTAATCCAGTATCGAACGACCCATCCGGGGACCTGTTCATCGAGCCTTTGCGTGCCGAGGTGAAGCATCCGAACTCGTCGAACCAACTCGTAAAACTGCTCAAAAAGTTCAACGGCAAACTGAACGAGAACGACCGCTTCGGCGTTTTTGTCGTTGGGCTAGAGGACGCCTTTAAGGTCGATCCTGGCAAAGTATTCAGCGACGAGGCTGAATGGCGTGCCTGGCTTGAGTCGAAGGCAAGTGAAGTTGAGGAGTTTGGCAAGACGTTTCTGCAACTGGCGGCGAAACTGCCACGGATTCTCGTCGTGGTGCAGACCTGGACCGTCTGGTTCCAGGCAGATGGAGCCGTCAACCTTCGCCGCCAGGGAAATGCCGTTCTGTTTGACGAGCACGCCAACGTGCCCGAAGCGGCGGCTTCACGGGCGTCGGAGGTTGCGGCGGCTTTCAACCCGAACTTCCGGTACTGGTCGAAAATTAAGGATACGGTCACAGCCGTCCAGCCAAACCCGTCCGCCGGATAATATATTTCTCTGATAGGTTACACCGATGGCGAGAGCTAACAATCCCGCAATCCTCGGCGAGTGCGCCTACTGCCCGGTCCCGGGGACTACCAAAGACCACATCCCACCTCAGACGATCTATGCGAAAGGAACCCAGAATAAACCGTGGGTTCCCGCGTGCCGAAGATGTAACGGTGGCGCGAGCAAGGACGACGAGTACATGCAGCGGTTGGCGATGCTCTCGGGAGCCGAGGCATCGAAAGACGCCCAGGCCGTCGAAGAGCGGTTTATGCGGGCTATTCAAAGGGAGGAGGCCAAAGGGCTCCAGGCCGACACGTTCGCCTCGTTGTCGAAGCAGACCCCAGAGCAGGAACTGCTGTTCCCTGGAGGGATCAACATGGCCCTGCAGGGCGAACGACTTGGGCGGATCACTGACAAACTTGTGCGGGGGTGGTGGTACAAGCTGAGCAATGGGCTGAAAATCCCCGCCGAACACTCCATCATGAAATACACGCTAGGCGACAGGAAGAATACGAACCCCCTGTACGATTTCAACGAGCAAGAGATTGGCAAATGTCCCGGTTTCTTCTCGGGGGACTATGCCTTCTCCATGCAGATGGCGTACTGTCCGAACAGCCAACTGACCTGCTGGCGATTCATCTTCTTTAAGGTTTTAGGGATCATGGCATATACGTGCAGGAAGCACGAAGCGGGCTTTGACATTCTAGACCTTCGGAAGCCGTACTCCGTGATCGACTACAATGACTGACGGCATTCAGTCAATCCCGTGCCTCAAGCCCTTTGCACAGCATACGTTCTGAAAGTGCGAACTCATTCAGGTGTTGAATCATCCTTCCGCCACCGCAACCTAGCTTCCCAACCCCGGACCCCGGTGACAAAAAGTTCATTAGCCGTCTTGTCGCTACTACTAATTCGAGCGTTCTCGGGACGCCCAATATCGGCCGATTGTATTCCCAATTTTCACGACTGGCACCGACACGGCTGACTTCGAGCCAAAGGCGCGACACCGGCAGATTCATGGCCAAGCATCAGACAAGTAGCACGCACAGGACGAACCGTCCTGAGCAACAACCTGCATGCTCCGGTTTCATCGACCGGAGCAAGTCAGAGCACTTCCAAAATGCCGGAGCTTGGACAAACGCCAGCTCGACCAACTTACGTTCGTCGCAATAGTGGCGATCATTCCCCCGCTGCCAACCCAAATTCATCAATCTCAGCTTCGATCTTTTCTAGCTCGCGTTTGAGTTCCTCTTTGCTGGGCAAGTAGAGCTGGTATTTCGAAGCGAAGATATTGGTGTCCGACGGGAGCGTTAGTTCAACCATCGCTTTGTTGTTATGGGCGCACAATACAATGCCGACGGTGGGGAGCTCATCGTCCAGTTTGACATGACGGTCAAAGTAGTTGACATACATTTGCATCTGACCCAAATCGCCGTGGTCGAGCTTTCCGATTTTCAGGTCCAGTAACACGTAGCACCGCAGTAATCGGTTGTAGAGGACTAAATCGACATAGTAGTGGTCGTCGTCGAAGGTAAAACGGCGTTGCCGGGCCTCGAACAGAAAGCCTTTGCCAAGTTCCAGCAAGAACGCTTGCAGCTTGTCGATGATTTCGGTCTCAAGATCTCGTTCGCTGTAGCCTGCTTTCTCGTCCAGGTCGAGGAATTCAAGCACGAACGGGTTCTTGATCAGGTCGGTGGCTTTCGCGATCACTTGCCCCTCGCCCGCCAAACGACGGACTTCGTGTTTATCGCGACTGAGGGCGAGTCGTTGGTACAGCGAACTGTTTATCTGCCGCTTGAGTTCGCGGACGCCCCAGTTGTTCTGGTTGGCTTCGATCTCGTAGAAGCTGCGTTCGTCGGCGTTGTCGATGGTCAGCAGGGTGACGTAGTGGGACCAGGAAAGGAAAAATCTCGATTTCAATTGCGCAGACACCGACGGCGGAATCTCGACTCCTTTTGAATCGCTGTCGCTGCCCAATTCCAAAAAGCCAGACAGCGACTGGCCTTTTGGTGCTGGCAATTCGACAGACAGCGTCTGTTGAATTGGGAAACCCACATAAAACTCTCGGAATTTACGCAGATTTGTCGCTGAAGCTCCACGAATTTTGATCCGTTTCGCCAGAGAATTAATCAGGCCTCGTCCATACTCGGCGCGGTCGCGTCCTTTTTGCTCGTATTCCACCAAATACTGACCAAACAGCCAGTTACGCACCACAAGAGCACGGTTTGCGGTGCGAGTAACCTGGGTTTGAAGCTCCGCGTGTGTCGAGGTGAATAGCGATACAAGCGTCTCAAAATCAAGATTTCCTGTCGTAGTTGAATTCTTCTTGCTCATCGCCCATCTCCCGCGAGTTCGGCTTCAATACCCATTTTGCGAAGATGCTCGTTCACCTTCGCTTCCAATTTTCCGTCGCGACTGCCGCGGGTCGCATTCATGCCACCGCGCAGTTCGTGGCAGGACGCCGGAAGGGCCAAGTGGAACTCAGTGTTTTTCAATGCCATCGGTGGCGACATCCTTCGATTTATCCTTGTCTGTTCTGTTTAGCGCGTTTCGGGGCCGTATTCAAGTGGCGGCGCACTTCCCGTCGAATGCCGTGTAAGTTTCGTCCGTTTCCGTCAGGCACCGCCATTTCCGGATGTAGTTTAGCGACTCTTCGTATTTTTGAGGAGCTAACGCCGGCGTAGGCCGCTGCCTCCACGATCGTCATCAGTTCAAACTCAAAACGAGCGATCCGAGATTGAAACCATCTCCATACAATCACGATCAGTTTTGCAAATGCAATTAGTTTGGTTGTGAGCCCTAAGCATTGACTCAACTCGTGGAAGATTTCGGGTCGGTTCACGTTGATGTCTCCTATGATTTGGAAGTTTTGTTCGCAATCTTGGATCGCGAGAGTCAACTTGCAATAGTTCAGCGGGATAGCTTGCTCGAGAGTCTTCGGATGTCCCGCGTTGCAGCTCGACTTGGAACGTATCGGACATCGTTTGATGGCCGTTTTCGGATCATCTCATAGGCATGCGTCGCGTCGGAGTTTCCACGCCGTGAAGATTTATTTGACTGTCTTCTGCCAATCGCCTGCCTGTGGATAGAGTCACTGTGACGCGTTGCATTTGCTTTTTTTTCGTGTCAGGGTTTAATGCCTAAGCACTGCTTAGGGGACAAGCCTATCTACTATTTCTTCCTCTTTCAGCTCCAACCTGGGGTGTCATTGGAGGCGTCATGTTGATCGCAACTCAGAGCAAAAACATCGCTGCCACCCGTCAATATTTTGACCAAGTATTGACGCAAGGTGACTACTACCTCGGCCAAGAGATCAACGGTCAATGGCACGGTAAAGGTGCTGACACTTTGGGACTGGGGCGTGGCACTGATGCAACTAAAGAACAGTTTTCCGCCCTGCTCCAAGGTCAACATCCCACCACCGGAAATCCACTCACTCAACGCAACCGCAAAGACCGACGCCCTGGAATGGATTTGACGTTCTCGGTTCCGAAGTCGGTTTCACTCGCCTGGGCTATCAACGAAGACGAACGTTTAATCGAAGCTCTTCGGGAAGCGGTTCGCGAAACCATGACGAAGGATATTGAGCCGCTCATGCAGCGCCGTGTCCGTCATGGCGAGCATCACAACAGCGAACAGAAATCGACCACGGGCGAACTGGTCTATGCGGACTTCCTTCACAAAACGTCCCGCCCCGTCGATGGCAAAGCCGATCCACATTTGCACATCCATGCATTCGTAATTAACTGGACACATCAGGACGGAAAGCACTACGCGGGACAGATGGAAGAGATCGTTCGCCAGCGAGCGAGTTTGCAAGCCAAATTTGAATCCCGCCTCGCCCGCCGTCTGCGAGACGAACTCGGATATGCGGTGACCCCTACCCGCTTCGCTCAGTCGGGACGGATCAAAGCAGGATGGGAAATCGACGGATTGGATCGCACGACCATCGAAAAGTTCAGTAAACGCACCCAGCAGGTCGAGGCTGCCGCCAAGTCCAAGGGAATTCACGATGCGGCCAAGAAAGCGACACTCGGAAAGCAAACGAGAGAGAAAAAGCAAAGTGGAACGTCGGTCGATCGATTGCGGCAGGAATGGACGTCACGTCTGACGGATGATGAAAGGCAAGCGTTTGAGAGATTGGCGGCACGTAGCGTCCGGGGCAATGGCGGTGAAGAGCAACGCGATGCCGCCATATCGGTTCAGTATGCCCTCGATCACCATCTGTTTCGGCATTCGACGGTGGAACGGCACCAAGTCGTCGCGACGGCTCTGGAACACGGATTGACCTTTTCGCCTGAAGAAATCGAGCGAACGCTCGATCAGCAGCCGATTATTCAGCGAAGTTTGGACAAAGACGGGGCGTCGAGGTCGCTTGTTACGACGCAAGAAGTGCTCAAGGCCGAGAAACGGTTGATTGACTTTGCGCGTGATGGACGTGGAACCCGGCAAGCAATCGGGAAACAAGAGCATACCTTTGTTCGCGACTGGTTGAACGATCAACAGAAATCCGCTGTTAATCATGTTCTGACCTGCCGTGACACCGTCATGGCGGTCACTGGTGGCGCCGGAACAGGGAAATCGTCGCTGATGCAAGAAGCCGCTGATGCGATTACTCAGAACAACAAAAAGCTGTTTACGTTCGCTCCCAGCACCGGTGCCAAGGAAGTGCTGCAGCACAAAGGGTTCAATCAAACGCAGACGGTCGAGCACTTGATCCGCAATACAAAGCTGCATCCTGAAATTCGCGACCAAGTAATATGGATCGATGAAGCGGGGCTGATGGACGTGCGATCGCTGAACGCGGTCTTTGACATTGCCAAAGAGCAAAACGCTCGTGTGGTGTTGTCCGGCGACACGCGACAGCACGCTTCACCCCGTCGCGGCGAAGCGATGCGGCTGCTTGAACGTGAAGCCGGTTTGAACATCGCTCGCGTCGAGGTCATTCAGCGTCAAAAGGGACAGTATCGCAAAGTCGTGGAAACGATTAGTCGTGGACACGAAATTGACGAGCAAACCGGCAAATCTGGTTTGCTGGCCGGATTTGACATGCTCGACGCGATGGGCAAGATCAAAGAGATCGACGCCGACGACAAGCACGAGGTATTGGCGAAGGGGTATCTCGCGGCGATGGACAAGGGCAAGTCAACCTTGGTGGTCGCTCCGACGCACGCGGAAGCCGCCGCCGCGACCGCAGAAATCCGACGCTCGCTTCGCGAGCGAGGCCAGCTCTCCGATGAAGATCGTCCTTTTCTGCAACTGCAATCAATGAATCTGACCGAAGCCCAGAAACGCGAAGCGGCGACCTACGAGCAACAGGCCGGAGCAATTGTTCAATTTCATCAGAACTCGCAGGGTGGCATCAAGAAGGGAGACCGCTACCGCGTTGCGGGGGCAGTCGGAAATGAGGTCCAATTGGTATCGCTGCAAAGTGGTGAAGTAAAACGACTTCCTATCGCGACGCCGGATCGATTTGAGGTGTATCGAGAAGCCGAGGTACGACTCGCCGCTGGGGACAAAATCAGGTTCAGTCTCGGGGGAACAAGCAAGAACGGACAGACGCGATTGAGCAACGGTCGTCTGGACGAAGTGAAAGGGTTTGATGCGAGCGGAAACTTGATTCTCAAAGGCGGGCAGGTCGTCTCACGCGACTATGGGCATTTGGATTTGGGATACGTGATCACCAGTCACGCCAGTCAGGGCAAAGACCGCGACGTGGTAATTTCTGCGATGGGAGCAACCTCCCTGCCCGCGATCAACGCCAAAACCTTGTACGTCACCGCATCTCGTGGCAGGGAGGACGTCGTGATCTATGTTGACGACAAAGCAAAGGTCAGGCGTGCAATCGAGCGGAGCGGCCAGCAAATGTCCGCGACGGAACTCGTGGGTCGTAAAGGGAAACGACCGTCAGAGGCAACGGAGAGCCGGTCCCCTGCCCCTGATATCAACCTTCAGTCCAATCGTCACTCCAGACATCGCCGCCACTTCGAAGCATTTCGGACACGCGTGAGAACGTGGCTTCGGACGAACGCGATGAGCTGGCAGCCACGACCAACGCAGCCTTCTCCCGATCGACACAATCATCGGCCCAATAATCGATTTCACACGCCACAGATTCGAAGGAGCATCTAGTTATGTCCCAAGCGTCAAGAGCATTTCAAGAAACACACAGCGGTCCATCTCTGCGTTCGGTATCCAAGGTTATATCGAATACCGATACATCACCTTATGCATCAGCGCATCCCGGCGAAATGCCGCCGATGATGTTCCAGCTTCGACTTTCTGACGGTCGATGGATGAGTTATTCCTATAGCGACGTTCGTGAGATTGAATGTCGCGACGCCGGCCAGATCAAGCTGGTTGTCTTCGCCGCCTCGCAGATATTAATTACAATCGAGGGACGCAATCTCCGCGAATTGGCAACTCTCTTTGGGATGGCGTCGGTGCGATGGCTCCAAGAGGCCGACCCTCGCTCGGTTCGTCGTCCAGAAACCGAATCCGACATCACCCGGATCGTCATCGAAACGAGCAAGACGGAATGACCGTGGGCGTCCCAAATTTGGGACGGCATTGCGGTGCGACGATACGACTAGAAGTATTGTCGTACCGTCGCACCAAGTTTCCGAGGGAGAATGGCCTATTGGCCACCCTCCTCCGCATTTTCATCGCCTTCGCTGGTTTTACGATCGGCGGCCTTTAATTCGGCGATCCGGTCTGCGACCTTGGGGATCAGAATGCTCAGTTTCAGATTATCGATCTCACCGAGACTGGTTGTATCCGTCCACTGTCCGTCCGCGGTTTTGTAGCTGCAAACGTACTGAACGGAGTAACGCGGTGGTTTGCCGTCTTCTTTGGATGGATTTCCCCAGATGACGCCCTTCACTAATCCGTAGCGAATTGTGTCGGCTGGTCTGTTTGTTGTCTGTGTCATGGTATTGGTCCTTTCTTTGTTGGTTGACCTGTCCCGCGTTCCCGCCGCGGGACGGATTCCGTCTGCATGGGGTTGGTGCGGCACGCAGGCGCAGCCGAGTACACGGCCCCATTGCGGATCGGGATCCGTTTCGTGGCAGCGTGACATGATCGTCATCCAATTAAGAACGGATCAAATCCACTGCTCACTCGATCAATCGCACGCCAGCTAAAACAAATCAAGCTGTGATGAAGGGCGTGGCAGTTTTGGGCTGTCCTGCGTAAGACGATCTTCCGCATCCGGCATCTCCTCTGCTGACGTTTCCGCCAGGACCGTGGAGGCGTCATTGAAGGTCTCACCCAAAATCAAGTCTGCGGCTTTCTGAGCTGCACCTGCGGCCCCGACGACCAGTCGTTTATCGCCTCGGAGGACGTCGATCCAGCTTTGAAGATACGATGCGGACTGCTCGATCGTTGGCGGGCTGATGCCACTGGCAGCACATAAGAATGCAGCGCCCATTTCGGCAATTAGTTCTTCGCGGCTGTAATCCAAACTTCCGAACGGAGCAAGCGTTTCATCCAGGCCACGATTAAGACGGCTGCTATGGCCCGTTGAGTGCGAAAGCTCATGGAATAAAGTGCTGTAGTAGCTTTCTCGTTCATCGAACTGCTCGGGGGCGGGCATGTGAACACTGTCGGTGCGAGGGCGGTAGAAAGCACGTCGACCACCATCGTGTTCAATGGTCGGTTTTGCTCGGTAGCCGTTCACAATACGCTCAGCTTCAGCGAGCGGCTGGAACGGAATGGCATTCGGATCCTCTTTCGGTGCGTCCGGCGCCTCAATCCCGTCGATTTGTTCGACATTGAAGGCAGTGTAGTGTTTGAGAACCGGAACGGTGATGTCGTTTCCATTGTCTTTATCTTTGGTCTCGTACATTTTCCAGAATGTGACCAAGCTTCCCTTCTCGCCTTTGCGGACTTGTCCGCCATTGGCTAGAGCCTGCTTAAACGTCATCCAATAATCGGATGTGTATCCACCGCTCCAGGCAGACATACCAAGCAGCAGCACGTTGATGCCGCGGTAGCGTTTGCCGCTGTCCATGTTTTTTGGCCACCCGTCGCCGTTGCCACGTTTGATTGGATTACGCCACGGGGCTGTGCCCTCTTCCAGGTATCCGATGATTTTGTCCGTGACTTCCTGATAGATGTCGCGTTTGGGTTTCTTGCTGGTGCTTTTCTTCTTTGCCATGCCGCCCTACCTTTCGGTTGCGGCGATCTCTGATATGCGTGTCATGTGACTGCCCTTTCGTCTGCTGGTTTGGTGTCTGCGCCGTTATTGGCACGGATCGATTTACACTGTCAACGACAATTGCTTGACCTCACGATTTTCGGTGAGCAATTCGCCCTGATCGACTGGCCACGCGATGGCTTCCCAGTTCAGCGGAAAACCATCCAGGCTCACACGCCCTCGGAACATGATGCCGATGCCCTCGGCAAGCTGTGATCGGCCGTTCGGGTCAGCTGAGCGTTCGGCGTAGGCTTTGTGCATCAGTGCGAAGACAACTGCATCACCGTCGCCATTTTCGAAGCAGTTATCGAAACCGCGTGTGTAGATATTTGCCCACGGTTCATCCGCCAGTTTACGGATCGCTGTCTCGGCATGGTGGACCCGAAGCCCGAAGCCGGGACGTGTTGGATAGGGATTGTTTGGTCGGTATCTGTTCATGACTGCTCCTTTCTGATCACTTTGAATTGGTTGGCGAAGTACGACAATTCGTCTTGAAGTTGGTCGATCAGACCGATCAAGAATGCCTCGGGATGGGCGGTATTCAAAAGGGTGGCAAGTCGACTGGCCGTGATGGCAATTTCGGTAAGATTAGTTTTTTCCTCGTAAGTGGTGTGTTCACGCAGCTGTTCCTGAAAGCCTTCCGCCTGACGTGCAATTGCAATGAGTGCTTCGGCTTTTCGGGTGAACTCAGAGTGTGGACGTTCGCGAGGGGGTGTAACTTCGGTATTTGACATGGTTCTGTTCTCCTTTTGTTGATTGACTATGCAAGCGGTATCCCCGCCTGGCTCGCCGTCGTTGGTGCAAGGGTCTTCGCGCAAGCGATTTTCCGAAACCTAGCGCACGCGACGTGTTGCAGGAAAACCCTTGCAGCGTTGACGGCAAGGCGGGACGCTGCATAAACAGTCAAGCACACGAAAGGAGAACGGCTCATTGACGAAATCAGTTGACAATACCGCTACGGATGTGCTTTTTTCGCAAGTATGGATCCGACGAGTACCTTCAATGCAATGCTGGAAGCATACGCCAGTAACGAACGTGAAGAGGCACGCGAACACGCGAGCAATCTGTTGCGATGGCTTCAAAAAGGCGGATTTCCGCCACGCGTTTTCCTGTCACCTGAGGTCCAGATCGCAATGGAACTTTCACCGGAATTTGCTGAGCAAGCGTCAGCAGAAGTGTGTCGTAAGATTTTGTGTGACGACGATTTCGACCCCAACGAGGGAGGCGAAGACTTTGATCCTGAACCACCGGGCCCGTGTCATCCGTCTGAGCTGATCCGCAGTGAATGCGACCTGCCGTAACGATGCCAGGCGATGAATCATTGGCAGAACAGGTTATCCTGCTTACCGACGAGGTCAAAGTCCTGCGTGAGAGCGTCGACGGACTGAAGGCGGCGTTCGAAAAGGCAATCCGAAATGCATGGATCACGGTGCAGTTCGACGAGGCGGCGAATGCACAAGCGGATCGAGTTGCTGAGCCTGGCATCCGTCCAGCCATCGAACTGTTCGAAATCGGTGATGGAGTCAGCTTCGATCGTGATGGAATCGATTACTTCGGTGAGATCATCGAACGTAACGACGGTGAAAACCTAGCCATGGTCCAACTCATTCCGTCGGGCGACACGGTGGACATCATCCAAGATCATCTCACCCGTCTTGAAAACGATCCGCTCAGCTACCGAAAAGACGAACCGTGCCAGGATTTCGGTCAAGTAGAAGAACCGAAGTCCCCTTCTCCGAAGAGTGGACGACAACTCGCCCTGGATTTTGAAGCCGAAGCAACGCGTGAAGCGGCCGAACCGTTCGACGGAGGTGAACACAGGGACCAAACCGCAATTCTATCCAAGGATGCGTTCACAGCCCGGACCCGTACGATTTGGGACGCCGTGAATGCCTGGATCGTTGACTACACACCCGCATTCGGGTTCGACGCATACAAACTGGGAGTCTTCGAGAAGATTGAACCCGAATGGCGAGGCACGTTCTCTGATGCCGATCAGGTGCGGTTGCTAAAGGACGACTACGCCCTCGCGTGTGGCGTTGCCATCGCGGTCGAAGATGCGTCGATAATGATCGAAGAACACGGCCATTCCGCTGACGCAGAAACACTCATCCGCGCGTATTATCTGGCGATCTCTCTAGCAACGGCAGGTTTTGATCTAGAGCACTATCTGCCGGGATTTCCTATCCACAGCTTGGAAATGTACTAGCGATGATCCAACCGGCCTAGAGAGTGGAGACACGAATCTGTTCCGGTACGTCAGGAACAATCCCGCCAACGCGGTAGACCCGAGTGGAAACTCAGAAGTGTCAGGTGGCGCCAGAGCGTTTCAGGCATGGGCAAGGACGATAATTGCAAGAGCGGCCAAGGATAATCCGAATTGCGACAAATCCCTATCACGACTTCTCAACGCATCGATAGCGCAAACTACTGCGACTCGCCTGGCCATGTGTGGACGGGGGCAAACCATGCGACTGGCGTTAGAGCGAATGGAGATCGGCAAGTATTTTCAAGTCCACCACATACTCCAACAAGACCTTTTCTTCGTGCGCCGTACCGAAAACCTTTTGAGGAGAGGAAAATTCTTGCAGAGCATCGGCATTCATCCTCATGCGAAACGAAACCTAATGTTTCTCCCTACCAAGAAAGGAAAGAATTGGGCTGCCAACAAGGCAGGTGAAGTATCTTCAACGACTCATAGAAGTTCATATCAAAGAATGCTGGGAAGAGCCTTACATGATGGTGGACACGATAAGGAATACCTAGAGGGAGTCGAGAAAGTTGTTGATGCTATTCGTCGTGATGTCAACCGTGAGATTCTGTCGAAGCCTGACGCCGCTGCTCAGGTGCGTGCTCCAAGCAGAGCTGCGTAACGGCCTCAAGTCCGCTAAGTTTTACTTGCACGCTAAAGAGCTTGCCAAACTGACGAAGCCGATGAGCATAAATCGACCGGTCGCAATTTCACTTGGAAGTTTGCTTTTCATAGCTTTGGACCCAAGCGAAGATCTGGTGGCGATGGCTGCTGAACGGATGTTGCCAACTTGCAGGACCACAAGGACATGGCAGGGGCATTTACGGCTCGGAATAATTCGAAGATTGTGCAATCTAAGGTTCCAGGTAAAAACGACGATTCGATTCTGGGGCAAGCACGACAGCAATTGCTTGGAAGGCTTGGACAGCTCGGTGGTGTGGGGGTCTTCATTGCGACAATTTCGGGTGATGATTTCATAATGGGGCTGCAAATCGTTGAATTACGACAGCGCCTAGTGACTCTTGACGAGATATTACTGGGATTAAGGCCTGGGTTACATTGATGGTATCAAACGGAGCAAATCTTGAGCGAATAAATAGCCAAGAAATGATAGAGCTGTATATGATAGCGTTCGGTTTGGCGATGAGTGGAGCAAGTCAAGATGGCGATTGATGAATTCAAAATGCCCGAATCAGTAATCGATGCGATCACAAATACAACCGCATTGACGTACCGTGCCAGTCAGCTGAGATTGATTGACCGTAAGGATTGGGAACTAAGCTGGGTATCGGTGTCGTCAGAAGAGACCGAGTATGTCGAGGAAGATCCACGGAGCTATGAAGGGTTCTACATTATCGATGCGTTGCCAATTCTCGAACCAGCGGATGGGTGGCAGACGCAATTGTATTGGTATCCTTACTACCAGAGATTTGGCCAGTGGGACGGCGAGCATCGAAATGCGTATGTTTTTCAATCCGCACATTGGAATGATATTGCTAAAAGCCCAGAAGTATTCCTCGACGGACTATTAGACCCTTCGCGGGATTTCGTAACTTTCCTACGTCCTTGGCTTGATGACGATTCAAAATTCCTGACGCGAGAGGAGATGTACAGTTGGGTGGAGGAACGTATTTCGGCTCAGCCGACGTTGCCACTTAATCATGAGGCAATTGCTATTCAATTGCGGATTGACGAAATTCTAAAGCAAATTGACAGCCTGCTTCGAACAATTACATCCGTTGGGGACGTCCAAGCAACCAAGTCACATCTCGAAAAACTAGTCAATGCACTCGAGGAGAACCGATTTGAATTCGATTCGATTGACGAGGATCTGATATCGGACGAGACTGAGAGTGTACTTCTCGACCACGTTGATAACATCCAGGACACGATACATTCACTTCAGTCACAAAGTCGAAGAGTATCATCGATCGCGAAAGAACATCCAGAGGTTCAGCAATTGCTGACTATGATCGTTTCGTTCTAAACGCCCTATGCGTATCTGATCAGAGCATTGAACGAACTTCGGCATGGCATCTCCATCTCGATGCTTGAAGGCTCACTCGATACTGGTGTCCAGATTTTCGCTCAAGGGTTACTTGTTACGGGCGTTTTCGCTGTCCTGGTTTTGGCCGAATCGTGACCGTAGGCATATGAGAGTGTTTTGGCTGGTTAGCCGAATTGTTCTTGTTGCGACCCGAGTTTCTTGGTGATTGTTGCTCAGGATAGTTTACCGCTAACAGCGGACGCAGACAGTGTCGGTGCAACCTTCCATGACCATGAACACCCAGCTAGCCATCTGTCCGATACTGCTTCATCTTTCACGCCGCTTAAAGTGAGTTACCGTTCAAAAGCTGGCTTTCATGTATTTAGACGAAGTCTCGAGCCTATTTCGTTTCGTTGCAACGGGATAAAATCTTAGTCGCGGGTAGCTCGACAGCTTGCGAGAAGCTGCCGAGCCGCGTTTGCGTTAGTGTTCGCTTGGCAGGTAGAGCGTCCAGTGCCGGCCATCGAATCCAGCCCAGATATCGATTTTCTGGAGTGGGAAATCGGTGAACTCGATGGCCTGCTCGATGAACGGCAGATCGGGACTGTCGGCTTTGGCGTAGAGTGACGCCTTGTTGCCGTCGCTAAGTTTTAATGTCCAGAAATGCATGTTGTTTATGCGGGGATCTTTCGCGGCGGCTTCATTGAACTCTTCGCTACCGATCCAGGATGCGATGGCATCGATGAGCCAGTAGGCCTCCCCTTTTTCGGCCACGTACTGCACGCCTGGCGTGTAGATAACTTGCCGGTTGAGTGGATGCCGAAAGCGTTCCAGGTCACCGTAGAAGTTTCGCAAGTCATTCTCGGTAAGTGTCTGTTTCTTTCGATTGCCCCGCTGGGTAGGTGTATTTGGGATGTCGTTGTTCATGGTGTCGTTCCTTTCTGTTGATTGACCATGCAAGCGATACCCCGCCTGGTTCGCCGGCGTCGGGGCAAGGGTCTTCGCGTAGCGATTTTCCGAAGACAAGCGAAGCGATGCTCTGGCAGGAAAACCCTTGCGGCGATGCGGGCAAGGCGGGAAGCTGCGTGGAAAGTCAGTCAACGGAATGGAACGGATCGCCAAACGTACAAAATCGTTGACAAGTAGTCGCGAAAAATCGCAATATCCACGTCATGGATCCAGAAGAAACGTTTAACGCGATGATGGAAGCTCAAGCATTCGGCATGCAAGATGAAGCCGCCGAGCATGCACGCAACCTGCAGGAGTGGCTTGGCAAAGAGGGGTTTACGCCGTCCTTTCGAATTGCTGTCGGAAGTCGATCTGGATTTACCATCAGTGGACCATTGGCGAGAGCGTTCTGCGAAGTGGCTTGCCAATTCGTCCTTGATGATCCGCAATGCGATGCGTCGTTTGAACTCGAATGACGGCGGCTCGCTCGGACGACCTATTATCAAGCCTCGCGGAGCAATTGAACGAGCAAGTTAAACGCCTGAAATACGAGGACGTTCACCCTCCTCCCGTCCCAGCACAGTTGTTTTGAGATGTCCAAACCGGATAACAAAGAGTTGATCCACGAGATACGCATTCTCCGCGAAAGCATTGATGAATTGAGTGGGCTTTTGCGTTCCATTTTTCATCAGGCGAGTGACAATCAGCACACACGAAAACATGCAGCCGCGAAAAAGAAAACCCCTTCGGGGGCGGTGGAAAAAGAGTCGACGTCCTCTGGAAAGAGATCGCCCAATCCGGGCCGACATTTCTGACATGACCACAGCGTCGCAAATGTGACCAATCGTATTGTCGTAAACTCGTATCAACTGACAACCATAAGCACGGCGCATTGCACTCACGTTGTAACGCAACGTCGTGAGTGCAATTAAATTAATCGTGTTTCATTGAGTGCGATTTGCTGTAGAGCCACCGATACGACGATGCGATTTTCAGCCAAATCGTAAAGGGGGAGAATCGTGTTTCAAGTGTTCCATCAAGACATCATTCCAATCGCTGCCTTGTTTTGGCGGAAAGCGATCGACGATGGGTAGTGTGACTTGTCGAAGTGCTTCTCGGATGTGTGTCGAGAGTTTGTGACCGCCTTCATCGTTGTCCAAGGCCAGCACAATCTTTGAATCTTCACTAGGCATTTTCTCTGCTGCGGAGCGCAAACATTCCATTTGCATGGGACTGATTTGGCCAGCGGTACTGAAGAATCGTTTCCGGTGAGTGCCGTTGATCGTTGCGAAGCTAAGCATGTCGATGGCCGTTTCGCAAACGATCATCTCGCGGTCGTCTGGCATGGGGCGAGAGCATCCTAGACCCTTTAGGCCTCCTGGACTGAATCCAGTGAAGGTCGTGCCCGAAGCGTTGCCGTTCTTCAGTTCGTAACCGCACAAACCCGATAGGTTGTAGTGGGGGAAGACTGCGTTGCCGCGGGCATCGATGTGAATTCGCCCCTTGAAGATTGGATCATTTTGGATTGCGACGGCGATCCCTCGATATTTGTTCAAATAGGGATGTCCTTTGGATCCGATGGGCTTGGTCTTCATCCATTCCGCTAGGACGCGGGAAGCGTCGTGTTGTGACGGCTGAAGCTTGAACGGCAATGTGGGCGAGGGGGCTCGCGATACTGCCGAGCCATCGTAGTTGCGAAGCGTCTTGCGTACATCGCCGAGTGATCCTCCATCGAGAGCCTGAACCAGATCAATGATCGTTCCGGACTCGCTACCTTTGTAGTTGTAGAAAACATAAGTTCCACTCGGTGTTTTGCCGATGCCGAGCTTATCGCCGTTTGTGTGCCGCATGACGATGCTATTGCGACTGCTCGCACGCGGATCGACAACATAGCCGCGGGTGCCAGCGTACTCGACCAAATTGATCCGCTTGAAACGCTCGAGTTCTCCAGTGCGTGACGATTCCATGAGGTGATCGTATCGCGGGTAGGGCGCGCTGAGCAAGCATTTTGATGAAGTTGTCCACGACATTTGTTCGTAAGTCCTTGCGTCTGATCGTGAATACGACAGATCGTACGGTCGCAACCACGGTGGAATAAGACCGGGGCAGTATCGCCCTGGTCGCGATGCGGTTTACCACCACGAGTCGTAGAAGACGGTATAGCCCTGCCCGATGATGTCGCGAGCCTTGGCCACGAGCTCCAGATCACCGGCCTGTTCGTCGCCTTGCGTTTGGCCGAAGAAAAATCCTTCGGTAGCAGGAAGTTGATAGGACTTGATGTCGCTTTCCAAGCGATCGAGATCACTCAAATTCAGGGCGACGGGAACGCAGTTGAAGTCCTGGGTACCGCCTTTGTTGTAGTACAGTTGTTCCATCCAGCCGTGAAGGTTTGGATGCTTTCGCCAGTAGTAGAATTCTTGGCTGTCTTCTGCTTTGAAATCGACAACGTCGTCGAGTTGCTCCTTGGTTGCCATTGCGTACATATCGAGTCCCATGATGTGCTCCTTTCGTTGGTTGCGTTGAAGGACGCACACGAAAAGGCAACGGGACAAGACACAGCCGTCATGAACAACACGGCTCCGCTTTTGCGGAGGAGGGGCGGGCAGTTCATTGACGGGTATGGCGACCGGTGCCAAAGTGGCGGCATTCTCTTCGACGGCAACCCGAAAGAAGAACGAGGTGACGGTTGTTTGCCAGTATCATAAGGGGCGGTCGGAAATACGACGTTCCGTTTAAGCGTGGTTACGACGGATCGTATTGTCGCAAAATCCGGTAAACGGTGGGTCGGCTGACACCACATGCACGGGCAATCGCGGCTTTGGGTTTTCCCTGGAGATGCAAATGCTGGATGGTTTCGACTTGATCACTTGAAAGGAACAGCAATCGCCCCGGTTGAGAGCCACCCCAAGTTTTTCCCTGACGTTTAGCTTTCAACTGACCGGCGCGGACTCGCTCTGCACGAACTTCAGTTTCGTACTGGGCAACACTGGCGAGTACGTTAGCCATCAATCGGCCCGCCGGCGTTTCCAAATCCAGACCGTCTTTGATTGATACCAAGCCGACCTTGAGTTTTGGCAATTCATCAAAGAGGGCGGTCAGGCCATTTGCGGTTCGTCCGAGGCGATCTAATCGCCAAACTACGATCCTGCTCAATTTGCCTCGTTTGGCATCGCTGATCAATCGGTTCCACGCGGGGCGATCCATTGTGCGACCGGAGAACTGATCTTCGTACCAGGTGATTTCGTGATCGTCACCAAACGCATCGGCCCATCGTTGCAAGTCCGGCTTTTGGCTGGCAGTATCCTGCGATTTTGAACTTACGCGGCAGTAAAGTGCGATCCGACGAGACATGGGAGTAGGGTGCCACGACTTGCCTCCAAACGTCAACGGTCAATTAAAGTTGAGAGTTTGCATTTAACTTCGGAATCGATCCCGCAAAAATCGCAGCGTCGTTCATCCCAAATTTGGGACAAGTGACCCTTTACACTTTTTTCCAACCGCCGTATTTGGGTCGGCGAACGCTCGAAATCTCAATCGAGTCAATTTTAGAAATTATCCGTGAGTGTTTTAATTGTGTTTGAAAGAGTGTTACGCGAAAAAAAACTTGCGCAAGTCATTGAATCTGTGATGCGATTCAAATCGTCCGGTGTGTGAAGTGTCGTTAAAAAGTGTGCAGAGTGTCGAACAAGGGTGTGCAAAGTGTCGAAAGCAGGAAAGGGTGTGTGAAGGACCGATATGCATGAAAAGTGTGCGAAGTGTCGAAACAATTTGACATTGCGTGTGAAATGTCGTTTGATGCGGGATGGTGTGTGAAGGACCGAACTCAATCAAGAACCGATCTCCGCTTTTACCGGAGCGTCACCCAGTCCAAGACTTCTTCGTCTGTGACGTTTTCGACGCGGCTCCTAAAGCCGACATGGCTTCGATGGCGCACCCCGTCTTCAGCTTGTCCACGAAGCCCGACCTTCGCGTACGACGATACGAACACAACGATGCCTGGATCGAGATCAAGCCGTCGTCGGATGGTTTGGCTACGATTCACGACCGCGATATCCTCATTTTTTGCATCAGTCAGCTGATTGCGGCAATCAATGAGGGGCGACAGGTCTCGCAAGCCGTCCGCTTCCGCGCGTACGATCTTTTGACCGCCACCAATCGCATGACCAGCGGTCGGGGCTACGAACTACTCAAGGGAGCAATGGATCGATTGGCGGGCACACGGATCACCACGAACATCGTCTCAGGTAACAAGGAGATTACAAGAGGATTCGGACTGATTGAGAGTTTTGAAATCGTTCGCCAGCACCGTGACGGACGGATGCAAGAGATCGAAGTGAAACTCTCGGACTGGGTATTCAATGCTATCAAATCAAAGGAAGTATTGACGCTCAACCGTGACTACTTTCGCCTTCGCAAAGCGATTGAACGCCGGCTCTACGAGATCGCAAGGAAGCATTGCGGCCGCAAACCCGAGTGGCGTATCTCACTCGATTTGTTGCGGAAGAAATGCGGATCAGGTTCGACGCTGAAAGAGTTCAAACGCTTGGTTTTCAAAGTCTGCAAGGACGACGAAGCCAATGACCATTTCCCCGACTATCGCATCCGGATCGACGATCGAGGCGGTCGCGGCAAGGATGTGGTGATTTTCGAGAGTAGGGGGAGCATTCCCGCGATTAACAATGGCGGCGCAACGGATCGCGGGGCGGTGCGTCCGCTAGACCCCGAGATCTACCACGCAGCCCGCATGGATGCCCCAGGCTGGGACGTTTATGAACTGGAGCGGCAATGGCGCATTTGGATGGAAATGTCCGATGCGAAGCTCCCACGAAACCCCGAGGCAGCGTTTCTAGGGTTTTGCCGAAAGTGGCATCAAAAGAGACGACCGACACAATTCGGAAGTGTATAGACGTCGGTCAATTAGTATTAGCTCGATCAACGCGAATATTGCTTTCGTATTTGTTTTCAGCAGCAGAAAAAAGTATTGACGCGAAAAATCTTGTTTGGCAATGTACTTTTTGATGCATTGCCCAAGTGTCTAAGAGAAACACATGAGGTTTGTTCTTTAGCGTGGCACGAGTTGGCTTGCTCAACATGACTATTTGGACATGTCCAAACGCCTGGAAGAGGGTATTTTGACTGTCTAAATGTGGCCGTCGAACAAACGATAAAGGAGTCCTTGATGGGAGTATCGCGAACAACCGCAGGGGAGCGAATGTGGGTGGAACCCTGGTTTTACGAAGAGATAATACGTCGGAGCAATGAAGTAGTGGACGACTGGCTTGCGCACAAGTGTGAGCATGAAGTGGTCGTCGAAATGCAGTGCAATTTTGGGGAATGGATTGATCGGACGAGATTGCCCGAGAAATTCTCATCCGCAGTTGCAGAGAGTCTTCATCAGCAATTAGTTGTAACATGGGAACGTCTCAGTCGGGCCAGCGATGTCAGCGAACGTCTCGAAGTCGAACAATTACCGCAAGTTGATCGAAAATGTGCGTTCGACAATCTGGATACGAGCGAATATCCCCCGATTTCGTCCCCAATCCAGAAAGTGCTGAGATTTACTCCGGAGAGAGTGATGCCTGCTTCTCCCGAAGTTTCTTGAGTGCTTCGAACTTGCGATTCTCGACCTGACGGATGATGCGTTCGCTACGGCCGACATGGTTCGTGATTAGCGTCTTTAAGAGTGGGAAATCTCGTGACTTACGGAAGACGTCCTGCATTTGTTTGAGCTCTTCGAGCATAATTGTGAATTCCGCTTTGAACTCTGCTTCGCGACAGGTAATTGTTCCACCTGGGCCTGAACGCAACATCCGGTCTCCCACTTGCATCGCCAAGTTTAGGTTGTTTCTCAACACGCGGCGGATGGAAGCGTAGTCACCCGACCATGCACAATGCCACGATGCCTCCGATACCACCAAGTCGCCGTAACGTTCTGTTGCAAGTAAATGAAGACACTTGTCGTAGGTGGCCTGTTGCTCAGCAGAAATTTTGACCCGTTGTTCGTTGGACAACTTGCATGCCATTCGAATGACGTCGATTTCTTGCTCAAGTCTCATCCTTAGAACTTGAAGAACTTCATGTGCCGAGGGCGAGATGATCCGAATGGTGCCATCGGAGAGTTCGATCAGGAAACACATCCGTTTAAGCCGATCAATTCCATCCGCGAAATCGGAATCCGATAGATGGCGACGATCGCGCGGGGGCATAGGGCCATCAAGTCGATAAATATCGTGCTTGAGAAACTCCCAGAAATCCTCTCCAGGTTGGTCGAGCCCGAAGTACTGAGGAGGCACAACGCCGCAATCAACCAAGTCAATGATAAACTCGGATGCTTTGAAGGCGTTGGAACGTGGGTCCAGGGGGGACGGATCATCGGGATAGAACGTATCCTCCGCCACTCCCAAGGTTAGTGATGCAACCATGAGAGAGTGCGAAGAGGCTTTGTTATTACTTGCCATTCGATATACGGTCTTGGAATTGATTCCGACTCCTGTCGGATCATGTTTTTTGGTTGCGGCTGCGAAATTCTCCTGCGAATAGCCCGCAGCCACGTAGGCTTTTCGAAATTTGTCTCCATCGATGTCCATTTGGTTGGCTCCGGGGATAGCGAGTGATGTAACACCATTTTATCCCTTGCGAAGCGACAGATGTTGTCACATTTTTGATTATTGACACGATTGGACACCTTCATTGTCTGATGACAGATCATGACAGGCTGGTTTGTCCAACTCTGCTGTCCTGCTCTGGGATAGCTCATCATGGATCACTCGAAAAGATTCACGTACAGGCGGAGACGAGATCCGCCAATGTTTCGTTGATCATTTTGGAGGTTATCATGTCTGAATTCCTGTCCCGTTTAACTTTTCCTCAAAGCTGTCGGCCTAAGACAAGCGTTAATCTGATTGCTGTCATCACTTTACTGTTCGCTGGTTGTCCCGATCCCAATGCCGCGAAAAAGCAGCAAGAAGCGGAAGCTCGGCATCAACGTGAATTACGTATGACGCAACAGACTGCGACGGCAACCGCAACGAGCCAGGTCTTGCAGTCGCAGCAACGCGCAGCCCAAACCGCACGTGCAGAGGGCTTCAGTGCGGGTGAGGCAAGTGGTCGTAACGCGGCTTTCCATGATTTAGAGAAACGTGAAGAGCGGGCTCGCGAACTGGGCCATCAATCAGGATTGATTGAGGGTGAGCTAAAAGGTCATCAAGCAGGAATGAAAGAAGGCGAAGCGATCGGTCACGCTAAAGCGGCGGCCGATGAATTTCGCAAAGGGCAAAAGCAAGGGGAGATCTATGGCGAGATCAAGGGCCGCAGTGAGGCTGAAGAGGAAGCCGCAAAAAAGATCGAACTGGCTGAGCGTAAGGGTGAGTTACGAGGTGAGAAACTAGGACGGATTGATGGCGTGGAGGAGGGAAGGGAGCAACAACGCCGTGAGAGTTTCGCACGCATCGCGTCCGTGGTTCTTTGTGTTGCGTCCTGCTTTGCTGCCATTCTATTTTTCGTTTTTGTCCATCGCGAACCGGGGTCGGCGTTAGCAATCCAGCAGCAACAGGCGATTGATTTCGGTCGAGACCAAGAACGCAGAAGGATTGAGCAAGAGCAGCAGGCAGAACGCGAGGAACGTTTGTTGACGCTTCTTGAGCGAGCGGCGATGTCACGGATCGAGCGACGCGATGACGAGGATGACACATTCGATGTCGTGGGGGCAGCATCATGAGTATGCCTCCTCCTATTCATAAAAACGATACTGATCGGTTGCTCAATGCTGACACGATGAGCGGTGCCTGGAAATGGTTGGTTTTTTCTTGCGTGTTTGCCTTGTTCGGCGTGGTTGGAGTTTTGACAGGGTATTCAAGTGCGACGATGAACACGTTCATCATTGGCTGCGCCATTGTCGGGATCATTCGTGTTCTGAATTGGCTTTCACGGCTGCGTCACCACATCGGTCGCTCGGAACAGATCCTTTGGCTCTGCACGCCTATGACCGCCGACGAAATCCTTGATCATCAAGAGATTGATAATCCGATCGCATTAACGGCGATTAAAGCGATGACAATCAAGGATGTGCGTGGACGCGCATCCAGTCACGAAAGCATTCTTAGCTGTTTGAAGCGATCTCTGATAAGCGAACTCAGTGCGGTCACGTTGATCGCAAAAACACTCCCAGCGATGGGTTTGGTTGGCACATGTGTTGGCATGATCGGCATGCTTGACGCAATCAGTGTCGGCGCCGAAGACGTCACCGATATTGAAGCTGTGTCTCGATCGATCGGGGATGCCTTGCCGTCAATGGCGATTGCTATCTCGACCACCTTGTCGGCTGCCTTTTTCGGATCCGTCCTTCTCTTCGGGCTTGTTGTCCATGCCAAACAGAAGGTGGATCAATTCGTCGACGACCTCGACGCTCAGCTAGATATGTTTCCTATCCACAATCAGTCAGGAAAAACCGATGCGTAACAGTCCAGACGACAACGCCGCCGATGATTCGACGGGCTTTGGTGATTTGATGATGAACTGTCTGATCATCTTCTTGTTCCTCATGTTTTTCTTCATGGTCAATCAAGGCATTAGAGCTGTTGCGACAAGAGTCGATCAGGATCTGTTGCAAAACCTGATGACGGCGCAGCAGGCGAGCATGCAGGAAGCTGCCAATCGCGTCGCAAAGATCGCGGATGATCGATCACGTGACCGCGAACGAACGGCAACCGAAAAGAAGGCCATGCTAGCCGCCCAAAAGGAGGCTCAGGACGCCGCCGATGCAGCGAACGCAAATATCAAGGCTGTGCAAGCAGACAGTGAGAAACAAGCTCGAGCGTTACAAGGAGAAATTTTGCAATTGAAGGAAGCGATCAGCAAAGCGAGATCGGCAAAATCGTTGAGACTTGATCTCTGCATTGACTGCACAGGCTCGATGCAAGATGCCATTGAACGTTTGAAGGTCACAATTGCTTCACTGATGCGGACCTTGCCTCAAACGCTCACGGAGGTATCCATCGGCGTAATTGCTTTTCGTGATGGCAAGCTAGTCGACTTGCCGATCGATGCTGTCCTACCTGCAAACAGCGATATGGGTGTATCGGTCAATCGTATCCAAAATTTTATCAACAGACTCACCGCTCGCGGCGGTAAAGCGAACATCGACTCCGCCATTCGCTTTTCGATGCGCCGGTTGACAACTTATCAGGACGCACCACGAGAATGCCTCGTCGTGATCGGGGATGTATCGACGCGTGAGGTTTCCGGTGGTGACCAGACGCTTGAGCATGAGTTGTTACGTGATCTTCGTACCTGGTCCCAAGTCGTGGGCAAACATCGCCGCGTTTTAGCCCTTTATACCGGAGCATCTGGATCAGTGGACGAAAAATTCTTTCAATCGCTAGGCAACGCCAACGATCACTCCACCTTTTCGACGCAGGACTCACAGCTTTTCGAGCTAGTGCTCACAGCAGCCTTCTCAGCGGGGGAAACCACACCATGACAGCCCGTCGCGATCAACCGTTTCCACTGAATTTCTCAACAAGCGAGCGTCCCACCGGACCTGTCCCGCGCTCTGATCCGTTGGGTAATCGAACAGACTTGGCCGTGCCAGCATTTCACCGAACTGGCTCTGGACTGAGTATTCCATTTGTCCGCGCCGAAACCGTTTTCTGGGTGATCATTTTTACTTCACTCGCAGGTGGGCTGTTCGGATGCTTTTATACCTTCTAGCCAACGCCATGACTAATAGTTTGTTTCGTCCGCATAGCGATAATTCATCCCCACTCACCAGGATCGTCCCATGGGTAATTTACTAACGCAGATTTGCCAGATGAACGCCATGGACGGCCTTTCAGACGACCTCGTGCTGGCGATTTGCCAAACCGACGAGGAAGCATTGATTCGGTGCTTTTCCGAGGTTCAGCCGGACCAGCAACAACTGATTGCAATTCGCATGAGCGATTGCATTCGACAACGTAAGTCTCAGTCGATCTTGATTGTTGGTTTAGCGATCCATCTATTCACGCTAGCGACGCCCGAAGCGTCGCGGCGCAAGCAAATTGAGGTCATGGAGGAAGAGACCGGCGTGAAACGGACGCAGCAGATCCGTTGCCGCAATGCCTTTTTGCGACTCGGACGACCATTGCTCACCGACCCCAAATTAGCGTCCTTATTTGTGCCTGAGGCTACCAAACGATTGTGTGAGCCGGGCACGCAGGAAACAGCGACCTACGAGGCGCTCAAGCGTGCTCGAGCCGGTGAAATCATCACCATCCGCGTTGCTGACGCCATTATCGCCGCACATGCTCCACCCCCGAATGTTGTCAACAATTCAAATCGACCTCGCAGACCCGCGGTGGTCAATGCCATCGAATCAGTTCCGGTCGATGTGAGCGCGACTGAAGGGGGTAAGGACGATGCCACATACCGCCGTACTCGTGAAGACGAGCTTGATGCGGAGACGATGAAGGGGGTCTCGCAGCGACGCAACGAGTTGCAAGAGAAAAAGTCATCGCAAGGTCAGGGGCTCGGTCAACTCGTTCATCAAGACAACGCGGTGCAAGTCTTCGTTCGCTCGGTCAATCCCAAGAACGATCCAACAACCGAAGAGATCATGTACGCGATTCAGCAAGCGTACAAAAAGCTTTGCTCTGGTCACCCTGTCCAAGCCATCGTTTTGGAGCCTCTTGAAACCTATCAGTCGGGAGAAAATTTTCATGTTTGATCGCAGCCGCATCAGTGTCGACCTCGACACATTTGACGACGCATTGCCCCGTGATGATGGAGAGAAGAGTGGCATCGCTATGCCGCGACAAATAAAGCGACGAAAATCTTTCGGCGAGTTTGCCAGGTTTTGGATGCTCAATATCATCATCGCCCCGCTTCTGTTCACGCTGTGTTTGGCTGTTGCGGCGCAAGGCATTCGGGAATTGGTGTCCGTGATGCGTACACGACTGTACCGGTTGCCATTTCCCTACGCGGAATTTTTACGCGATTATCAAGGATTCTCGGAACTGGATCTCAGTCACATCGCCAGTGGTCTATTGTTCTTGGCGGTCACGTTCATCTGGGTACGAGTGATCTCGGAGTCCAAAGGGTTCGGCGAAGTGATGGGCTACCGTAAAAGTAGCCCGCTCGCGTTTTATCTCTATACCACAATTGCCGTCACGATCCTCGCGGCCGATGCCTTCGTCTTCTATGTCGGATTGGCTGCCAAAAACAACGGTTGGACCGACACACCGTTCTACGTTCCGATCGCCTGCACGCTCCTGTACGTCGCCGGCGTGGCCGCCTTCGCGGCGCTGCATCAATCCTATCACCAACCCAACAACGTCTAAGTCAAAGGAATCAATCCAATGAAAGATCAACATTCCTACGCAGCATGGATGCTCGCCTGTCTTTTGCCGGTGACCGGCTGCGTCAAGAAAACGGAATCGGTGCAGCGTCCGATGTTTGAGGCAAGATCACTCGACGCCTGTCTGGTAATTGCAGTTGATTTGAGTGGCAGTTTTGCCAAAGACTTCGGCGCGCGTGCCTATCCGATGGTGCTTGGGTTAATGGAATCGTTTACCGATCAAAGCATGGGAGGGGACTGCAAAATCGTATTGTCGCAAATGAGCGGACACGATCAGGTGGTTCTCTTTGCAGGATCGCCAGAAGAACTCCGTCACCGGTTCGGCTCTCCCGATGTGATGGCGGATTTTCTGCAGGCTCATTCTAAGCCGAACCGTTCCCCGGTCTACGTCGCGACACGTGAAACAATCGATTACGTCAACGCGATGCCCGATGTGACCGAGCGGACGCGAACGGTCACCGTGCTGCTGAGTGATCTCGTGGATTCGGAATCTCATCAACGGACGAGATCACGTGAGGGGTTCCGGATGCTCGACTCTCTGACGCGTTATCGCGAGTCTGGCGGCAATCTCGCGCTTTATTACGTGGCACAGGCCGAAGTGGGCCGTTGGAACGAAATCATCGAACGCGCCGGGTTCCAACCGGGGCAATTTGTGATCAACAACGAACTGAACTCCAACCCAGATCTGCCGAGCTTCCACTGAGTTGATTCCGTTTCCTATCCCATCATTTCGAATGGTTCCCGATGACAAAGCCAAGACGAAACGACCCTCCAAATTTCGGAGATTTGCTTGACGATTTGCCTCGCGGCCAACATGCCGAGCATGTTGGAAGACCACCGAGCAATTACTTTGAGCATCCTGCCGACATCGCTGCCACCGAGTCGATGCGGATGGATGTTCGTCACAACCGAGAGTCGAAGCTGTTTTTGGGAGTTGTTGGCGGCAAGGTGGTCACAGGGCCACGTCAATCTGATGGCAGGGTACCGCGTTGGGTCGAAGGTGGCGTCCCGATCGGCGTGTCCGACGACAGACATCATTTTCTCCAGGCGGGCAGCAGGGGCGGGAAGGGGCGTGCATTTCTCCTGAACAATCTCATCTTGGCACCAAAGGAAACCTCGAACCTAGTTCTGGATCCAAAGGGTGACAACGCGGCGACCGTCGCCCGGTATAGGGCGGAGGTTTTGGGGCAAGACCAGGCGGTCATCGACCCCTTCAACTGCTCAGGATCTAACACCACCCGCTACCGGACCGGTTTCAATGTGATCGAAGAGTTGTTGCGATCTGATCGTCGGATGCTGACGGCTGACGCGATGCAAATCAGCGAGGCGTTGGTGGTCGAGAACGAATCTGCGAAAGCCCCGCACTGGGACGAGGGTGCAAAGGACTTTATCGCAAGTCTGTGCATCCACGCCTCTACGCACTCGAACTATGCCGGATGCCGAGATTTGGTCACGGTGTGGGAATTGATGGCATCGGCGACCAAGCCGGACCCCAACGATCCGCATGCCTATGCTCTCGAAACCGAAATGCTTCAGTCCGACGCAGGTGGAGGCTACGTACGCGCCGGAGCCCATGCCTTTTACTCAAGAACGGGTGATGAGTTTTCCAGCATGGCTTCAAGCGTGAGGCGACACCTCTCGTTCATCGGCATCGAGGCAGTACAAGACGTCCTGCGTGGTCCTTCGGTCAACCCGCGACAACTCAAAAACGGTTCGCTCACGCTTTACCTATCTATCCCTGCGATGCGAAACAAAGCGATGAAGGGATTCAAGCGATTGGTGGTCCAAACCTGCCTGTCCGCGTGTGAGGCCGAACCCGTCGCCACCGGCAACCAGACGGTTTTCTACCTCGATGAATTTCACAGTCTTGGTCGGCTCGAGTGCATGGAAACCGCGATCGCTCAATTTGCGGGGCTGGGTGTCAAATTGGTGATCGTGTTGCAGGACATCTCTCAATTGCAGTCACATTATCCCAAATCTTGGCAAACGTTCCTTGGCAACGCCGGCACATTCCAGACCTTTTCGGGTTTCGACGAGGCCTCGCTGACTTACATCAGTAAACGCTTGGGCGAGGCTCTCACGGCAACTCCGTCGAGCCATCAGCCTAGTCGCGAACAAATCGTCCAAGAAGCGGCGACGGGGGCATCGTGGGCGATCGGTAACAAGCCGTTGATGACGCCGAACGAGATTGAACGGATCTTCGCTCGCGACGATCCCAAGCTTCGGCAATTGGTGCTGCGTCCGGGATATCGTCCGATGATTTTGCAGCGTTGCTTTTATGACAAAGCAGAGTTTTTGAAGGGGCGAATTGATTACTCACAATCTTTCAGTCGCAGCGGAGGTCATCCATGATGCGCCGTATGGTCGATCCCGGACTGCCGATCACGCCCGTGTTGTACTTCGATGCGGAACGCTGCGAAGCCTACGTCTCCACCCGCGTCTCGGACTGGCGGGCGGTCGAACGCAGTTTCCAACTGACCCGCGTTGTATTGGTTCTGTGTCACGGGGTTTGCCTGTACTGGATGTGGAGTGCCATACCGACGGGCAATGGCGTGAGCGGTGGAGACTTCATCGCCTGGTGCGTTCTGAGTTTGTTCGCATACATGATTTTGATGGCCATCACCTCGCCATTGATTCGATATTTGGTGCCGCGGTGTCTCTCCGGGACATTTCTCTCGCGACGGTTGACGTTCCTTTTCACTCATGACGCAATTGGGTTTCGTTCGTGGTTTTACAGCAACGGTGTCCGTATCACACGTAGCTTTCGCGAGATGCCAGTACTCGTGAAAGTCGCCATGCGTGCCGATCCCGAAGCGGAGGACTATTCCGAGTACATCTCCATCGCGACTCCCGGTAAAACGCCTCGCATGTGGCCCAAGAGTCATTTGCGACAGGCGAGAAAACTTGAGCTTGTAATCAGTAGCGGATCGGGCAATACGCCGAACATGCGTACGACGGGTCCCCGTCGACTGCGGACCTTGCCTGTGGCCACGCTTCCAGTCTCACACGGTGAGGCCTTGACGGTGGTCCTTAACGCTGCCATCGCCCTTACCCAGTCCGGCACGGAGACCGGTCCCCTGTCCAGTGGAACGATCGCAAAGGATTTAGATCGTCCGCTTCCAAGCGGAGGATAAATCATGCTTCTTACCGTCAAAGAGGTATCGCAGCGTTTGAAGATCAGCGTCAGCTTAACATATGCCCTAGTCGCTCGGGGAGAGCTTCCTTCCTATCAAATCGGATCATGCCGCCGGGTATCCGAAGACGATCTCGCACGCTTTCTTGATGAACGACGCGACGAGTCTGTCCAAATTCCCACCGGTCAACGCCGACACTTTTAATTCTCCACTACCCGAGCTGACTCATGTCCGATCACACTCGTTACAAGTTCACACCGCTCTTTCGGATCTTCACGGCTAAGGCCAAGCGGCCGCCCGTCAATCTGCGAGAAGCATTCAAGAAGGCACATCATCTGCCCAAGGTTCGACCCCACTTTTCCAAGGTGGTGGCAGATCGACTGAAGCAAACGTTCTCGAAACCCAGTCTGACGCTTACCCCGTCTGGCGCGAGGTCAGTCCGGGGGGCAGCAAGAGTGAGCGTGGCTCTGAAGAACATCGATGTTCGCAAACTTCCCGACACCCGCCCCTTCAGGCAGCGTCCAGTTAGGCAACAGTTTAAACACACTGCTGGCCGACGAGACGACACATCGAACGGGCGTGGACGTTAATGCTCAGATTGATAACGGGGCTGGTTGGAAAAACAATTGAATCACGAACGCAATGTGGTGTTCTCATGGCCGTGACGCAAAATCAAAAACGAAATATTGATCACCTGATCGAACTCGCACGCCAAGCGGGACGTCCTGACGCGTCAAGCAGCGAGAAAGCTGCAAGACGGATCATCGAGTTGCTGATGAGCGAAGTGGTCTGCATGGATCCGTCGGCTATAGAGGGTATTGGGGACGTCGCCAAGATCATCGGTGGTGGGGGCGTCGGTGCAATCGATCGTTTGCGGGAATCAATTGATCCGGCACCACCGCAAGATTCTGGGCAGCACTTTCTCGAATTACGACTCGAACAGTCAGGCAAGCGTCACTACCTCCAGGCCCGTCCGCTCAAGTGCGGGGATCTAATTGAAGTCTGGATTCAAGCGGCCGGATGGGAATTGGCGAGATACGAGTACGCGTTCGGTGATGGAGAGGCCTGGGCAATTCTAAGCGAGGACAAAGCGATTGCCATTCAGGATGACACTCCCTGTCGCTGGCCATAGGAGCCTCCTCCGTTAACTGAAAGCCCCGTGTTAAACACAAAGCTTGCGCGGGACACCACGAGCGCGTTAGGGTAAGTCATGAACTGGACAAAGAAACAAATCGAGACTTGGCTCACACCGAGCGAGCGAACCCTTGTCGACCATCGCGGCAATGCGATTGTCCTCGAGCAAACCCAGTTGTTCTGGGAGCAATATGACTTCTTAATTGACCACGGTCATTTCACAGAAGC
Source organism: Novipirellula rosea (assembly GCF_039541335.1). Taxonomy (NCBI): domain Bacteria; kingdom Pseudomonadati; phylum Planctomycetota; class Planctomycetia; order Pirellulales; family Pirellulaceae; genus Novipirellula; species Novipirellula rosea. Next base: position 99,284 of record NZ_BAABGA010000067.1, on the reverse strand, counting down.
AGAACTGATTCAGTTCGGTCATGACACCGTCGAAGAATTCGGTTTGCCATTTTCACTCGGCATTCAAGACGGGGTCGGCCATCTTTTCGACTCGCTCAGCGACGAATCGAGTTAGTGTCACGAATTGCAAACGCGATTTATAGGCAAAGGAACCGCTCCGCGCACCTTCGCTCCGAAAGTAACACGGCAAAAATGCGTCTTCATTCCTACGGAGGAGAGTTGTTCGATGAACCCCTATTCACCACCGCAGACTGAGATTGTCTCATTCCAGAAGAAGTCAAAGTCTACTTGCGATCAAATCTTCGATAGGTGTTCAGTCATTGTCGCCGTTTGCCTTTTTCTCGGATGTTTGATTCTCCACGCCTCCGATGATCAAGGAGCAGCGTTTTGGCAGGAACATTGCTCGTCGATGGTCCCCGCATTAAGGTCAACGCATGGGGTTCTCGTGGGGCATCTGTTGGTGTTTTGCTCGGTATGGCTCGCCTGCCTGTTCCTCATCTTTTGGCTCGGTTGTGGTTTGATCCTACTTTCGATGCAAGTCATTGCGAATGTCGTCAAGTTGTACCATTGGTCGGTGCCAAAGGCACGAAAGTTGGTCCAATGGTTCAAACGGAACATGGCATGTCGCATCGCTGGATGGTGAAGGATGACCAAGAAATTCAAAACGCCAATCGAAAACCAGTTTGATGCAAACGGAGGTATTCACTCAGCAGGAAGCGGGTACGAAATCCGATAATTGCAGATATTGATTCAGGCTCGTTTGCTGGCGTTGATCATTTACTTGCGCCGGTGTCATCCTCGCAATCGATGTCTTGCGTTGAACATTCGTCTTGTTTCGATAAACCTGCGATGGCTTTGCTTGCTTGGGCACGTAGGAAATCGACGTTTTTGGCGAGGTGGCTGTAAACGCGAGAGACCATGGCGGTGTCTTTGTGTCCCATCAGGTGCGAGAGCGAAATCGGATCGACGCCACCGGTGGTCAGGGCATTCGTTGCGAACGAGTGTCGGGCACCGTAGGCGATCACTCGGAAGCCGATCACTTTGCTCATCCGGTTGAGCCGGCACTTGATCGCATCTTTCGTCCACGGGTTGCCCTGCGAGTTGCGAAAGAGGGGACCTTCAGGGCGTTCGGCAACGAGTCGATCGACGATCGCTTTCGGTTCAGGCGATAGGAATATGACGCGGGGTTCGCTTTCGCCTTTGGATTCGTCGGCGGGAAAGATGATCAGGTCGTCGTGGACATGTTTCTTCTCAACGATCCGGGCTTCTTTAGGGCGACAACCCGTCCAGTACAGGAAATCGAGAAACTCGACGAGAGGGCCAGTGGCAGCGTCTTTGATTTGCTTCCACTGCTGGGCGTTATAAACCACGTCGCGTCGCTGTCGGCGTGGTTTGCGGACCTTTGGCAAGGGGGAATATTTCAGGTAGCCTTCTTCCACTGCCCAATTGAGCATCCGCTGAACGATCGCAATGGCGTCATTGGTGGCGGTGTCAGACCAGTGTTGGTTCTCGCCCGTCCATTTAGTGATGTGATGCTTTTTCAGCTGGCTAACTTTAAGCCGTTTGCCGATCGACTCGATGAAGCTCTTCAGGTAGAGCAAGTTGTTATCGTAGGTTCCTTGCTTGCGATTTTCCTGGACCCAGTCGAGGTATCGCTGCGAGAGGTCGTAAAGCGTTGTGATTTCCGAACTGATCGACTCACGATCCGACATCAGCTCATGAAACTTCTGTTCAGCCGCATCTTTGTCCTTACCAAGCCGAATCTGGCGTCCGCCGATTGAGCAGTACCACGCCTGCGTCTGCTTCCTGAAGAAGGGTTTTGGTTTCCCGGCCATCTCTTTGCTCCAATCATCGTTTCGCCATACCGTGCACTAAACCGTGCATCTGTCGAATTTAGTGTCGCGATGGGAGCCGTCAGGGCAAGAAAAAAGCCCGCTTTCGCGGGCTTTTTTGTGATGGGCAATACAGAACTCGAATCTGTGACCTCCACGATGTCAACGTGGCGCTCTAACCAACTGAGCTAATTGCCCGATTTTTTTTAAATTCGACAGCGATCGGTCCGCTGCCATGGGATTCTGTTTCGGTTTCCCGAGGTTCGGTTCTTTAACAAACTCGGCCCTCAAAAAATGCCATCCAAAATCGTTGCGGTAGTCTGTGCCGATCATGCCGATTCGTCAAGTAGATCTTCACACTTCTTTTTTTTCACCCTGCCAATTTTTTTTTATCCTCCCAATACGGATCCGGCAAATCGTAAAAATGCCACTCCGTACCGCAAAACGACTCCTACTTGGCCCCTCTAGCTCGCTTTGCGGACGCTGCAGACCGCTTTCGGGGTACTCTTCCTTGGCAAAATAGGGATTTCACACGTTTCACTGTTGACGCTCACCACCGATGATATGGATACTTTTGAGGTGAGATTTGGGCTTGACGTCGTTCTACATTGCCACCAGAGCATGTTGGACCGGCGGCGGAGACTCACCACCCAAAGAGTCCCCCGCTACAGTCGGCCTAGTTAAACGATGACCTACAGTTAGTTGCGTGGGTGTCCATCGGAAGCAAAGTGGTTTTGTTTCCTGGAACACCTTCCCTACTGCGAATGCGGCCGGTTATTTCTGGCCTGATCGCGGTTTTCCTTCCAAGTTGAGCCGGAATGCCCTCCGGCCGGAGCAGAATTTATTAGTGGCGTTGGCACGAAAAAGCACTCAGCAGGATCCTCGCGATACCATTCGTATTAACAATCAGATTCGAATCAGCCCGATTCGAGTTGTCAGCGAAGAGGGGGAGCAGTTAGGGATTATCCCAACCGAGCAGGCCCTCGAACGTGCTCGCGATGCGGGCCTGGATCTTGTCGAAGTCGCTCCGAACGAGCGACCCCCGGTTTGCCGGATCATGGATTACGGCAAATACAAATACGATAAGAACAAAAAACTTCACAACAGTCACGCACGGACAAAGACCAAAGAAATTCGTCTTCGCCCGAAAACAGGTGACGAAGACATCCGCACGAAAATTCGCCAAGCGGAGAAGTTTCTCGAACACAAGGACAAAGTCCAAATCAGTGTTCTGTTTCGCGGTCGTGAGATGGCCCACATCGAAGAAGGCCGCAAGGTCATGGCGATGGTCGTCGAAATGTTGAGCGAAGTAGGCAAGGTTGAAACGCCACCGCAGCAACACGGTCGTCGTATGATCTGTATGATCGCGCCGAAGTAAACTTCGCTTGATCGTACCGCAATTGTGTTTCCAACGGTGCGGCGAAAGCCGCCCGACTAAAGAATGGGCGACGCAACGATCGCGACTATTTGATGCCCGCGTCACATTACCCGTGGTCCCTCGCTCACGCGTCGGGTTGCAGCGGTGATTGCTTGGCGGCCTTGGGAATCACGGCCGGGTGACAAAGAGGTTTTTTTAAGCCGGACGCTCTCTGACGCCTCGTCGCTTTCGAGAATATTGATGATGGCTTCCGCGAGATGCGATTGGAAGCCAGAAAGGTGAAAGAGTCAGCGTGCCAAAAATCTCTGTAGATCAAATCTGCCAGCGACTCGCCGAGATCGCGCCGCTGCGACTTGCCGAGTCTTGGGACAATGTTGGATTGCTGGTCGGCGATCGCAACCTCGGCGTCTCGCGAGTGATGACTTGTTTAACGATCACTCCCGCAGTCGTGCAAGAAGCGGTCGACGAAGACGTCGATCTGCTGGTCGCACATCATCCGCTTCCCTTTAAGCCGCTGTCTCGCTTGACCTCCGACACGATTGCCGGTTCGATGCTGCTGCGTTTGGTCGAAGCACGAGTCGCCGTCTACAGCGCCCACACTGCGTTTGATTCTGCCGCCAGCGGCATCAATCAGTTGTGGGCCGATCGATTGGGAGTCGCAGAGACGCAGGCGTTGATTCCTTTCGAAGCGGCCGCTGAAAACATCGCCGACTTGGGCAGCGGTCGGTTTGGGGATTTCGGACAAGCGGTTGCACTGGACGAGCTTGCGCTTGCGGCGGCCAAAGTGGTCGACGCGACGCATGTCCGACGCGTGGGCGCGGCGAACCAACCCGTTCGCCGAGTCGCGTTTGCTTGCGGAAGTGGTGGCAGTTTCCTGGCGGCCGCAAAACGCAAAGGCTGTGACGCTCTGGTCACCGGCGAGGCCACCTTTCACACCTGTTTGGAAGCGGAATCGCTGCAGGTCGGTTTAGTGTTGTTGGGGCACTACTGGAGTGAACGGTTCGCGATGGAGTGGTTGGCCCAGCAACTGTCAGCGAGTCTTGCGGAGCTGACAATTTGGCCGAGTCGCCTCGAGTCGGACCCGATCCAAATCGTGGCCGGCTGAGTCGAGGCTGCAAAAGCCATTTGTTTTTAAAGCGTTTTGCTCACTGCAACTGGGCGGGCCCCGCACCACACCGCTACCCAAAGTAGATGGCATTGGGCTCGCGCCGTGCCGCTACCAAGGTGCTGGCATTGATCTTCCGCCCGTCACGCAACTCCTTGACGATAATTTCTGGCCCGTTAGTGAGATGGGAAACATTGACCGCCATCTAAATACGCCTAGAATGCCCTGGATCGGGAACAGGAATTGCTCGACTGGGCGATGAGCGAGTTAGCACGCAGAACGCGGTTTTTCCCCCGTCTTCGGCTGGATTGCCAGCAGGATAGAGTTTGGCGGGGCAACGTCGTGATCGCTCATTTCAAAGAGAATTCAAAGAAAGAAGCATTAAATTATGACAAAACGCGAACGATGGTTAGTCGCCATTCCTGTCTATAACGAAGTCGATACGGTCAACGATATCCTGGATCAGGTCGCCCATTACGCCTCGGATGTGTTGGTGGTCGATGACGGATCGAGTGACGGAACGGCCGAGGTGCTGCAGGGCCGAGCGGACGTGAAAGTGGTCCGTCACGCCGAGAACCAAGGTTATGGCGCGGCGCTTCGCAGTGCGTTTGCTTACACGATCGATCACGGATTTGATGGCGTGGTCACGCTCGATTGCGACGGCCAGCATCAACCCAAGCGGATTCCACGGTTCATCGAAGCTGCGGCCGCTGCGGACATTGTTTCGGGCAGTCGCTATTTGAAGCAGTACGAAGGGGACGACGCCCCGCCGCCCGAGCGGATGTTTATCAACCGGCGGATCACCAGCGAACTGAATCAACGTCTCGGCTTCAATTTGACCGACGCGTTTTGTGGATTTAAGGCATATCGGACTTCGGCCATTCGCCAGCTGCGGATCACCGACAACGGGTACGCGATGCCGTTGCAATTGTGGGTCGAGGCGGCAGCGGCGGGGTTGCAAGTGATCGAAATTCCGGTTCCCTTGATCTACTTGGACTTGAGTCGCTCGTTTGGTGGATCACTAGATCACGCTGAAACGCGTCTAAACTATTACAACCAAGTGCTCGACGACGCGATTCGTGTCGTTCAGGCCGAAGGGGCGACGATTGGTAACGCGAAATCGATTTGCGGACATAGTGCTGGCTAGGTGACGGATTGAAAACGTTTCAGGAATTTCGGCACTATCGTGCTCCCAAATCGCATGGCGAATCGTTTACGGATCCGAACATCGGAGATGTGGGTGATCAGCTGCGCGGCAATCTCGAGTTGCTCTCACAGCATGACTCGTGGTGGCAGAAACTGCGCCGTGACGCTCGCCAGCAGATGATCAGCGATGCGATCCGTTACACGTCGACGTACCGCGATGTGGACGTGATGGCGAGTCGTCGTGAGCGTCCGATTTTGATGGCGGGCCACCAACCGTCGCTGTTTCATCCGGGTGTGTGGTTCAAGAATTTTACGCTCAGCCATCTGGCGGAACAGCAACAAGCACTCGCGATCAATCTGGTCATCGATAATGACGCCGCCTCGGGCAGTTCGATTCGAGTGCCAACGATCGATCGAGACACGGGGTGCTACGTCTACAGCACGGTTCGCTACGACCGATTTGGTGGCGGCGTGCCGTATGAGCAGACGGTGATTAGTGACCGCGAGCGTTTCGATCATTTTGACGAAGACGTGCGTAAAACGGTAATGCCAATTGTTGCCGATCCGTTGATCAATCGCTTGTGGGTACATGCTCGCAACGCGGTCGAGCGATGCGGGATCGCCGGCTGTGCGCTCGCTCAAGCACGTCATGCGCTGGAAGGCGAGATTGGGTTAAATACACTCGAGTTGCCCCTTGGGGTGCTCTGTCGAAGCCGGATGTTCGCCGAGTTTCTGTTGTTGATCCTGAGTGATCTTTCGCGTTTCCAGGACGCGTATAACACCGAGGCCGATTTTTATCGCAAGGCTCATGGCATCCGCAGCAACTCGCATCCGGTTCCCAATTTGGATAGCGATGACGGCTGGTTAGAGGCTCCGATTTGGATCTACAGTGACGCGCTGCCTCAGCGGCGAGCCGGTTGGGTCAAGGTTACCGAAAAGTCGATGATCATCAGCGACCGCAACGGACAAGAGTGCCGGATTGCGTTGGGGGCACCCGACATGGCGGAAACGCTGGCCAGTTCGATTGGTCCGCACTTCAAGATTCGGCCGCGTGCGTTATTGACGACCATGTACGCACGGCTGGTGCTCAGCGATTTGTTTCTGCACGGGATCGGCGGCGGAAAGTATGACCAGCTGGGGGACCGGATTGCCGAGCGTTTCTTTGGGATCACGCCACCGGAGTTCATGGTCGTATCGGCGACGGTTCAGTTGCCAGGGCCCTCGCCAAGCGAAACCGATTCCGAGATCACCAGGATAAAGCGAGCGATTCGCGACACACGCTTTCAGCCAGAGAAGGTGGCGGAGCCGGGTGAGTTGGATGCGTCGTTGGTGGCGCGAAAGCGGGAGTTGTTGGAGCATGTGCCTGGGCTGAACGAAAAGCCGGACTGGCATCAACAGCTCGACTCGATCAACGAACAATTGTCGGCGTCGCTTCACGAGAAGCGTTCGCAGTTAGAGGCCGAGTTGGCCACGGTGATGCGTGAGCGAGCTTCGCTGGCGGTGCTGAAAAGTCGCGAGCATCCGTTTTGCATCTTCCCGATGCAGGATTTGATCAAGACGTTTGGGCAGCTGATTCGTCGCAGCGAGGCGGGCGAGGGAGCGGTCGCGAAGGGGACTCCTTCTTCTTAGGGTGAGTCGTTTTGGCGTTTTTAGCCTTTTGTTTTAGTGAGCCGTGACGCGTGAGCGGCCGGGTACTTAAATCAACAGGCCGCGAGCCACGGTTGCTTCGTTCAATCAGGGCGATTGCGATGGCGGCTAATGGGGGTTCCCCACTGATTCCGACCTCGCGTCTCAGCGACTGCCGACCAGGATTTGTCCAACGACAAGCCAAACGGCGGTAAAGGTGATGCCTAAAGCGGCATGAAGGGTATCGACATTCATCGGTTGCGAGCCTTTTCTCTAGAAGGTGAACGGACATGACATGGCCCGTTCCCTGGCCCGCAATCGCTCGGCAACTGATCATCAGTCGCTAATCGAATGCTTGTGTAGCAGCGCTTTTCCCGGCGCTATGGTTGTTATCGGCTTTGCGTTACACCAAAATTGCAAAAAAAGGTTCCGGGCGGACAGAGTGCCCAGGCCTCATAAGTTCGCAGCCATCACAATAATTCACAGTCGACACGTTTCGGCGATTGCAAAGGGTTTGTTTCAAGCGATGACGATTAATTACTGGTTGATGAAGTCCGAACCGACGACCTTCTCGATCGACGACTTGGCGGCCCAGCCCGATCAGACGACGTGTTGGGAAGGGGTTCGCAACTATCAAGCAAGAAATATGTTGCGAGACGACATCCAGGTGGGTGACCGGGTGTTGTTCTATCACTCGGCGTGCAAGGTGCCTGCTGTGGTGGGGACGGCCGTGGTCAGTAAGAGTGGTTACCCGGATCCGTTTCAGTTCGATCGCAAGAGTCATTACTTCGATGAAAAATCAGATCCCGAAAATCCTCGCTGGTATTTGGTCGACATCAAGCTCGAGAAGAAATTCGATCGTCCAGTCACATTGGCAGAATTGCGAGAGCGAGCAGGACTGAAGGGGATGGTGCTGCTGCAGAAGGGCAGCCGGTTGAGTGTCCAACCCGTGAAAAAGAAAGAGTTCGAGACGATCGAGAAACTGGCGAGCAAACCGGCGTAACAAGCACGCCCTCGCATCAAATCGGGGCCGACCCGGCGAGTCTGATTTTGCTGGTTTTAGGGGACTTGCACTCTCGCGGTTTGGATCCGATACTTTTGCGAATCCCAAGTCCGATGGCGAGCGATGTTTTGCAATTAAAAGCAGGGTTTTCATTAAGGGGACTTGGCGAAAGGTGCGATATTTAGCACATTAGTAGTGAGCAGCCGAAGTGGCGGAATTGGCAGACGCGCTGGATTCAAAATCCAGTTGGAGCAATCCAGTGAGGGTTCGAGTCCCTCCTTCGGTACTAAAAAAAAGACAAAGGACATCGAGTTTTAAGCTCGATGTCCTTTTTTTATTGAGTTAGGCTCGCCCCCCTTTCTGATCCCACCTTCTCCTCTTTTGGTGCTCGCTTTGGCCTTGTTGCGACGATTCACTCGCAACTCCATTCGCTCGCGAAACGGTGGCTTTGAAGCGTCAGCTTGTTTCCGCACCGCTAGAAATCGCACCCGCTAGGGAAACGCTGTGAAGCATTTTCATGCCGTGTTTTGTGGTGTTTTGATGTAGCGGAAGTCGTCAAGACTTTCGTTGAACGAACCCAATTCCCGAAACTCTTGACGAGTTCCGCTACAAAATGCTTCACAGCGTTGCCGTGAGGGGCACGGCTCGATGGTGTCAGGTTTGCATTTGGGCGTCTGGTATCTGAGGGCGTGATATATTCGGGGGCGAGCCTTGGTCCTAGAATTAACTAGTGCCGACGTTCACCAATCCATTGAGGCCGGGTACGTTCTTCCGCCCACACAAAAACAAGCAAATTTGATTTACGCACTACGAAACGATCGATCATGTCACGTCGAAAAAATAAAGCGAAGAAAAGCAAATCGAAGATGCGGCGCAAGCAGCAACCTGCGGGTCGTGCGGACGGAATTGGCAATGCTCTGCCGCTGCTTAGCCGTGATGAATTGCTCGAGTCGGGTGCTCCGCCTGAATTGGTAGAGATGGTGATGATGGCGCAGCAGGCAGCGTTGGAAGGTGACACAACGCTCATGGAAGAAACCATGGGGCTGTTGGGCATGTTTGCCGACCAACCGTTTGACGAGGCGAGTTCTCTTGAAGACGCGTTTCCGCTTTCATCACCCGAGGCGGCTGAAGTGTTGTATGCGTCTGAATGCGAAGATGGCACAGCGTCAGGGTACCAGGCGGCGGCAAAGCAAGCTCTACAGGTCGATCCCAAGTCGGTCGAGGCGCAGGTCATGCTGGGGGACTTTGCCGGCGCGGAAGAGGATCGCGTCCAGTGGTATCGCCGGGCATGCGAGGCGGCGAAATCGAAGCCGCCCGAGCAGGTGCGAACCGCAATGCCGATCATGCGAGCTCGAATGGGTAGCCGGTTGCTCGATGATTCTCGATTGTCCGATGCTGCCGACGTGCTGTTTCCTGGTTTGGATGAAGATCCGTCGGATCCGATTGGCTTGCGATTTTTGCTGCTTGATTTGTGTTTCCGGCTGCGTTGGTATGATGAACTCGGTACGCTTTTGGATCGTTTTCCAAAAGACAATTTGGCACCCATGCTGTTTGCCCGGCCCATCTATCTTTTTCAATCCGAAGGGGACACGTCCAAAGCCCGCGAATTGCTCAAAGCGGCACATAAAGCGAAGCCAAAAGTGGCTCGCTATCTAGCGGGACTCGAACTGCCGCCTGCGTTAAGGCCAGAGTATCCTATGGTCGCCGATGAGGATGAAGAGGCGGTTATGACGGCGGGGTATTTGCTGCCGGGGGTTCGCACAGTCGAAGGCACCGCACGCTGGATTCGTGAGACTCTTGAGTTGAAATTTTCACATCCGGGTTCGTCGTCGAGTGAGGCTGACGGTGATCAAAGCGGAGCGGGGGATCTGGACCAAGCCTTGGAACTGCCACGAGGCAAAATGACATGGCAGTATCATCTGCATCGATGCCGAGATGGCGCCTATCTCGGGGTGCTGCTCGAAGATTTGTCGCCAATCTCGACGGTTCGGTTCGCCAATCGCCCCAAAGCAAAAGAGCTTCGTAATTTTCTGTTAGATTCGGTCTGCGATCCCATGGTCGGTCCTCCAAGGAAGCCGGCGGTACTGCAGGTTCCGACAAAAGCCGACGTGAAAGCACTCGCCAAAACGGTGGGAACTTACGGAGTGGCGTGCGAACATCGAGCACTTGAAGCGGATGTGAAGGCGATGCTCGCGGAGAGCCTAGACGCTCTGGCGAGACGTCTTGAACGTCTCGCTAGCGACAGGAGTGATGAAACGGATGAGGTCGATATTGCGGACTTGCCGCAGAGTGACCAGCAGTGGTGGGTCGGTGTATTTCAGCCGCCGATGTGGATCGTCGATCGCGCGACTCCCTATCGTGCGTACTTGCAATTGGTGCTCGATGCAAGCAGCGGGTGTGTTGTCGGCAGCGACAGTACCGCCGAACTGCCATCGCCCGAGCAGCAATGGCAGGTGCTCGTCGACACGATGGCGGATCCGATGGTGGGTCAGCCTCGTCGCCCCGAAAGCATCGTTCTTGATCCGCGAATGTCGGCCGAGCCCCTTACCCGCTACAGCGGTTCACTCAACGTTTTTACCGGCGATCAACTAGTCGCGGACAGCTTTAACGAACTCATTACGGGATTACTGCTGAACTCGGGGCAAGGTGAGACACCGTTGGCAGAGACGGAAGGGGTGACAGAGAAGCTGATGGAGCGTTTTTACGATGCTGCCACTCGCTTCTACAAAGCAGCGCCGTGGAAAATGGTCGGCGGAGATAATTTGATCCGGTTGGAATACCGGGAAAGCGGCGAATCGAGCTGGGGCATTACGGTGATGGGACAACTAGGCCAGGTGCTCGGGCTGTCATTGATAGAGAACGTCAAGCACGCCAGGAAGTTCATCCAGCAAGAATGCCCGATCGAAGAGCTAGTTGCGATTTCGATTCAATTCGGTGAAGCGTTTGATATGGTGCCTATTGATTTTTGGCACTTGGAACAAAATCACTGGTCTGTCGCAGACGCCGAGGCTTATCCTTTGGTCATTAAAATGGATCATGGCGAACACGCGAGCGGTTTGAGTAACGAAGAATTGCGAATGGTCGAATCGGTGATGAGTGTCCTTCCTCGTTTCTTGGATCAACCGCGTGATCAAACGATGGAAGCAAAGGATTCTCTCGGGCGTGAGTTTCGCTTGAGTTGGGAACTCTAAACCGTACACAACCTACTGTTGGGAGATTGATGATGCGACTGCGACACGTTGCTGTGCTGGCTCTGTTGTTCGTGCTTGGGGTGCAGAGTGGAGAAGCTCAGTCACCACGTTCTTCTGATCAGGCTGCGGCGATGTTTCGGCGGATGGATCGGGATCGCAATGGGGTGATCGACAAGGGCGAGGCGCCGGCGAAACTGAAGGCGATGTTCAGCGATTGGGATCAAGATTCCGACGGCAAGATTAGCAAGGCAGAGTTTGAGTCGAATTTTGCGAAGTCACGAGGTCGAGGGAAGGCGTCGCAAACGGGGGAATATGTTGCACCGGCGGCCAAAGGAGAGCGGCAACCCGAAGCATTGAAGGCAGGCGACCGTGCTCCTGATTTCACACTGCCGCGTGTCGGAGGCAAAGGCACGGTAACGTTATCGGAATTGTACCGTGACAAACCGGTGGTGTTGGTGTTTGGCAGCATCAGTTGTTCGCCGTTTCGCCAGCGGATTCAGCAGGTCGAACAGTTGTACGAGGAGCACAAAGATCTCGCGAATTTTCTGATGGTTTACATTCGCGAGGCGCACCCCGATTCCAAGATCCAGGTCAAGACGGCCGAGGGCGACGAAGTGTTACAAACGTTTATTCAGACAGATAACTTGGCGCTGCGGCAAAAGCATGCCGCGACCTGCGAGCGAACGTTGTCGTTATCGTTCCCGATGGTGATGGACGGCGTGGACAACCGCGTCAATGCCGCCTATGCCGGTTGGCCAATCCGCCTGGTCGTAATCGGCCGCGACGGCCGCATCCTCGACCCCGGCGCCCCCGGCCCCCAAGGCTTCACCCCCAACAAAGTCGCCACCTGGCTAAAAACGCTGGATTAGTGATTGGCAACATCGTTTTCGCTCGCTTGCTTTTTTTTGGGGGGGGGCAGCATTCGTTATAGATTCTAAAATGCGTTTGGATATTCTCGTTTAAGTTTCTTCATCGCCGCCGCCCGGCGAATCATCGCGACTCGACCAGCGATAACTCCTCATTAGCCCACCCATTGCTTGTTGGGCCCATGTGACTGAATTGCATTCGTCGCGTCGCTCGATAATCTTGCCATTTTGAAGCCGACATCAGATTAAATTTCGAACGTCGATTCGATTATTAGCGGTTCATTGTTGGGGGGCTTGGACCATGCCGTTGCCGATGTCTTCGAACGAGGCGCCGGGGACAAATGTCGCCGAGGCTAAAGTTCGGGCGGCAAGGTTCTCGCTGGTTAAGAAACCGAGGTTCTGTTTTTGCTGTTGCACCCATAAGGCGGCGCATCCGGCAACGTGGGGAGTGGCCATGCTGGTTCCGCTGATCGTCCGCAGTGCGTCGTTGCTGCCGATCCAAGATGACGTAACACTGACGCCTGGGCCACACAAGTTGCACTAGGTGTTGGAGAACGATGCGATGCTTAAGTTGCCTGCAGCGGAGCGTTGCAATGCGCCAACGGAAACCATGCCGTCGCCTGCGGCAGGCGGTGCTACGGCGATCTCATAGCTCGGGCGGTGGCTTTCATATCCCAAGGTCGCGACGATAATCGCGGCTTGAGCGAACGAGCTTGAACGAGCGAGCAGGAATGTCAAACTGGAGAAAAGATTAACGTTCGCACGATACTGTTCTAACGCAATCGATGTCGCGGCCTCTGCCGGGAGCCCCAAACGGTTCGATTAGTTTTAAGGGCATCGGGTCTGCTACCGCGACCACTTCGGGATCACGTTGCAGATCTGCGACTTCCGATGGCGTCATCGAGGCTTGTTCAAGAACGGGCTCTGCAAGCTTACTTTGCAGTCTAGATGTCTGCTGGCGGCTGGGATACGGAACGGGTTGGCGTGGGGGCTGGGGAGTAAAACGTTCCGGTGGACTTCCCTCGACAACGGTTCTGGGAGTGCTACGGCGTTGGGCCTGCTACGCCGCTGGGCCTGCTATGGCGCGTCGGTTGTTACCGAGGGGGATGATTGGATAGACTTCGGGCAGTCACGGACACGACTGCTGCGGTGGAACAGGCTCGCCTATCACGATTGCCGCCTTGCGGCGGCTTCGCTTCGTTATCATGAGATGGGTGGGATGGGCCGCTGTGTGTGCCCAGCATGCCCCGTCTCTTTTTTGCCGCCTTACACTTATTCCGACGATGGACCAAGAACAAACTCCGCCCGTCACGATGACTACGCCGGTTCGGTTTTTGCCGGGGGTGGGGGCGTTTCGTGCTGAAAAATACGCACGGCTGGGGCTGCGGACGGCGCAGAATGTGTTGTTCTTCTTCCCTCGTGATTATGAGCGGCCTGCACCTCCCAAGGCGGTCGACAAACTTCGTGAGGGCGAACAGGCTTCGCTAATCGGAACGATCACGGACGCGGAATTGGCATCTCGGTCGCCGGGCAAGTCGGTATTTGGCGCGATCGTCGAAAATGAAACGGGCGCCGTCCGTATCCTGTTTTTTAACCAGCCTTATCGAGCGGACCAAATTAAGTTTGGCCAACGTGTCGTGATCTCGGGTGCTCCAAAACTGAGTGGCCTGCGGATGGAGTTTGTGCATCCGCAGCTAACGATGCTGGATGAACAGGACAATTATCCCGAGCCAAAAATCTTGGCGATCTATGCGCTGACCGAAGGTGTCAAGCAGAACGATCTTCGCCACTTGGTAGGCAACGTGTTGGAGCTTCTTGGCAGCGAAATTCATGAAGTGATGCCAGAGCGTTTGCGACGCGATTCCGCCGATGCGCTGCGAGCGGCTGGCATCGAAATCGAGGGGCCTCTTTACGACATCCAAACCGCGGTTCGGCAATTACACCAACCGGACAATGAAGCTTCACTGCAGGCAGCTCGGATTCGTTTGGTGTTTCAAGAATTGTTCGTGATGCAATTAGCACTGGCGATGCGGCGACGTAAATTGACCAGTGATCTGCAATCACCACCGCTGTCGCCGACGTCGGTGATCGATTCGCGAATTTTGAATCGGTTCCCCTTTGAGTTGACCAACGATCAACGCCAAGCGATCAAAGAAGTCAGCCAGGATATGGCGTGTCAGTTCCCGATGAACCGCATGCTGCAAGGCGACGTGGGCAGTGGCAAAACCGTGGTCGCGGTCTACGCGATGATGCTGGCGGTCGCCAATGGGCATCAATCCGTGATGATGGCTCCGACGGAAGTGCTTGCACGACAACATTACGAGACGCTGCGCAAAATCCTTGCCGACAGTCGCGTGCGTATTGGGCTGCTGTGTGGATCGATCAGCCGTGCGGAGCGGGCAGCGACGATCCAAGCGGCCGCGTCAGGCGAAATTGATCTTTTGGTCGGCACCCAAGCACTGCTGTACGGTGACATCCAATTTCACAAACTTGGACTGTGCGTGATTGATGAACAGCACAAGTTTGGCGTCGGGCAGCGTGTTACACTGCGGAGCGGCGGAGTGGATCCTCATTACTTGGTGATGTCGGCGACTCCGATTCCTCGTTCGATGGCAATGACGCTGTTTGGCGACGTCGAGCTGAGTACACTGCGGGAAAAACCGCCTGGTCGAGCCACCGTCAATACGTATCTCGCCCATGATGGATGGAAAGATCGATGGTGGTCGTTTGTTCGAGAGCGTCTGAACGAAGGGCGGCAAGCATTTGTTGTTGCGCCACGTGTGGTCCCGACAACGAAGTCCGAGGAAGAGGATTCGGACGACGAGGAGGGTGAAGACATTTCATCGGTGCAAACGGTCTTTGCAGATCTAAGTAAGGGGGTGTTGTCCGAGTTTCGGATCGGACTGTTGCACGGTCGCATGTCGGCGGATGAAAAGATGGCGACGATGCAGGAGTTTGCTTCGGGCGAGATCGATGTGTTGGTCAGCACGACGGTGATCGAAGTGGGGATCGATGTGCCCAACGCGACCGTGATGACGATCCTTGGAGCGGAGCGGTTTGGGCTGGCTCAATTACACCAACTGCGTGGCCGTGTTTCGCGGGGTTCGCATGTGGGGCACGTTTGTGTTTTCTCGGACGGAGATCAACCGCCCAGTGAGAACGAGCGGCTGAGTTTGTTTGAGAAGACCAATGATGGTTTTGAGCTTGCCGAAGCTGACTTTGAGTTGCGTGGCCCCGGCGATCTACTGGGGCGGAAACAGAGTGGAATGGCACCACTGCGAATCGCCGATCCGCGGCGTGATATCGAAATTCTGCGAGTCGCAAGGGAGCTGGCCCAGACGATCATCGAAGAGGACCCGGAACTCGACGCGGAGGATTTCCAGGATCTGAAATCGCAGGTGATGCGGCGGTACGGGAGACGGCTCAATCTTGGCGATGTGGCGTAGCGAGGTTGTCGCTGTTCCATTTTAGCGCGGTGGAAGAGGTATCGCGGGCGAGTTTGCTTGGTGCGGTGTTCTCAAAGGACTCGTAGCCTCGTCCACTACGGGGAAGCGGGCATTTTGAAGACGGCTTGGAGAGTCGGACGCTGGCAATTATCTTGCCTCGATGCATATGACATGGAAAAAAGCCGCGACTCTCGCTCTGAAATTTGCCATTCCGGTGGCAATTATCGCTTGGCTGGCGAATCACATTGATTGGGCTCAGTTATCGACCCAGCCCAAAGATTACCGATTATTGGCCTGCGCGTTGGCGGTGGCGATGATCGGATTGAGCCTTTCGTTCGCGCGTTGGTGCTTGCTGGTGCGTTGCCAAGGGATTTCGCTGTCGATGGTCGAGGCGTTTCGGCTCGGCTCGATCGGTTTTCTGCTGAACTTCGTTTCGGCGGGCAGCGTGGGCGGCGATCTGTTTAAGGCAATTTTCCTGGCAAAACAGCGTCCGGGGAAACGAATCGAAGCGGTCGCATCCGTGTTTGTCGATCGCGGGGTGGGGCTGTTCGGCCTGCTGTTGCTCGTTGCGTTGGGGTTGATGTTGGTCCAGCCGAGTCACTCGACGGAGATTGATCGCGAACAGATGCAGCAGATCAAAGCGGCCACCGCGATCCTGACGACCATCGGCACGGTCGTGCTGTGCGGGCTGGTCTTTGGCGGCAAGGGAGTCGACCGCTTGGTCCGCTGGGGCAGTCAGCTAGCGATCGTCGGTCCGGTGGTGGCCAAGATTGGACCGCCGCTGCGGATGTTTCATGCTCACCCGATCGCGTTTTTGGTTTCGATCGTGATGAGCCTCGGCGTGCATTCGTCGATGATCCTCAGCATGTATCTGATCGCTCGCGGACTCTATTCGGATCCGCCAACCTTGATCGAGCACTTTGTGATTGTCCCGATCGGGATGCTGGCCGCGGCCATGCCGATCACGCCAGCGGGATTGGGCGTGTACGAAGCGACCATCGAATGGCTGTACCGAATTGTGCCAGCGACCACCACGTCGGCTTCGGGAACGCTTGTGGCATTGGTGTTCGAAATCGTCAAAGTGGCGATGGCCGCGATCGGTACCG
Source organism: Novipirellula rosea (assembly GCF_039541335.1). Taxonomy (NCBI): domain Bacteria; kingdom Pseudomonadati; phylum Planctomycetota; class Planctomycetia; order Pirellulales; family Pirellulaceae; genus Novipirellula; species Novipirellula rosea. Next base: position 82,585 of record NZ_BAABGA010000067.1, on the reverse strand, counting down.
TCTTCTATTGGACCTCCAGCGAGGAGCTTCGCGAGAGTGTCGAAGAAGCGGAGGAAGCAGAAGAAGATGAAGACGATGGGGAAGTCAGTGAACCGAGCGTCGAGAAAGAGGCGTGAGCTGACTGAGCGAGTTCATCGCCACCACGGGGTCCCAGGCCGGAGCCTGGGAACGAGCGTCGTCTGATTTTTCGCAGCTTTTGCGGCGCGAATGGCGGCTATTTGCCGATCGAATCGGCGAGCGACTTGGCGTCGTAGATCGAACGCAGGGCTTCGATGATCCCGACTCCGGAAACACTCACCGCCCGTGCTTGTTCGTCGCTGTAAAGATAATCGCTGGTCAGACTTTGGATATTGCCGTCAAAGATCAAGCCTACCAATTCGCCTTCGCGATTGACCACTGGAGAACCGCTATTGCCGCCAATGATGTCGGCGGTGCAAACGAAGTTCAGTTGCGTGTCCAAGTCGACCTTGTTCTTGGCTTTCATCCATGATTCGGGAAGATCGAAATCGGCCTGTCCTTTGTGGGCTTCCGCATGCTGGTAAGCTCCGGCGAAATTGGTCGTTGGATCGATCTGCTTGCCATCTTCGACGTAGCCTTTGACCGTTCCGAATGCCAATCGCAGGGTGAAGGTTGCGTCGGGGTAGCCACCGGTCCCTTCGATTTGGGTGACGGCCTGAGTCACTTTGGCGTAGGCTTGGCGTTCCCGCTCTTCGATTTCTTCGTTGCGTTCTCGAATGTGACGATATTCGCTTTCGAGTTTACGAGCCAGTTGGATCATGGGATCGTTCGACTCTTGGACGGCGTCATTGCCCGCTTCGACCAATTGTTTGCGAAACGCAACATCGGCCAGTTGGGTACCTTCGATTAACGCAGCAGCGCGTTCGCGGGGCCCTTTGCCATCGAGAATTTCTTGAATCAATGCGTCCTCTGCACCACGCAGGATGGTCAGCCGCGAAAGTTCGTCGCTCAGTTTAACCTGCTCGAGATCTTCGTAGATGGGAGCTTCGCTGAGCAGCGATTGCAACTTGGATTCTCGCGACGCATCGGTGAACTCATGCAGTCGCTGGTCATTAGGTTTGAGATCTTCGGCGGTGAGCAGCACGATTTGCATTGCGGTGTCGAACAGCGTGCTTCGCAGGCTGACGGTCTGCGTCAACATTTCGCGTTTATCGTCTTGGATTTCCGCAATTTCCGCCCAAGCCGCCGCCAGTTCTTTGTTGGCCTCGTTGTCTTGCAGTTCGCTCAGCAGCTTTTCTTCGCGTGCCTGTTTGGCGACAAAGGTTTGCGGATCTTGTAATCCCGCCAGCATCCCGGTGTAGGCTTTGCGAGCGTTTTGGATACCGAACAATTCATCGCGTGCACGGCGTGCCTGTTCGGTGCCTTCGAGACCAAATTGCTGCATCAGAATCTCTTTGCGACGAAGGAAATCGAGCACATAGGGCAGTCGGTCGTCACGCAGGAATTTGAGAGCTGCGACCGTAAAAATACGCTGTGTACGTCCTGGGTTGCCACTGACGAAAACCAATTCGCCCTCTTGCAGTGGATCCGAGCTCCAACGCAAGAAGTTGTCGAGTTTCGCAGGTTTGCCGTCCTCATAAACCCGCATGATTGTGGCATCGAGGTTGTAACGCGGGTATTCAAAGTTGTCCGCATCGCCGCCAAAGAAGGCCGCTTTTGTTTCCGGCGCCCAAACAAGACGAACGTCGGTGTATTTTTTGTAACGATACAGGTGGTACTTTGCTCCACCGAACAAGGTCACCACATCACTTCGCAACCCCGTCTTTTCGAACGATTCTTCCTCGATCGTCGAAATCACGCCGCGTCGTTGTTTCAGGGCATCGTCGCTGGATGCGCCAGGTTTAACGGCTTCGTTGACCCGTTGGGTCACGTCCTCGATCGACACCAGTTGATTCAGTTCTAAATCGGGAGCCTTCAATTCTTGATCGAGTGACTTGGCTAGATAGCCGTCTTCGATCAGGTTCAATTCGGGGGTGCTGAGTTTATGCAGCGTATCGCTGGCGACGTGATGGTTGGTCAGCACCAAGCCGTCGCTAGAAATGAACGATCCTGACCCACCGCTGTTGAATCGAACCGACGATAGGCGAAGGTGGTCTGCCCATTGTGAGTCGGGTTCAAAATCGTGTTTCTGTTTAAGTGTTTCGACGGGCAGGTCATTGAACAGATACATGCCTTCGTCGCCATGCGATGGAACGGGCAGCGAGAGTGAAGTGGTCAGCAAAAACATGAGTAAGGCTATTCGGCTTTGGATTTTCATGTCTGGGATTTTTAGATGGGGTTGGGGTGCGTTCGTAGGATGGCTCACGCGTCTGTGTATCTTAGCAACATCCACCGCGGTGATTGAGAACCCAGCGTATCGCCCGAGCGGGATTTCTTCGCCTGATCGTGCAGATTCGTCTTCCCCCAAAGCGGAAATTTTCGTAGCTAACAGAGGTTGAAATCGAATCACAACGGCCCAGAGGGAAATGGTTATGCAAGCGAATATTGTCTGCATCAAGTGGGGGACGAAGTATGGCAGCGAGTATGTCAATCGTTTGCTTCGCGGAATCGAGAAGCACCTGCAAATGCCTTTCCGTTTCCTCTGTTTGACCGAGAATTCCGAGGGGATCGACAAGCAGGTCGAGATCCACCCGCTGCCGGTGACGCCATTTGATGAGGGAGCGTTTGATGCTCGCAAAGGGGGCGAAACTTGGCGCAAGGTCGGTCTGTTTCAGCCCGGCTTGGCGGGACTCGAGGGCGACACGCTGTTCCTTGACCTGGATGTCGTGTTGACTGGGCCGCTGGACGATTTCTTTACGTTTGAGCCAGGCCGTTTCTGTGTGATCCATGACTGGCTCGAAAAACGTCGTGCGTGGATGCCTGGTCGCGATGGCAAAGTAGGGAATACTTCGGTATTTCGCTTTCACCCCGAACGCCATTCGCGGGTCTATCAGCACTTTTGTGATCACCAGGCCGAAGTGCTTGAAACGTTCCGTATCGAACAACAGTACGTTAGCCGCACGCTGATGGATGATCTGGCGTTCTGGCCCGAGAAATGGGTGTGCAGTTTCAAACGCAGCTGTCGTCCGTTGTTCCCGCTGAACCTGATTCGCGAGCCGTATCAGCCATCGGAGATGCGTGTGTTGGCATTCCACGGCTATCCGCTGCCGGACCAAGCGATTGCGGGATACCAGGGAGGCGTGTTCAAGTCGACCTTGCCAGCAACTTGGTTGAGCGCCCACTGGAAAGACGCTGCGTAGGCTTTGGGAAAACGCGGCGTAGGTCTGAATTTAGCCGCATCGAAACTCGTAAAGAGTTGCGGTGATACAGGTTGATGGACGAAAGTCTTCGCGACTTTCGCCGCGATCAAAGGGCCCATGTCGGCTCACAAAATGACCGACGTTTTACCGGCACGTCGCCAAACGAATTTAGCTCCGTCCATTTTATTGGCGGAGCTAAATCGGGTTCGTGCTTTTGTTATCGCGTTTGATCGCAACTCTTGACGAGTTTCGCGGCGCAGGGGGGGCGAGGGGGTTTAGCCTTCGACGTTGATGCCCATGCTGCGAGCGGTGCCCTGGATCATCAGCGCGGCTTGCTCGATGCTGCGGGCGTTCAAGTCAGCCATCTTCTTTTGAGCGATCTCTTCGCACTGAGCGGCGGTCACGGTGCCCACCTTATCGCGGTTAGGAACACCACTGCCTTTGGCGATACCGGCAGCTGCTTTGAGAAGCGATGCTGCTGGAGGGCTCTTGGTGATGAATTCGAAACTGCGGTCGTTGTAAACGGTGACGACAACAGGGATCGGAGTGCCAGCGTACTCTTTGGTTCGGTCGTTGAAAGCTTGGACGAATTGACCAAGGTTCACACCAAATTTACCGAGCGAGGTACCGACAGGAGGAGCGGGGGTAGCTTGTCCGCCAGGAACTTGGAATTTTGCGACCCCGGTTACTTGTTTAGCCATTTTTCAGTGATCAGTTAAGATTGTTCAGTGGAGGAATATTTTTTCAAAAATGTTTGGGAAGGCGATCGTTGTCGGTGCATCGGCACGTGACAGCGATACATCATGCCGTCTACAAAGCTTCGACTTGCCAGTGATCGAGTTCCATCGGGACACTGCGACCAAAAATATTGATGATGACGGTGATGCGTCCATTTGCTTCATCGACGCTATCGACGTCACCTTCCTGGTTCTCGAAGTTACCTTCCTTGACCCTCACACGATCGCCAACCTTAAACGGAATCGCCGTTTTGATTGGGGTCTCGTCTTCGTCATCGACTTCGGGTTTGTTGATGAATCGTTCGATATCCGAGGGTTCCATCGGCATCGGTTTTCCGGCGGCACCGGTGAAATCGCTAATGCCACCGGTTTCGCGAACCAAGAACCAGGTGTCATCATTGATGATCATATTGACCATGATGTAGCCAGGCAGCAGTTTTCGCTTGGTGACACGGCGTTTTCCGTCACGCGTGAATGTGGCGACGTCTTCGGTAGGAACGACGATCTCGCCGAATTCCTCGGTCATGCCTTCCATTTTGACGCGTTTACGAAGTGCTTCGGCAATCGAATCTTCGCGATTGAAAGCGACCTTCAAGATGTACCAATCCATCTTGGCTTCGCCATCGTCCGCTTTGTCGACCTTGGGGGCCACTTGTTTTTTGGCGGGTGGCGGCGCGGGAGCCGCGGCTTCTTCGCTGCTCTGTTGATCTGTGGCGGAAGCGTCTACGGAAGTTTCGTTGGTATCCGAATCGAGCTGATCTGCAGCGAGTTGTTCCGAATCGGCCGGCGCACCGGCTTGCGTGTCTTCTGGCAAATCGCCTTGGTCGTCTGTCGTATCAGCTGAGTTCACGGGTATCACCGAACGCGGTATTTAAAGTAATTCTTCGAAGGGCGTCTCATTTTCATGTAGCGGGAATGAAACAAGTGACGCCGAAGTGTTTAGCTAGTCACGCCAAGGAAGTTAAAGATAAACTGCCAAACCACGTCGAACAAAAAGAGGGCAATCGCGAGGAAGAAGATCGTGAAGATCACCACGACCGATGCTCGGATCAATTCGTCCTTCGCAGGCCAAGTCACCTTGTTCATCTCGGCTTCGACTGCGATCAAAAAGTCGGCAAACTGAGGCCAGTTGACCAAGCGGTAGCCGATCCACACGCCGATGGCCAGCGCGACCATGGGGATCGCAGGGATCAACATCGAACCGGCGGGCAAAAAGCCTCGCAAGGTGGCGTAAAGGCTCCAGCAACCCAGAGCAACCACAACCCAGATCGCCAATGCTGTCAATTGACGAACAATTCGCCCCTGGTTCGGCTTGTAAACCTTGGTGTGGAACAGTTCGCTGGTCAGTGGGGCGTTGTTCGTCCCTGCAATGTCTCGAGACACTGTCGGCTCCTAAAAATGATCTTTCGACCTATGAAAGCTGCGAATCCTTTGCAGCCGACTCAGAGGGCAAGTTATCTGTGTGAATAAAAGCAGGGGCGGAGGGACTCGAACTCTCAACCGCTGGTTTTGGAAACCAGTGCTCTGCCATTGAGCTACACCCCTGTAAAACCAATTACGTTTCACACGTCTGTTATCGCCGAAAACCCTTTGTCAGGGCAATCCCAACACGGATCAACCGTAGCGACACAGCAGATTAACGAATTCGTCTTAAAAAGCCAATGGCCAACGAAGGTAGAAAACCTCGCTGGCCATTGGTTGATTTTTCAAATTGGTGTCGGGTTCGGCAAGACTCGCCGAAACATCGGCAGGTTTTCGAACCCGATTACCAATTGGAACACAAGGCCGTGATTACGAAACGATCTTGGTTACAACACCCGAACCAACGGTACGGCCGCCTTCGCGAATCGCGAAACGAACACCGTCATCCATTGCGATTGGCTTGTGCAATTCGACTTCAACTTTAACGTTGTCGCCAGGCATGCACATTTCGGCGTCGACAAGGTTTGCCGTTCCGGTTACGTCCGTTGTACGGAAGTAGAACTGGGGACGGTAACCGCTGAAGAACGGGGTGTGGCGTCCGCCTTCTTCCTTGCTCAAGCAGTAAACTTCTGCTTCGAACTTGGTGTGAGGGGTGATGCTGCCTGGCTTAGCCAAACATTGACCACGTTGGATGTCTTCGCGTTTTACACCACGAAGCAGGCAACCGACGTTGTCTCCCGCTCGTCCTTCGCCCATTTCCTTGCGGAACATTTCGACGCCGGTGCAGGTGGTTTTCACAGGGGTGTCCGAAAGACCGACGATCGATACTTCTTCGCCAACCTTAACCACACCACGCTCGATACGACCGGTAGCAACCGTTCCACGACCTTCGATCGAGAAGACGTCTTCGATTGCCATCAAGAATGGCTTGTCGTCTTCACGAACAGGTTCTGGAATGAAGTCATCCAAGGCAGTCATCAATTCGGTGATGCACTTGCTGGCTTCAGGGTCCGCAGGGTTGTTGTATGCAGGAAGCGACGAACCGCGAACGACTGGAACGTCGTCGCCGGGGAAGCCGTACTTGCTGAGCAAGTCGCGAGCTTCGAGTTCAACGAGTTCGAGCAATTCTTCGTCGTCGACCAAGTCGCACTTGTTCAAGTAAACAACGATGTAAGGAACACCTACTTGGCGAGCCAAGAGAACGTGTTCTTTGGTTTGTGGCATCGGGCCGTCAGCGGCCGATACAACCAAGATCGCACCGTCCATTTGAGCGGCACCGGTGATCATGTTCTTTACAAAGTCAGCGTGGCCCGGGCAATCGATGTGGGCGTAGTGACGTTTGTCCGACTCGTACTCAACGTGAGCGACCGCAATCGTCACGGTTTTGGTAGCGTCACGAACGGTACCGCCCTTGGCGATATCCGAGTAACCCTTTGCCTTTGCCAGACCCTTAGCAGCTTGGACGGCCAAGATTGCGCCAGTCGTGGTCGTTTTGCCATGGTCAATGTGGCCAATCGTGCCGACGTTGACGTGGGGCTTTGTACGTTGAAAAGTTTCCTTAGCCATTTTTCTAAATCACCTACACTCGACCATTGCGAAAACTGGTAAGGGGATACGCCCCCAATCAGCCCGGAAATCCAACGACCGCGTTCACACCCACGGTAGCTCGCCAAAATTCCGGCCGCTTGGTCACTCGATCAACAATAGAATTGAAACGAAATCAAAAAATCGTTTGTGTCCCACCGCGGGACATGTATTGTGCTGCTGCTATTGACGTTAAACGCAATTTGGTCGGCCCAGAGGATCTCGTTTGATGCGGTCGTCAAACGTGAGTGGTTTGCTTGGGCAAATTCACCCAAAAACCCACGTGACGGACATCGTTGAGACGCTGGACGCGACCTCATGTACGCTTCCAGCAAGACCGCCGGTAGCCAACTTGCCTAAGTTGTTGCGAAAAGTGCGATAATTTGCAATTGCCTCGCTGCGAAAATCGAGCATTCATTCGCTCTTTTTTCGCGAGGGAACCGCCAGTGACAAAATTGTCACCCCTAAAGCACTCTCGCCATCTCTACTATTTGATGCCAAGCCCGAAGGCTCGGTTTGCTCACAAAGTACTCCGGCGGTTGCGTTGGTCTCGCCCTGGGGGACATTTTTCCGAGTCAAGCCGCGAATCGAGGCCGAAGCCGCTTGTCGGGCAATGTCATGTCGCAGGGGAAGTCGCACTCACCAAAGCTGCTGATGGGATTTGAACCCATGACCTCATCCTTACCAAGGAGGCGCTCTACCACTGAGCTACAGCAGCGACTCAAAAGGAATTTCAGACCAAAAGCCCAAAGTCCATCCGAACACGTTCTTAAGTCGACCCTTAAGCAAACGAAGCGAACGCAAGAGCGGGTGAAGGGAATCGAACCCTCGTATTCAGCTTGGAAGGCTGCTGCTCTACCATTGAGCTACACCCGCGATGAAACGTTTGAAATGGGGGCTACAGGATTCGAACCTGTGTAGACATAGTCAGCGGATTTACAATCCGCCCCCTTTAACCACTCGGGCAAACCCCCCTGTTTCTTTGTCAGCACATTTGGGTTGTGCCAGCAATCGTTTCTCGTTTCGTTTAAATCGTGTTCTTTGCTTGAGTCGTATCCTCTATTTCACTGTCGTTTTTTTACAGTCGTTTTATTCGTACTTGGTGTCGCTGCTTTCGAGCGACCTAAGCCAGCGGAGGGATTCGAACCCACGACCGGCTGATTACAAATCAGCTGCTCTGCCAACTGAGCTACGCTGGCAAACTTGTCGGACCTCATTATTCAAACATTCGTGCGTTTGTTAACGGCAGCGAACGCTTTTAACACGCCAGAAAAATGGAATTTCCAATTTCTGTCGCTCGGTCTTCGAGTCAACCTTTTCACTTTCAGAAAGGGCAGAGTGTAGCGATCCAGCGATATGGGGCAAGACGGAAACCGCCCCACCAGCGTTGAAACACAAGGATTCTGACGATTTTTTTGGATTTGAGCAACCCAAGGTCGCTCGCACCGCCATTCTGCACCCTATGGACACGCCTTTTCAAGCTCGGTTCACCCTTCCATCAATCGGTTTACCCTTTCATAAAACTGCGTAATGGGTCGACGCAGCTGCGTGAAAAACGGGCTTGAATGTCCTTGTTCGGCATTTTAAATCGCGATCGGCACCCCTTTTCAGCAATTTTGCCAGATTTGAATTCGGCCGCGCGCCGCGAACGCCAGCAAAGGAGGTACAGTGCCAATGTCGGTGGCAATGGTTTAGCGGCGAGGGAACATCGCGGGCTGGCCATACCACGGCGGGTGCGCTCCGATGCGGGTCGCCAGCAAGATGGCCTTGCCGTGTAGATGCTCGGGGCCATGCGTGTAATCCCACTCCAAGCACTCTTCGTAACGAAGGATCCGCAGTCGGCTTTTGGCCGCCACGGCCCAGAGAGCTAATTGGTTGGGCGAAAAATAATTGATCACGGCGCCCGCTGTTTCGCTCACCGGCGCGTCGCTTTCGCGGCCCGGCGACTGGTCGCTGCCCGGGTCCTCGGTCGTGTGCACCTGGACATACAAAATGCCGGTATCGGTCAGCGACTTGGCCATCCGGTCCCACAACACCACCGCATCGGTCAATGGGATATGGTCAAGCACGGTGGTGGCAACGATCGCGTCATACGTTTTTTCGGGCATGAATACTTCGCGGACATCGACTGCCAATGTTTGCACTTTTCCCGATGTCTGTTCCTTCTGAGCCCGTTGGCGGATTCGCTGCAGCCCGCGGTCGCTCAAATCGACCGCCAACACGTCGTAGCCCGCCTTGGCCAAGGCGATGGTGTCACGGCCGGCTCCGGCTCCTAGATCGAGGGCTTTGCCGCTGCGAGGGACCTGTTGGAGGTAGGCTGAGAGTGCCGCCGAAGGTTGATCGCCATAGGCGATTTGTTCGCGATCGTAAGGCTCGAAAAATGGATCACTTGCCTTGTTGAGTGTCGAATCGTTGAGTGTCGAAGGACGCGACGATGACGGGGGAATGTCCATGGAAGCAAGCTTTTTTCGTAAGAGGGCGTCCGCGATGGCCGCAGTGAGGACGCGGATGCCCTGAATTCAAATACATCAATATGCAGAACTTAAAATCGGCCCTTTCGCCGTTCGAAACAACCCCATGTCGAAATTGCCGTCTTATTATGGATGATTGGCAAGATCGGCATTCGCTCCACGAATTACGTCTAGGCAGTGCCTTTTCTTTTTCTGAAACCATCGGTCGCCAAAACTCCGATGCGAAAATCAATTCGCTGCGATAATTAACCCGCTGCGCTAACCAATGAGATGCGAAAACCGATGAAATGGGCTTTGATGACGATCGTCCGCTACGGTTGGTTTGGATTGCTGGTCCTGATCGCGTTCGGCTACCTCGCTGCAGGGTTTTCGGATCGATCGAAAAATACACTGCGAGATCCCGTTGCAAAAACTAATTTTAGCGCCGCTGAGGGCGAAGGCAAAAAGAACGCCTCCGGCGAATCGGGGCTGCCGCTTGGCAAGGTAGCCGAGGAGAAATCCCCATTAGCCGAAGCGAAATCCCCAAGTTTGGATCCTGCCTCCCGTTTCGATGCCGTGGCCAACGGGGACGATGGCTTGCGTGAGTCGATGGCGGCGATCGAAGCCAGTCTTGCCCTCGGCTGGGACGAGGCGGGGGTTGAGCGGACCGAGACCGCCGACTGGCTGACGATCTGTCGCCGGATGTCGTTGGCGCTGGTCGGAAGCGGATTGTCGCTCGAAGAGATTCGGCGATTGGAATCGATGCCGGAATCGCAGCGTGAGCAAGCTCACCTGGAATCGCTGCTGGTCGATCCGCGTTTCCATCAATATTGGGCCGAACGTTGGTCGCGATTTTACGTCGGCGCCGATGATGGCCCATTTTTGGTCTATCGCCGCCGCCGATTCCGAACTTGGTTGACCGACCAATTCACACAAAACACTCGCTATGACGAGATCGTCAGACGACTCGTCACCGCCGAGGGACTGTGGACCGATCGACCTGAAGTTAATTTCCTAACCGTTACCTTTGACAGTAACGATGGGCAGCCCGATCCGGTCCGTTTGGCCGCCAGAGCGTCACGTGCTTTTTTGGGTTTACGAATCGATTGTTTGCAGTGCCACAACGACTTCCTTGGCAACGTCAGCTTGGGAAGTGCTGATTCGCCACGCGAAGGTATGCAGACCGACTTTCATCAACTGGCCGCGTTCTTTACCAGTGCCAAAACCAACGGGTTGCAAGGGGTGCAAGAAAACGAGGCCAACTATCACTACCAATACTTGGACGCTAATGCCGAAGTCGAAGTGACGCCCAGCGTTCCCTATCAACCCGAACTGCTACCCACCGAGGGCTCGCCACGTCATCGCTTGGCGGCATGGATGACCCACCCGGAGAATCGACAAGCCGGGCGATCGACGGTCAGCCACGTTTGGGCGTTGTTGTTTGGTCGCAGTGCCACCGATGCCGTGGATAATCTGCCGCTGGATGAAGAAGCACCCGCAGTGATCGAAGCTCTGACCGATGAGTTTATTACTCATCAGTTTGATCTTCGCGATCTGATCCGCATGATCGTTCACAGTTCGGCGTTTCGTGTCTCCAGTCGGGCAGAGTTCGAAGTCACCGATGCGCACGAAGATACTGGAGCCGTGTTTCCTTTGACGCGGTTGCGTCCCGAGCAAATGGCCGCATCCATCATCCAGAGCGCCAGGATCAAGAAGATCGACCGTGATTCGTCACTGTTGGTTCAACTCGACAAATTCGGTAGCACAAACGATTTTGTCCGCCGTTATGGCGATCAAGGCGAGGATGAATTTAGCAACGATAGTGTCACGATCTCACAGCGTTTGGTGATGCTCAACGGCGAGATGTTACGTAAAGCAATTGGCAATAATCCTGTGCTCAATGCCACCAACCATATCGCTCGGTTTGCAAAGACCGATGCCCAGGCGATCGAGACCACGTATTTGGCCGTGTTAAATCGCCGCCCTACCCCGACTGAATCAGAACATTTTGTGGCGAGACTCAAGGAGAGCGACGATCGCCACGCTGGGATCGAAGACTTGTATTGGGTGTTGCTCAATAGTACCGAATTGGCGTGGAACCACTGATGTGCGAGGTCAACGTTTAAAACAAGGACGGATCAACACCGTAGCGGAAGTCGTCAAGACTTTCGTTGCACAGGGGGATAGTCGTAGCGGAAGTCGTCAACGGCTTGTTGATTTAATTCAAATGCAAATCGCAACGGTGAGCCGTGGGCCGTAAGGCACCGGGTGCTGCGTGGGACCCGGCCGCTGACGCGTCACGGCTCACTAAATCAATAAGCCGTCAAAACTTTCGTTCTATTTGCCTTACAAACCGAAACTCACGCCTGTATTCCGTTGTTCCAAATCAGAGCGTCCACGTAGCACTCGTGAAAGCTATTGTAAATTGAAAGATCAATCATGAATCTCACTGCATCGGATCGGCTCTGTAGTCGCCAGGCTCACTTCTCTCGTCGTACGCTGCTGGGTGCGGGGGCGAGCGGAATGTTTCTCTCTCAACTCGCCCATGCGTTGGCAAAGGCGGATGAACTAGGAGTGACCGACCCGTCGCGTCCCCTGAGCGTGATTTTATTGTGGCTAGAGGGAGGTCCAAGCCAGTTAGAAACATTCGACCCGCATCCGGGGACATCGATTGGTGGCGATACCAAGGCGATCAAGACGTCGGCGTCGGGGATTCAAATCGCGGATACCTTGCCACAGCTCGCCGAGCAAATGCATTTGGCGTCGCTGGTGCGAAGCGTGACCGGAAAAGAGGGCGATCACCAACGTGCGGTCTACAACGTGAAGACGGGATTTCGTCCTGATCCCACCTTGATTCATCCATCGATCGGCGCGGTGCTGTGTGAGTCCGATCCAGGCGATTCGGACATCCCACGGCACATCTCGATCTTGCCAGGCGGGGCGCCGGCGCGAGGCGGCTATCTGGGCGGCGCCTATGACGCGTTCAAAATTGGTGATCCCGCCGGTCCGGTGCCTGATGTTCGCCGCTCGGTCCAGCAGGACCGCTATGACAAACGGATCGATGATCTCTACAACGTGGTCGAAAAAGAGTTTCGGCGTGGCCGGATCGCGGAACTCGAAAAGAAACGTACGTTGCATGTCACAGCGACGGATGCGGCGCTGCGGATGATGTCCAGCGAGCAGTTGTCGGCATTTGATGTGTCCGAAGAATCGCAGACGACGCTAGCCGCATTCGGCGACACTCCGTTTGGGCGTGGATGTTTGGCGGCAAGTCGCTTGATCGAAGCGGGCGCACGCTGCGTCGAAGTCACGCTTAGCGGGTGGGATTCGCATATCAATAATCACTCGTTGCAGTCGTCGGCGTGCGAGACGCTCGATCCGGCAATCGCCTCGCTATTAATTCGGCTTCGCGATCGTGATTTACTTGAAAACACCTTGGTAGTTTGCGGAGGCGAATTCGGACGCACTCCGACGATCAATCCCACTGGCGGCCGTGATCACTGGCCGCATGGTTTTTCGACGTTGTTAGCTGGCTGTGGGATCCGCCGAGGGCATGTGTTTGGCGAGACTTCGCCCACGCCAAAACTGGATTCCAAAAATCCAACACAGGATGTCGCCGACGTGACCACGGTTGCCGACTTGCATGCAACCATCCTCGCCGCGTTGGGCGTCCCGTTCGCCGAAGAGGTTTACACGCCGATCGGTCGCCCGCTGAAACGAAGCGAGGGAACGCCGATCCGTTCCCTGCTGTCCTAGTCAGACGCGTGAATAATGAAATTGCGCGTTTGTATTTAGGGGCAAAGCCCCGGACGTTTACCTAGCCCAGCCCAGCGGGCTGGGACCAAGAAAACCAATGAATTGTAGGGCCAGCGGCTGGCCCGGCCGTTTGCTCGGATCTTCTGAGGGCGGCTGGCAAATGGCCAGGCCGTTGGCCCTTAGGTTTCTTTGCATCGAAAACCTGGCCCGTTGGACCAGGCTAGGCAAATTGCTGGGCCTTCGGCACGGAGAACACCTAAACTCGCAACTTTAACTCGCAACTTTAAAAATCACGCTTCGGGTTGTGAAGTGACGCGTCTTTTAGCCAATGTGGTACTGTCCCAGTTGAACAGCGATTGATTCGATTCGCTGCAGCCTTTGGGATTAATTTGCTGGGGGGCGAGGTTCTTTCGAATGACGTGTTGTCTTTTTTTAAATTTGCGTGAACTCAATGAACGCAGACAGCTCGGAGAGCTGAGCGACATTGGTCAGGGCTTATTTAATGGGCCGATGTATTGTTTGGCAATGACGACATTGTCAAAGTAAACGATGTTCACGCGTTGTTTCGTCCAGCGATCGGTCACGTAACTTTCCAGCGTGAATGCGTTGGCCATCAACGTGGGACTAGTTCGCCACTGGATGCCGCGCCAATGGCCGCGAAGTTCGCCGTCGATCCAATAGGCTTGTTCGCCATCATCCTGTCCTGGTGTATTGTGCTGGAGCATGAATTCGACACAGATCCATTTGCCACGTTCGATGTTGGGTTGCGTTTCGGGGCGGAAACCGTTGCCCCAGTACTTGCCGTCGGGGCTGGGCTGCATCGTGTGCCAATAGCTGTAGAAATTCCATTGTCCCGGCGGAGACCACTTGCCCCAGTTCCCCCACGGTTCAATGGCGGTCGAAAATCGCTCGTCGCCATCGGGCAATTCGCCCGCTCCGCCAAACCCACTCCAGCGATCGCCACCCTGAAGTGACTTGTTTGCCCGCAGCGTGCAGAAGTGATGTACGTAATCGCAGTTTTTGTCGAACTTTGTGTAGAAGCGGATAAACAAACGATCGGAGGATTCAAACCATTTCGTGAATCCACCACCACTATTCTGGCCGAGCGTCGCGGTTACCTTCAGCGATCGTCGGCCTAGCATCGGGCTCTTGGATGCTGGATCGTCGAAGCTTAGTGCGTCGCCGGTGCGATCGTTCGTCTCGTCCCACTTTGCCCCCAATTCTCCGTCTTCGAAATCATCGGTAAAGATCACCGCGGCATGTTGGTTTAATTGCGAGTCATTGGTGAACTTGGCTGCCAATCCATCGCCGGACGGAAGCTCGCTGTCGTCAACCAGCTTGACCACTGAAGCGGTTTGAGCCATTCCCTGAATCGGTAGAAAGAGCTCACAGAGTGTGAAGGCCCACAGGATGGTTGGCACCGAAAGCCATGTGCGAGAAAGGATCACGATGAACTCCGCGGAAGAGGAAAACAAAGACAGGGCGTTTCTCTATTTTTCAAATTTAGTCGTTCGATTGGTCTGCAGGCAGGTTGATTTTCTCAGGCACGTCGTCCATTGCCCAGTATTGATGTTGGATCTTCGCTTCCTCCACGATCACAATGCGAAAACCAGATGGGTCTTTGCCTAGCGGGCGACCCACCGGACCGGTTGTGATCATTTCCATTGCACCGGCGCGACCATAGGCGTTGCGGTGGTAATGGCCTGCGAAAACGGCTCGCACATCTGCCTGTTTGAGTTGTTGCAACAGTGGTGTTCGACGCTCCAGCGGAATGTTGAAGTATTGATCCGGCTCCTCTTCTTGCTCAAGAAAAAACGGATGATGCTGAAACAACAGGATGTGTTTCGGCTTTGCGATCTTGGCATCTTGGAGTTGCTGATCGAGCCAAGCTTGCTGCGCCGTCAGCACTTCTGTGGCGCCGCTGGGATCTTTCAGGACACTCGAATTCAGGACGATGTTGTAGACGCCTCCAACCCAGAATGAAAAATAGTCGTCCCCAAAGTTTTCTTGATAGCTGGCGATCGATTCCTGCGTTGGTCGATTGCCGACGTCGTGGTTACCACACACACAAACGAGCGGGATTTCGGCGTCTACTTTGGAAAAGTCGTGATGAAACTGAGTGACCTGAGTTTCGTAGCGAGGCTGGTTCGGAGTGGCATTCGTCAGATCACCACAGACGATCACGAATCGAGGGCGAAGCCGGTTAATATGTTCGACCGCTTGTTGAACCAGAGCTACTTCCTGCTCGAACCCCTTGTTTCCAGTGAACATGCCGTACTGAGTGTCGGCAAGTTGCATGAAGAAGAAGGGGCGTTGCCACGTCTGTTCTTGCTGTGGATCGAAAGCCTTGAATGTTCGATTGGCTGCCTGCTTGAAACGCGTTTTTACCTCACTTGCAGACTCGTCCGCAACAGTGACGTTGGCCATCAACGTCATCGTTGCGACAGAAATCAGCATCGATGTTAAGTAGGTTTTTAGTCGCATTGTGTTCATCAATTCCAATGAGTTGGAGGTTCGATCGTGGTTGGACGCAGCATACGCAATGGCGATGGCACTTGATGGCAGTGGATCGTTTCGTCGCTGGCAACCCAATATAACCGCTGCGTCCCATGGAAGTGAGATAATGATTGTCCCCATTTCTTTTCGTTTGCAGCGAGCAGTCAGCGTTCGCCGATTTACGAAAGGCATCCGAATTACAGTAAACTGAAGCACGTCCGAAAAGTGCTAAGTCCCTTCGTCACTTGTCACTTCGCCTCTCTTGTATCAATCCATGCGTGAACGAAAAGAATGTTGCACACCGATCTTTTTCACACTCGCCGTTGGGGCGGTGGTGTGTTTGGCACCATCCACGGCGATTGCCGACGATAAGACGCCTCCGCTGGCGACGATGGTCGATCAAACGTTCATAGCCGATTTCGACGGCAGCGAGCAAAAGTATGTTGAGCTGACGCCGTACGGATTTGCCGCGGATTTGCCGGTTTCGGTGTTGATTGCGTTGCATGGCCACGGTTCGGATCGCTGGCAATTTGCTACCCAAATGCGAGATGAGTGTCGGGCGACCCGCGACGTTGCGGCTGCCCACGGGATGCTAATGGTTTCACCGGACTACCGTGCCAAGACCTCGTGGATGGGGCCGGCCGCCGAAGCCGATCTGTTGCAGATCATCCGCATACTGAAAAACCGCTTCCAAGTGAAACGGGTGATTGTCAGTGGCGGATCGATGGGGGGCACCTCCGCGTTGACCTTTGCTGCGTTGCACCCCGAACAGGTTGATGGGGTCGTCGCACTCAACGGTACCGCTAACCATGTCGAGTACGAGCGGTTCCAGGACGCGATCAGCAAATCGTTTGGCGGATCGAAGCAAGAAGTCCCTGAGGAATATCGTCGGCGCAGTGCGGAGTTCTTCCCCGACAGGTTCACGATGCCGGTCGCCGCTACCACCGGGGGTCGAGACGAGTCGGTGCCGCCGGAAAGTGTCCAGAGGCTCGTCGAACTTCTCGGCAAAAGAGATGCGAAAGTGCTCGGCATTCATCGCCCCGAGATGGGTCACAGCACCCATTACGACGACACAAAGCAGGCGTTCGAATTTGTGATTGCCGCCTGCCAAGCGGCAGGAGAGTGATCGCGTTTGCGGGGTGGTGCTGTCGACGAATGAAAACCTTTGAAAAAGTTAAATTGTAAATTGACAAGTTTAAATTGAAGACACCATTGCATGGCGAGGCTCACGCGGATTCGCAGTCTTTCCATTTCCCAATTTCCAATTGTCAATTTAACTTTTTCAATCAGTCATGCTTAGCGCTCAGCACCACCCATTCGGCCGGTGACCCACAAGGGAACGTTCGGCATCGGGCTCTACTAATCAGTGCCTCGCGGACGCTTCGGGTTGTGAACAGCACGCTCTTTCGAAGCGTGTCCACGAGTACCCTTGATGGTCTACTTTGATATCGCGGTGCCGACGCCACTGTTTCCGTAACCGTTTCCGCAATAGAACATTCGCAAATGTGCTCCCTCGCGAATGACGGTTGGGTATTCCACCATCTGTTTCTCCCAACCGTCACCGGCGGGGCTCAGCTGCAGATTGTCGTCGGATTTTGTACCGCGGCGCCAGTGAATTCCATCATCGGATTCGGCGTAACAAATTGAATAGAATCCCCATCGCGTGCCGATTGCGGAATACCACATGCGAAACATTCCATCGGGTTCCTGATGCACCACGGCACCGGCAACCGCGATGTCTTCGTAGTCACGCTCGGGATCACGCAGCATCACCGCTCCGCGTTTTTCCCAGTGGATGGCATCATCGGAGACCGCCAAACAGATCGTCTTCTGCTGGTTGAGTGCATGCGGTTTTCCGGTCGTCGGACAACCGGTGTAGTAGAACCGCCACTGAGTCGATCCATCCTTTTGCCGCACCTGCAACACCGATCCTCCGGCGATTCCGATCGCATCAGGATCACCGTGTTCGCCGCTGGGGGTAAGGACAGGTTGATCGCCGGAACGAGACCACGTCATGCCATCGGAACTGGTCGCCATCCCGATCCCGGGAAACGCACTCAATCCCGTGCCTTTCCCCGCGTTACCGGTGTAGTAGAGATGCCAACGGTCGTCACGGATTTGCACGGCATGCGGCAGCACACACCAATTCGCATCAAACGATCCCTCGGCGCCGGTCTTGAACAGTGGACCAGTCCGATCCCACTGAGTGAGATCATTGATGGCGGCGGTGGCGACTCCGATGCGGTGTTTTTTGTGGTCGTCACCACCGGCATAAAACAATCGATACGTTTCGCCCGCCCGCACCACCCACGGATTCATCACTCGAGTGGAATCGAATTCGCCTTTTCGCGGAGCAAGCACGGGATTGTTTTCATCTCGAATCCACTGGACTGGTTGTTTCAGTGTCGCGTATTCTTCGCGGTGCGATAACCGCATCGTGACCACTTCACGGCGGCTGCGCACGATTCCAAACAAGGTGCCGATATCGCTGCGGTCCCAGGCGATTCCTTGGCCTGCGATCGGGGCGGGGACCGTGGCGATGTGATTGAGTTCGCCGTCGGTCTCGGGCACGGTCAAAACATACAACTCGGCGTGGTCATGACCGGTCACAAACAGGCGTCCGTTGGGACCGAATGCGCCCCCTGAATTACTGTTGGGCAAAAAACGCTCGATGACGGATTCCGGAAATGTCCACGTTCCGGTCTTTCGCCACTCGTTGTCGTAGCGCACCAGATAGGTGCGGCGGACGTTTGCCTCGCCATAAAATGCGAATGCAATCCACCACGATCCGCGATGCCGCTGGATCCAGTTGATGGCTCCTTCGGTTTCGTCAAACTCTTTTCGCTCGAGATGCTCGAGTGTTTCGGCGGAAAAAATCTCGATCGAGTTTTTTAGAGGCGACTTCGGCCAATTTGAATTGGCACAATACAGCCGCCCTTCGACCACGATACCGCTATTGAGATGGATAACGGGCGAGCCGTCGGGAGCGGTCCATTTGGATAGCGGACGCGAGGTTCCCTTCTCGTAACGGCCAATCGTGCGATTGGAGATTGCGTAAAACGACGACGCATCAACGGCAACCGCTTGATGTGCCTCGGGGACCGAGACTCGATGAAGTTGTCGAAACGTCATCTCCGACGCGGTGCTGACCGGCGACACAATGAATGAGGCGGTGGTTAGGATCAACGCCGCGAAGGACGACAAACGAATGGGATTCATAGGAGTGCGTTTCGTGAGGTCCAGGGGGAGGGAGAGTGGGGAGGGAGAGGAAGTGGCAAGAGAAACAAGCTTTGATTTCCTGCACCGCTGGGATGTCTTACTCGCCGCCAGCGGATGCGGTGCCTACAGACTCGGCAGCAACGGAGGCGGGCTGGGCGTTTGCAAGTTTCCATTTCAGCCAGGCATAGACACTCGCGCCGATCTGTTTGTACCCCGTCGCATTGGGATGCACCGCATTATTGTCGGGGTAGCCATCGATCGGGTCGAGATTCAATTGGGTAGGCAGGATCGTGATCATCGGATCCTGCTTTTCCGCCACGTACTGCATTTGTCGTTGAACCAGATGATGTTGAATTTGCTTCCATCCCCACCGAGTGTACCGATCCTTGTAGTTGGCCTTGAACGCTTCGGGGCGATGATTTCCAGGCGTGGTCAAACAGATGCCAATGTGTGCCTCGGGCGCAGCCTCTCGGATCGCGGCCAACAACGTATCGGCAAACCCAAACACCGTGTCGATACGGGCATCCATGCCACCGCGATCATCCACCGGAGCGGAGAAGCAATCGTTGATACCGAGTTTGATTACGACGTAGTCGGGGCGTTGGCCTTCGCATTGCTCTTGAAAATAGCGAGTCAAATTCAACTGCGGCTTGGAGTTCTCGTCGAGGAACAAAAACGGACTGCTGCGTTTGGCATGACTGCCATCGGGATTGGGTTCATACTTCGTCACGAAATTAGCCCAAGTCCAACCGCCGTACCCTTCGTGCACAACACCTTCGGCGGCTGAGGATGGTTTGTGTGTTCCCAGCATCGTCCATTTCGGATTGTTTTGCCTTGAAAGCAAGCGAGCAACTTCGTTGGGATAGGCCGATGCGTGCGTCAGACTGTCACCGATAATCAAAAGCCGAATTGGATCATGCTGCTGCGGGGCGTCATCCGCAATCACCTTCAATACGCTCGACTTTGATTCCAGCAACCTGTTGTCGGCGGAGTAAACGGCCACACGCAGCGGATGATCCCCAACGTCTTGGTTGGTTGGCGTCAATTCCCAACGCCGATCAGCGTGTTTGCCAACGTGACAAGTCACTTCGAATCGATAGTCCGTCGGCGATTGTGTCAACACGATGTTATCGAAGTAGATATGGGTGGGCACCCCAGTCACGGCGTAGATTTCGAGCGGCAGAGTCAACTGTAAATCGGACTGTTTCTGCTCGCCCCAAACCGGAGTCACGCAGTAGAACAGCAAAACGGCGAAAGCAAGACGCATCATTCTGAGGACTCAAAATCAAAGGGAGGGATCAAGGCGGGTCGCACAGCGACCGTTGATCGCGACGCGATCTTGACGTTAGATCACGGAGCGTTCGGCAGCCGTCGGGACCGGTGCCGTTCGTGGGACGGATTCAACGTGGCTTTCTTGTCTTCAAGTTCCATCAAAACCTTGGCGGGAAAGACGACGCTGTTGAGCCAGAAGTTCATCTTCGGATAGGGAGTAAAGAAGGTGGGGTAGTCGCTGTCCCACCTTGTTGCCCGCAGTCAAGCGAGCTTGGGTAACCACTCCGATAGCCAAGTCGCCGTTTATCTTCGACGGATACTGGAACAATATGGATTCGGGATCCGGTTCGTCACGTAAGAGACAATGGTTGACATCATCCTTGTGGCGCCGTATTCGCAACGCTTAGTTACATCGAAAACTGTCTGAACCAGTCTTTTAACTGTTGCTACGAAGCTCATTCGCCCAGAGCTTGCCATCTTTTTGAAGAGGCGGGACGAACATGGGGCTTCAAATTTTTACACGTTATTGATGAGCTTAGCAAAAATGTCGCGGTTGATGTCCCGGTTTGCTCTATTGAAGTAGGAGCTGTGGGCGCAGGCCGGAGAGAACCCGGCGCTTCCTGCACCGCACCCGATTGCTGGAAGGTTGAGGAATTCTTCGTCAATTTCGAAGGGAAAGCCACGGAGCGTGCCGCCAACGATATCACCGCGAGCGTCCAGGTTGCTCCAATGATCGACGATTCCGGGCTTGTCACCACTCTCGGCACCAAATTTCAATTGTCGTTGGGTCGGTCGAATGCTCAATGCACTGCCAACGGTAAAAAAGTTGCTAACGCTTCCCGGATAGCTTTGGTTGTCTAGTTGGTGTAACCCCTCCAACGCCACGACCGTACCCCAGCTGTGCGAGACCACGTCGATTGTGTCGCCTCGCTCTAGTAGCGGCTGAACGACATCGGTAAACGCTGCCAGCACTTTGCGACGAGTCCGACTAGAAAACAGATATTTAACGAAGTCGTCGATACAGTCGACACCGGGAACTCCCAGCAGGGCACGATCAATGTCTTGCGTTTGCAGAGCGGACGGATCGTCAAGCGACTTGTGGTGTGACATCTGCAGTTCCATTGACTGTGCGGCTCGATCTTGCAGTACGTCCTCCAACATCTCGGCAATTTCTTGCTCCTCTTCCGATCGATGCGCGATCACGTCACGCCCCGACGATACGTATTTACTCCACAGCACCTCGTGGCGATTGCCGGTTAGTGTTCTCGCGATGTCGGGATCAAGGTGCGGTCGCATGGCGTCGAACCAGGGCAAGGAAAAATCCTCGTCGTGCCAACAGATGCCGTGGACATACACGATGCTGCGTCGATTGGATTGCGAACGTGTGGGGGCCGCTTCGCGATGACGGTGCCTTCGAGTTTCCCGGTCGCGAGATGAGGATTGTATCGTCTCGATCAGCTCATCGATTTTGGATACCAATCGTGCAATCTCGGATGATCCGTGGCGAGATGACGAATCATCCTCAGAATAACTGTCGTTTGTTGATTCACTGCTCTCGATCCCTTCGAAAACGGTCGTGGTTAGATCATCGGGATCGATTTGCGGTGTTTGGCTAAAACCCTCTTCTTGCAGTGAGTCGCGGATGCTGTCGATCAGGTCGACGTGCGAAACACGCTTTCCGTGTTGGGCAATCGCTTGACAGAAATAGGCTGAAAACGCACCTTGGAATTTGCCGTTAATATGTGCGTCGGCACTGGTCTGGGCATCTTTGCAACCACTGAATCGAACATGATTGGACTTGTCGCGGCTGGCGTGCACACTACGGCGTGTACCTTTGGCATCAGCACGTTTGGTGACATCGACTGGCGGTTCCAAATAGCGTGCAATGACCAAACGTGGGTCGCGTAGATCCTCTCCGCCAACATCTCGTGCGGATGACTTATTTGCCGCCCGCTTTACATCGCGATTGTTACGCCGATTCTCGGTTGCTTTCTTGATTACTAGCGGCAGTGGGACGATGTTGCGTTTGGCGGCTCGCAAACCAGGCTCGAGCTTACGCGTCCCTGTCCCGGAATGACAGCAGTCGAGCAAAAACGTCAACTTGACTCCCGTGGGCAACTTCTTCGTCCAATTGTGAATCTGATCATCGATCAAGTACGTACTCGAATTATCGAAATCCATGTCGTACAAGCAAAGGATTTCGTCCACTCCGTCCTCTTCATCTGCGTCCTCATCGGTAACTTGGGAACCGTGCCCTGAAAAGTGGAACACAAGCTTGTCTCCCGGCTGGGCATCCTCGACAAGCCATTCCCAATCACGTTCGATGGTGCGGAGTACGACGTCGTCGTCGGTCCGCAGTCGAATGTCGTCACGGTCAAAGCCAAATTCCTCTACCAGTAGGTTGTCGACATTTTCGACATCGTTGATACAGCCACGAAGATTTGGCACGTTGGAATGTTTGTATTTATTGACGCCGTAAAGAATCGCTCGATTCACCATGGGATTAATCCTGAGAGGTGCGAAAGGGGAAACTTCTTGTCAGTCTTTGGTCGCTAGCGGTAGGTTGGCAGCTTGCGCTACGGGGCGTCGTTGTCAAACAGACGCTGCGCAATAAATCTCCGGCAATCCGGATGGGAAAGCAGATTGGTGTGGTGGATGCTGTCGCATGCGATGACTTGCGTGGAGCTCGTCGAGCGGGGTTGCTCGGGCGACGCAACAGCGGAGGCACAAAACCGAGTGTTGGTCGGGTGGATCAGTAGCGATTCCACGCGATGATCGTGCACCGGTGTGTCGTCAATTCCAACGATCAGATCGTGCAGCCGCTGAAAGAACGGATTGTCCTCGCAACATTCTTGTAACGTCCGAGCCACGCTGACGGCGGCTCCTGGTGCATAAGCCGTCGCGATCGAAGAATATTGGACTCCCTCGAGTGGAGCGAACGAATCGTCCAGCTCGTTGCTTCCGATCAGTACGCCGCGAGCTCGCCTGATCAAGTCATCGGCAGCCTCGGGGGACGCGAGGACGGACAATTGGGCCAACGCACAACTTAGCTTGGCGTACATTCCCGTGGCGTCCAAGTGTACTGAATTGGCCAGTATGTCAGCGGTGGGTGCCCAATTGGCCCAGTTCAATAGTCGGCAGCTTGAAGTCGGCGTGGCGACCATCACAACATTTCGCACCGAGGGACGCTGGCTGGCTCCATTTTTTGCCTCTGCAGCTGTCTCGGCGATCGCCCGTGCCACCAATCCCCCGCGGCCGAGTCCGATGATGTCGATGCAGGTGTCCGCCCAAGTCCCGTCCGCTCCTTTTCCATTAGCTTGACGGTCGACGAAGTCAGAAAACTCATGGCAGAATTGGCCTGCACATTCGATTACGCCACGCTGCAATGACCAATGGTCGAACCCCAATACGGCCACATACTCACGATGTGCACGACGAATAAAGCTATTGCCAAGCGATTCGACGACGCTGCGAGTGTTACCAAAACTTTCGTGCATTAACAACAAAATGCGTCCGCCCACACGGCGTTGGAATTGACGAGCCAAACGCTGCTTTGCGGTCGACGGTAGTGAGGACACGCGATTGTCGCGATCGACCGTGACTAGGCCTTCCGTATCAACGCACTGAGAATCCAATTCGGTTAACGCACGTCCAAAGTTTTGGTTTGCCGACAGCGGAATTCGCCAATGTCCGACCAATTGTGAATCGTCTCCCACCCAGCGTCCACTGCGGATTCCCAATTGATGGCGCAACCGTTCGTTTTGGTCCAGTTCCTGGCGCAGTGGCGACCCTGGAAGCCCGGTGAATTCGACGTCGTTGTGCCTCGTTACTTGCCAAAAACGTACCCCGTTGATCTGACGCAATTCCAACGCAACTTGGTTTTCGGTGACCTGCTTCAGCCGCTGGTCGCGAGAATGTGATGCGCGGCAAAAAGCGTGGTCACTGATCGCGTCACGTGTCGAGCGAACTGATGCTTGCATCGGCTGAATAGGTTGTCCGGACGAAGAGTAGCGGCGTAGTCGTTTGAGCCGCTGGGTGTTCTCACCTTGGTCTTCCTTTGGAGCTTCTTGCCTGCCATTGGCTGCACCAGAAAGTTTGCCTGCGTCCGATTCATCAACTCCAATCGAATCCAGTAGTTTCATGCGTGAATCACCATACGCGACCATGCTGGCCCACGACAAATCGCCGGCCAACGCACCTTCGATTCGTTGTTTTGCATTGCGTTTGGCAGTAAACAATGACTCGCCAACGGTCGATCGTTCCAACAATAATCCCTTGTAGAAATCCGTCGCCATTTGGCCAGCGACAAAGTCGCCGATTGGCCACAGCGGGCCAAGATAGGCGGTTGTCCCATTGTTGGTGAATGCGGTGCCAAGTCCGTAAACATTCGTGCGGAACCGAGACTGTGAGGATGTATTCATCCCCGCCTGACAGGCATTGGCATAAACCAACCAAGGCGGTGATTGGCAGTTGCTCAGCGTGTTAGCGATCTCCTGTGCCCACAACCCACCGTCGCTAAGCAACCAGCAGCTGCGTGTCGCGGTGTGGTCATCGTGCATCGCGTGTCCGGCGAAATGAACGATATCGTAGAGACCGCTGCGGAGCAGTCGACGGACGTCGTGCCCGGTAATGGTGGTTCCGATGTGCACATCATCGTCGCTGAATTCAATCGTGCCGCGAAGGTCTATGGCCAAGCGACGAAAAAGTTGCTCGACTTCGCGGGCTTCGTCCAATGCGCCTTGAAGCTGACTGGCGCCGTATCGACGCACTACATCGGGTTGCAACAGTGGGTCGCCAATGATCAGCGGTCGAATTTTTCCCGATGTGCGACTCAATGGCGGCCGGGCCACTCCTGAATCTACCAACGTTTGCCGCGAGATCGCAAATCGCTCGCACAGCATGCGGCTATGGTGACCGTGGCGAGACAATCGGCCTTCGTTCATCACTTCCCATGGCAAACCCATCAATTCGATTGGTAACTGAAGTTGCAAATGAGGAATCATGCTGCATTCATCCGCCGACACGCTCAGGTCGATGCCGCAGAAAATATCCTCGCCCAAATCTCTCGCGAAGCTCTCCATCGCGTGCAAGTTATTTTGTTCCCCGTAGGGTGTCGGGGTGATAATTTCTTCCAGACGTTGCAGCGCCCGATTGACCCGCCGTCGATTCAACGTCGAAACGCCGCTGTCAACAAACGCGTCCTGCCGATTGGTCTCCAGTGTCAATTTGTAAGTGATCCCTTCACCAAGTTTTTCTTGGACAGCTTTGTCACTGAAGACCACGTCGCTGGATGAAGGAGAAGAACCTTTGTATCGACCGTCGTCGCGATGCCCGGCTGCATCGTGGATAGGTTCCTTAGAGACTTGATCCTCTCGGTTTTCCGAAACCGATAATGTCAATGTCAATGGGTTTTGCATCGCGCGAAACTGGTTGCCAAAACGATTGAGTACGGAATGTGGGCCGGCCAGACGCTGCAATAGTTCGTCGCGACCGCTGCCAGTGCACGTCGATAACAACGAGCTGACGATGTCCCAAAGTTGGCCCGGATGTTTTCGAATCAAATTGATGGCTGCCAGCAACGACACCCAATGCACGTTGCGATGAAAAGAGAAGTCAAGGTACTGCGATTGAGCGAGACGGTCGAGATGCTCGGGACGATAGATGGATATCCCGCAGTGCAGCGGAAGATTCAATTCCTCGTTCGATGAGCCTAGAGAGGAATTGATCGCTTGCATAAACGCATGCTGCGCGAGGATGCAGCGGGCGGAACGGTCACGCAAGTCTTTGCGTTCGCAGCGAAAGCCAGCCAACTCGGAGTCTTGCTCCAGCGGGGGCGGCGTGACCAATGTCATCACGGCGTGGGCAATACTAAATATGTGCCGCGCTTTGGCGGCCGATCGCTTGAGTTGCTCGACGCTTAATCGGTCGAATCGCTCACACAGTTGCCGCAATGATGCCATTGTTGCAAGGTCGTAGCCTTTGATCTCGTCACTAGACAGATTGCCGTAATCTTCCCGGTCGGCGGCGGTATTGCCTGCCTTCTCA
This sequence comes from Novipirellula rosea, assembly GCF_039541335.1. Classification (NCBI taxonomy): domain Bacteria; kingdom Pseudomonadati; phylum Planctomycetota; class Planctomycetia; order Pirellulales; family Pirellulaceae; genus Novipirellula; species Novipirellula rosea. The sequence goes on along the minus strand of NZ_BAABGA010000067.1, from coordinate 56,347 downwards.
TACTTATCGAGTACCGGACAGAAAACTTTTAATTCGTTGTCAAACCCAATTAGTTGCAGAACACGCCAAGTTCGCCCAAGTCCCCCACGCTGCTGTTCACCCTCATCCGTCGTTTTATTGGAAAGCCGATCGTGGATGATCCGCTTGACGTTGTCGACGACCTCCGACATCGTTTCTTGGACTCTGCATGCAGATAACTCTCCAGCTTCCTGACGCTTGTCCTGGCTGGTTGACGGTTTGCGATCGAACAAATGTGTCGAATCTCGCGATTCGCTCAATTCACGCAATTGCTTAGCGTACCATGCGTCGAAGGCACCCTCCGCATTTTGCAGCTTCTCGGCCTCTTCGCATACAACCTGCAATAGGTGGAGCAGGTCGTGGGAAATCATCGTACGTGGCTTGTGCCTACTCGAGGAATCCGTGTTCTGCTGATGCGATTTCTTCAGTCGCAAGAACACTGATTCACGCATCGTCCAAATTGCTTCATCTCCGAGTGTCTGCAGCAGGTTTAGAAAGAAAGTGTCCAGCGATCTGGCCACCACATCCAACTGTCCGAGATCGATTGCCGAGACAATTGGATGAAAGTCTGGTAATCGACCGGATGTCTCGTGCTGTGCTTGTAGGTACGAGGCGGTGCTGCTTCCAATCGTTTTCACAAACAACGGTCCGAGCTCTTTCGGTCCAACGAAGCCACGGTCTTGCCTCGTTTTCCGAACAAGTTTTCCCGTTTCCTGGATAAGCTGTTCGTACGGCCAACATGGTTCAAAGCCATTGTTTTGGCTGGCCACCATCGTTCTCGCAAGTCCAGCAAACTGGTAAGCGACTTCAATGAATTGCATCGAAGCCATGTCAAAACCAAGCAGATCGATCGGTTCGCCGTCGCGATAGTCGTTGACCAATGTTTCGATTGCATTTTGGAGCTCAATCGGGTTGAGTGCGTCTTTGGCACTATTGTCGTCACAGATCGAAAAGATGCGGCCGAAATCACGATCCCGATTGATATTCCCGACAACAGAGCGTTTGTCGCCGACGCCCAGACCGGCCAAGACAAAAATAACATTTTGGGCACGTTCAATCGGAGACTTGGCCCACTCGAAGAAATCCTTCAGTGTTTGGGTGCGCCCGGTGTTAATCGTTTTGTATTCGGATGATCGTTTGACGACAAAACTGGATCGCTGGTCGGAGAAATTTTCGCATGACAAATATCGGCGAATGCAGTGCTGGTCCCAGTCTTTTTGAGTGCCGGAAAGTTCGCTTAGATCCAGAGCATGATACGCATCGAACTGGTACACCACATCGATCGGAGCCTTCAAACGCTGAGTCTGCTCGATGTTCTTGATGGTCTGCCAAAGCGATGGAAACAGACTTGTCAGTTCAGCAATGTTCTCAACATTGTCCTCCGTTTGCGTGTAGTCGTCACACAAGTACAGCAAGAACAGACAGCGATCGTTGCTGCTTTTAAGCTTATTTCGAGTTGTGTGTTTCGACTTTCTCACCGAGTATACCGATCCGCTAGTTGGCTTCGGAACCTTGCTTCACGTCGGTGTATCAACGGTTTCGTAACCGAAATTCCGCCTGTTCAAACCGCAGAGGGATAAAACATGGTGTAGCGAGCAAGGTGATCACTAAGCTTGTCTCACCAATATTGGATGCGGCTACGGAAGCCAATGGGAACGCAATGAGAATGCAAGCCAGTCCCATGCAAGCAGGGCAATCGCGTTCGCTATCCCTGCCGCTGAATGTTTGCCGACCGAAGACTGCGAGAGAAAATCAGGTTAGTAATGGTACCGCGGCACCAAATTTAGCCCGGCACCAAATTTAGCGATGGATCTTCCTGACGATTGCCACGAACCATCTTGTTAACGCCCTGGTTGTTCGTGGGACGGATTCAAGGTGGCTTTCTTGTCTTCAAGTTCCATCAAAACCTTGGCGGGAAAGACGACGCTGTTGAGCCAGAAGTTCATCTTCGGATAGGGAGTGAAGAAGGTGGGGTAGTCGCCGTCGTGAACTTGTTGCACTGCGGGGAAGGTGTTCGCCAACGATTCTGCCTTTAGTCGATACATCGTATCGCCGGTCGATTCGTAGGCCTGCCAGTAGGTTTCGATCATCACTGCCGCCGACCGCCCCACCGGATTCCAGAACACGTACTGTTCCTGGACCGAGGGCGTGATCCAATTCGCAGAGGAAAACCCAGGATTTTTGCGTTCTCGCGGTAGAGGCTTTTCCCAGATCACGAACTGATCTTCGGCGAAGCGGATCAACTCTTCAGCCAGTTCCTGGTTTTCTTTGTTACGCAGCAGATACATTGCCAACTCACAGGCTTGCTCGCGACTTTGATTGACGTACGGAGCACGCGGAACAATGTCTTCGAACTGGCCCTGCCAATTAAAACTTTTTACGGGATTCTCCATGACATAATCTAATGCTCGTTGCTTGACTTCCTCGAGTCCTTCGACTTGATAATCGCGTTGGAGACGATCGATGTAGTTGACCACGGCGGTGGGAATTGAAATCAGTTCGCTGACCGATTCTCCGTCCTTAAAGCGAACCAACAGCGGCCACGCCCCTTGTTCGTTTTGAGTCGTCCGGTAAGTCTCGGCGATCTGGGTGGCGGCGAGCAAGTATTTGTCATCACCAGTCAGTTCGTAAACCTCTAGAAAAGCATTGCCTGCATCCACCCCCATGGTTGTCAGGTGATTGGCCAATCGCATGTGCTTTTTCTTGACCTTCTTGATATGAGGCCCGTGATAAGTGGGGACATGATGCTGCCACTTGCTGCCCGCTGGGAAACGAATCTGCAGCATGTAATCTGCAATCACGCGTGCGAGTTCCGTCGAACGCCGTGCCTCTTCGCTGCCTGTGGTCAAGCGAGCTTGGGTAACAGCACCGATCACCAGGGCGCCGTGTATCTTTGACGGATACTGGTACAAGACGTATTCGGGATCCGGTTCACGATGGTGGAGCCAGTAGTTGACGTAATCTTTATGCAGCAGTTTTCGTAACGCCAGCGATGCGCTCTCATCAAGCGGTAGCACGGGGGGCTCGTGATAGGGACCATTAAACGGAGCCGCACGATAGGCTGACCGCTTTCCTGCGACCCCCAGCGCCGTGCCGTCCTTTGCAATTCCCGTCACGGTTAACGTGAACTCGCCAACAGGAACCTGAGTCCAAATAGAGCCGAGATCGGCAAACGGCTCTGCGGCATCAAAATGGAACGGCGTCTTCGCCGCATCGGACACGAGCTCAAAACGGTAGTGGTCAGCGTTGGGAACGCTTTTGAAATCAAAAGCAGGCGCGTAGACAAATCGCTTCGCATGTTCGTTCCAGAACGGAACTTGACCTGGAATCCCTTGGCGTACTGGGTTAGCGGATGCTTCCCACGCGACGCGGCCTGCGGCCGTTAGCGTGGGCGGATGCGTTTGCCCATTAGTTCCTGATGAGAAGGTTATCAGCAGGACAAACGCAACCAGGAAGCGAAGAGGGACTAGCGAATGCATGGCAAACATCTACGGCAGAGGGGACTTCGGTCGATCCATCACTTTGCCGCATAGCAAGCACCTAATCGATTGCGGTGGGGTGGGATGGCGAGCCGGTTAGGTCGAAGGGGAGCCGTCAGCTTATCAAGCTCGGCGGGGGGCGTCCAATTTTAAGCGACGCGAGACCGTCGCAGAGTATTCGCAGAGCGCCCTGCTAGGGTGGTGTGAAATACGCCGGTGGATTGCGACCGTAAAGTGCGATGTCGCTATTGCCTGTAGCCGTGGGGCCATTGCAGCCAACCTATTTTCTAACCACCCATTTTTTAACCTTCTCACCCGCCTAGCCTGTAGGTGCACAGTGCGTGAGCTCAATCAGCGCGAACCGCTCGGAGAGCTAAGCAACAATCTGCAGACAGAATGATGATCGCACCGGTGGGACGTCGGGGGTTTTGTGATACAACGATTGCTGCACAACGACTGCTACGCGGCTGGAGGGCCGCCAGCGTTGACAGTACGCTACGTTGGTCTAGAGGATTGAAATGGAAACGATCGAATTAGCCGACGGCGGTACGCTGATGTACGAACACGCCTTTATTCCGCCAAGCGTGGCGGATCGGTATTTCGTCGCCTTGCGGGATGAATGTGTTTGGGAGCAAAAGCCCGCACTATTCGGACACATGCAGCCTCGTTTGACCGCCTCTTACGGCGAAGCCGGAATCGTGTATCGTTACTCAGGTCTGAATAACGTTGCGTTGCCGTGGACCGACACGATGCTCGAGATCAAACAGCAGCTCGAAGCGGTTCAAGGCACGTACAATTATTGTCTGCTGAATCGGTATCGCGACGGCGCCGACAGTATGGGGTGGCATGCCGATGACGAACCGGAGATGGGCGACGTGATCGGTTCGATCTCGTTCGGGGCGACGCGAACGTTTCGGATCCGACATAATCAGAGCAAAGAAACGATGTCCTTTCCCGCCGGTCATGGCACGTTGATCATCATGGCCGGCGCGATGCAGCAGTTTTGGAAACATCACATTCCCAAAACCGCAGTGAAAGTCGGCGAGCGAATCAACATGACTTTCCGGCACATCAAAACGAATCACTGACCGAAACGATAAAGGAACCTCGAGTGGCAAACCCTCTCTCGGACGAACGATACCTGGCGCTCAAAGCGGTCATGATGCCACGTGATACCAACCCCCACGGCACCATCTTTGGTGGTGTGATCCTTAGCTATATCGATCAAGCGGGTGCAGTCGGTGCCTACCACGAAATTCGTCAGTGGGGGACCGATCGAAAACCGATGGTGACGGTCGGGATGAAAAGCGTCGAGTTTCATCGCCCCGTGTTTGTCGGCGATGTGCTCAGCTTTTGGACTCACTTGGTTCGCGAAGGCAAAACGTCGATCACGATCCATGTCGAAGTGCAAGCCGAACGCGAAGGACAACTCGAGAAATTGACCGAGGCCGAAGTCACTTACGTGGCGATCGAATCGGCGGGCGAGCAGCGACGACCGGTGCGGATCCGCGATAAGTAGTCCGTTAATTCCCAACGGAAACAAAAAAAGCGAAGGCGGATTCGATCGAACCCGCCTTCGCCAAACGTTTTTATCAAACGTGATGCTTAGCCGCCAAGCACGCCATTGAGTACACCTTGAACCGCGTTTCCGCCGCCGGTCGCTCCTTGCGTGGCGTTGTTAATGCCTTGCTGGATCGCCGGTGCAGCCGATTCGGTGGCGTTGCGAAGGGCACGCCCTGGGTTCGCGTTGCCGCCACGGTTAGGCAGGAGATTGCCAGGCACGTTCCCCGGCACATTGCCCCGTAGATTGCCCGGTACATTGTTGGGTGCATTACCCGGTGCATTACCCGGTGCGTTGCCCGGTACGTTGCCCGGTACGTTGCCCGGTACGTTGTTGGGGCGATTGCCACGCGAGTTGTTCAGGCGTGGTCGTTCCGGAATCGCACGGTCAGTACTGCGACGAATTTGCGAAGGCCAATTCTCAGGCCGCTCGGGACGTAGAGCCTCGAGTCGCTCGGATTGACGAGTTGCCTGGTCCGCTTGACGACGGAGTTCGTTGCCGACGCGATTGCTGGCCCCTTCCGAACCACGTGTTGGATCGGAGTTCCGCAGCGAATCGGCAGGCCGTGCCGAATCGAGGGCATCACGAACCCGATCACCGGCTCCGGTCCGATCATTGGCACGATCCATCCGCTCGCGAATCGATTCGGCGGTGTCGCGAGCTTCGCGGTTGGCGGCATCGCGACCCTGTTCCATACGGTCACGAACACGTTCACTCGTGTCGCCAGCTCCTTCGACTCTGTCGCGGGCCCCTTCGACCCTGTCACGGGCCCCTTCGGCTCTGTCGCGGGCTCCTTCGACTCTATCGCGGGCTCCTTCGACTCTGTCACGGGCTCCTTCGACTCTGTCACGTGCCTGCTCAGCAGTGTCACGGGCTTGTTGTCCTGCTTGGTTTGCTGCATCACGGCCGCGATCCATTGCGGTATCGCCTCGTTGATCCCGGTTGGAGTCATTCGGCTGCGATTGCGTGTCAGAGTTTCCGCCGTTGAGCAAGTCGTTGGCAGCGTTACTGAGGTCCGAGACGGGTGAGGACGCAGGGCGATCTCCTCCTGGCAGACGTAACCGCCCACGGCCCTCTGCGTTCGCTTCGCCGCCATTGTTGCCATCGACATTGGCGTCAGCATTAGCCGAGGCATCCACATTGGCGGACGAGCCTTCCGTGTTGAGCCGTTCGCGGCTGAGTTCTCGCAGCGGATTGAGAGACTGGCGGATACGGTCAACCTCGTCGTTATCGATGGGAGTCAGGTTTAGATCGGAATCCTGATTATTGACCAATGCATCCAACGACTCACCGACCGAGGTTAATCGCAAGATAGTAGGATCAATTTCCGCATTCTGGCTCGTTCTCAAAAAGTTGCGTTGATCCGCGATCGTTCTGGCGGGACGGTAGCGATCATTGTCGGCAAACACTTGGTACTGGTTGGTGATCCAGCCCAACAGATTGTTGCTGCCACCACGTCCGTTGCGGTTGTGGAAGCTGGCGTAAAACGGATCATAGTGTTGGTAGCCTTGGTAGCGTGTTGCCCAAGGATAATAGTTGTTCGAATAACGCGATCCGTAGTAGTCACCAAAGTAGTAATGGCGGTGACTGGGGCGGACGAACAAATGGACAAATAAGCCAACGCTTGTATCGATCGTGTAGCGTGGTCGATACGAGTAGCCGGCATTTCGATAGACCGGTTGCGAGTAATAGACGGGCGTAAACAGGACGCCGCGATGGGCTACGTCATGGTCCCAATAGCCAGCTTGGTAGACGCATCCACGTGGCGTCCAGACGTATTGTGCGGGGACCCAAACCCAATCGGCGTGCGACGAGGACCAGAATCCCGGCTGCCATTGGTAGTCGTTGTTTTCGTAGACCCAGTTACCAGGGACGTAGAAGTGGTCTTCGCCCGGTGCGGGAGACGACGGACCTTGTTCGAGCGATTTAGGCGGCTCGGGTAAGTACTGAACTTCCGCCATATTGCTGCTGGCCCAGAAACCACCGATGTAACGGTAGCCGCCATCCGCGCGGTCCCAGTATCCGGGAACCCATTGTTGACCGGGTGGCAAATCTCGCCACACGCCACTGACCCAGATGAAATCTTCGCGTTCGTCGTCCCACGACCAATAGCCGGGAATCCAGGTCACGTTTTTGCCATCAGGCCGATACTCTGGAGGCAGTTCGTCGATGGGTTCGGGGGGTTGCTTTTGCACCACCGGACTCGGTTCGGGGTTCGCGTCGTAAGGCTCGGCAAAGGCTTCGTGTAAGGGGCCACGCGTCAAATATTCAACGCCTTCGGATTGCTCGGATTCCGAACGATCTGGTGTTTGTTGATTCGTTTCTGAACGATTGTCAGTCACTTCGGACCGAGGATTGGGGGGCTGCGAAAACGCCGTGGTGGCCATCGCAAGCGGAACAACCAATCCTGTTGCCGAAGCTGTGATTCGCCAATAGCGGCTCAATTTTTGGTATCTCAAGATGCATCCGTCACTATTTTGGGGAACGAAAATTTGGGCTGCCATTACACATTGCAAAGCCCGGTCATCATGGACGGATCATCGATGCAAAGCTCGTGCCCACGCGGGGGCAGCCACGATGTTTCGTAGGCTTCGGATGCCGTTAGAAAACGGTCGTCCTCACATCCAAAGTCGCGAGCGATGCGAAACAAATCATTGGCCGTAGTGGATCTTGCTAAAGATCCTTCCTACGCGGAAAAGCGTTCGATATCAATTTCACGTTGTGACTTACTTTGCTTCGTGGTGCCGAACCCGGACTGGCGTCCGGAGCTACTTGTTGTCACTTCGTGACTTCAGGATTCGCCAAGCTCTGCAATAGACTGGACTGCTAATTTAGATAGCCGTTTTGGCGCTAGCCACGGTTTTGTCACCACTGAACCGGGGCTAACGCTGGTCCGCTAAAACGTTGATATTGACATCAGATAATGGGGGGGAGTTTTTCTTCCGGCCGATACTGCAGTTACCTCTCCACCGACGAAGGTGATTGCTGAAGTAGTAGCAAACGCACGGGCCTGAGTCCGACATACTGGCAGCAGATGTGTCGCCCTCCGGGCTATGTTTTTCCGCCTCTCCTGACCGGTAGCTTACGCTACCGGCAGAGGGTGTGTCGGCCTCCGGCCTGCAATCAATGCTACTAAATCAGCAGTCTGCGAAGTTGGTGGAGAGGTGGCAGAAAGCCAGCGCTACCAAAAATCACAAGGAGTCCAACGTTTTAGCTGCGACTGCTCTCCCGCCACTGAAGTTTTTACCACCGTGACTTACTCGGCGTCGATTTTGTCCAGCATCCACGGCGTCTGCGAACATGAGTCGTAGACCATGTTTTTTGCCAGTGGAAATTGATGCGAACGACTTTCGAGAAAGTGCATCAGATAGCCCGCCGTGTTGGGGAACGCGACCAAGTCGCCTCGACGAATCCCCGCAGGGAATCGCAGTTTTCGCAAGCAAATCAGCTCCGACTCGGTGCAGTAGGCCCCGACCAGAAAACCTTCCATCGGTTCGGCGTAGTGCTCGTTTTGTCGTTCGTTTTTTGAGCCGTCAGTCTGGGGAATCACGATCGGGTCGACTAAGAAATCATCGCTGCTGGTTCGGCACTGAGTCCGGTTCATCGACAATCCGATCAGCCAATCGCCGTCGCTGTTCTGCTTGCGAAACTCGACTCGGGCCACCGTCATGCCACAACCGTCCAGGATGCTACGTCCCGGTTCACAGCGGAGTTGCAGGCGGTGGTCGCGGATCTGGTCTGCAACCGTGCTGTTGGCAACTGGCGAATCCAGAATCTGGGCCAACCAAGCCGATCGAGTGGGAGATTGGTAGTAGGGATAGCTGTTGGGGTTACCGACGATCTTTCCGTCGATCGCGATCAGCCCCAGTCCATGATTGCGATAGGTCAGCGGCGACCGCTGGTTCAGTAACCCGCGGCGATGTTCATTCCAGAACGTTTCCCACTGCTCGCCGCTGGGCAGGTAGCTGATCGGAAACCCACCACCGATGTCCAAAAACTCGATTGAGTGCCCCAAGTCACGCAGTCGAGGCACTACCGCCAGTGTTTGCGCGATCGCCGAAACCCGTTGGCGAGCACAATATCCATCGAGATGGAAATGCAAACCGGTGACGTGAACGTCATTCCCATCAATCGATTTTGCAAATCGCTCGCATTGATCGATGTCGACTCCGAAGCGTGAGGTCAGTTTCTTGCCATCATGAACAAACCCGCTCAACCGAATCGCCACGACCGCTGTCTTGGCGTGTTTTTTTGCAGATTGAGTGATCAGCGAAAGTTCGTCTTCGTTGTCGATTGTCAACGTGATCTCGCTGCGAACGCAGACGTCAATCAATTCCTCGTTTTTGATCGCTGCGGTACAGATGATGTCGCTGGCGGCAATCCCGGCGTCGAGTGTTTGCTGCAGTTCATTCAAGCTGGCGACATCGACTCCTGAGCCCGCTAGCGGTGCTGCGTTGACAAACGTCAGACATTTGTTTGCTTTGCGGGCAAAGAAAACCCGGAAGTCCAACGACCGAGCCTTCGCGACCGAATTCAATTCTCGAACATTAGCCAGCATCGGCTCAGCGGTGACGAAGTTCAGCGGCGAGCCATGCTGCTGCAACAGCGAGGCCAATGCGGGATCATGCAGCAGCGAATTCATCCACGGTTCGCGACGGGCAGTCAGCGGGGGCGTACCGGTACAGCGGCTGTCGAGAGACGTTTTCGCTTGATCGGGGCTTCCCTGCTCGCATTTTTTAATGACGGCGGACGACGAGACACTTCTTTCGCTCGGGATGGCCGACATCAGGACAGAGTCCTTTTTCGCGAGTGAATGAGGCTGGTGGTCCAACGATCCAGATGAGCGTGAAGCGTGCGGCTGAGGGTGTCGTTGCCCAGCACACTGCCTTCGGTGACACGGCCAAAGATGGCAATGCCAGGTAGTTCATCTCCGTTTCGCTGCACCAAGCGGCCCGATTCGTTGACATGCAGCCCTGCCCGGTCGTGATGCACGAAAGTATCGCTGGCCAGACGGTCGAGGATACCGCCTTGTTCGTTTTGGTGAGGCCCAGGGATGGTCGCATCGATGATCAGGTCGACTTCCATGACGCGATTGCCACAGGCCAACGTTTTTTTACCAGTCGCGTCACGCATTGGCGTTGCATTGGCAAGAAAGCTGAGGTCGATCAAGCCGGCTTCGTAGAGTGCTAAGATACGGCCGACGTTTTCGGCAGGAGGGCCGAAGGCAATACGTTCCATCTCGGTCGCGATCCTTTGGAACCCATCGACGCTAGACGACGCGAGTCCTTCTTGGCTGACGAGTTCGACCAGAGCGGGGTAGAGTTGCCGCCACGCCAATCCCAAGGCCCAGGCCTCGTCGACCGGTTTGCGACCGGTCGCCACATCGTAGGAGTGTCGCAGTTGTGCGACGACCTCTCGGTCAACGATTCGCCAGCGTGACCAATCACGAAACCATTGCTGGACGTTAAACCGGTCAACGTCGGGCCGCAGGGTGTGTAGCGCCTCCGTAGCCGCATTGATGATAATCGGCCAAGCATCGGCGCGAAAATGAGGTTTGTCGTTTTCATCGTCGCTGGTGCGAGTCAGTTTTGCGGTCGAGGCCAGGATGCGAAGTTGTTTCGAGAATTTGGCCCAGACCGGTTTTAGTTTCTGCTCTTCTGTGACAAGCGACTTCGCCAGCATGGGACGTCCTGAACGCGAAAACGGCAGCATTCGCTTGGGCTCGTTTCCCGAGCACTGGTAGCTCCATCGTCCGTCGACCTCCGTGAACTTGCCTCCGCGTCCTTCGGTCAACGAAAGTGCGGCGTCAATCCAGGTCAAGCCGAAGCCTCGGATCGCGACGACCGATTCGGATGGAACCGCTGTCGACGAGAGTTGCGATTGCGTCGGGAAGATGCAAGGAATGTCCGCGATCACATCGCCGATACGATACGACTCGGCCGATCGCCAGCCTTCGTGGCCGACGGTCAAAACGACCTCGTCATAGCAGGCGTCGTTATTTGCCGTGCTCAAAATCCAGCGATCTTGAGCGTTTTCGATGTCGATCACCTTGGTCGGATGCAGATTCACCATGGCGACCTTTTGCAACCTTTCCATGATCCGCAGAAAGCAGTCGTGCAAGTATTCACCAACCACGCCCCGCGGTGCATAGCCTGTGGGATCCGACCACTCGGGCCGGTTTGCCGCAGCCCACTGCAGAAACGACATCGAGATTAGGTTGCGATTGCGTGGATCTTCGCGCCGCGAATCAGGATGCCGCGTATCAATTTGGTGGTTGGCAAAATTCATCCGCAAATGTTCGGGTTGGCGAGGATCGTAGACGACCCCAGCGCCGGGGAATGCCGATGGTTCATAAATATCAATCTGAACGGGGGCGCTGATTTTTTGCTGCTCGATCGCGTGCGTGATCCGTTCGAGACAGTACATTCCTCGCGGTCCACAGCCCACGATAGCGACTCGGAAAACCGTTTCGGGCTTGGTTGGTGCCGACGTGGTTCGGGGGGCTTGCGTTCTTAGTCCAATGCTCATGACATCACCGCCTTTTTCTCCGTTGCGTTTGTGATTCCCGCCCGCTGGCGGATCGTTTCGGGGTCGCATCCCAATTGATTTGCAACCCACTGGTCATTGAAAATGGTTTGTAGATAGCGTGTGCCGGAGTCGTGTAGGATTGCCGCACAGACCTTTCCGCTCAATTGTTCTTGCATCCGCCGGACGGTTTCCAGCACGCCGCCCGCGGAACCGCCCACCAACATCGCTTCGCGGTGTGCCATGCGGCGGCAACCGACAACACAATCGAGGTCGCTGACGCGAGCGATATGATCAAAGGTTTGGTTGCGTGCCAGCGGCGGCACACGGCCGGCACCGAGCCCGGGAATCATGCGATTGCCGGCGGTGCCGCCAAACAACACGCTGCCCGCCGAGTCGACCGCAACGACCTGGGTCGAGCGATTCATGGATCGCAGAAAATCGCGGCAACCTTGTGCAGCGCCAGTGCTGCTGGTGGCGACAAAAAGATAGTCCAGCTGGCCTTTTAACGCCTCGTCGATCTCACGCACCGTACCGATGCGATGTGACAGCGGGTTTGCGGGATTGGAATACTGGTTAGGCCAATAAGAATCGGGAGTGGTTTCCAGTAGATAGCAAACTCGCGCGAGACGGGCAGCTAAAAAGTCGCCTTCGAGTGGTCGCTCGACCAAATCGATCTCGGCGCCGAGTGCTTGCATGATCTCGATGTTTTGACGTTGAGCTCGGGGATCGACCACACAGATAAATCGCATTCCATAGTAGCGACAGACCTGGGCCAGTCCAATTCCCATGTTTCCCGACGAGGATTCGATCACGGTGGTGCGGCGGTTGATTTCGCCTCGCTCGATCGCTTGACGGATCATTTCGTGAGCGGGGCGATCCTTTGCGCTGCCGCCTGGATTGCTCGCTTCTAGCTTGGCAAACAGTGTGACGTCGGCAACATCAAGGTAACGACTCAGTTGAATCAAGGGCGTATTGCCGATCGCATCGAGTACATTTTTAGCAGGGGGAACGACCGTACACACGAATGGACTCTCCAGGGGGCGGTTGACATTTTGCCAACCTGCTTGTTCGCAGACGGCCGTTTGGGGATGGCACGTACTGCTGCTGCTAGTGTTGGAAGGGATTTGGTATTGGAAGAATTCAGTAAGCATTCGTCGTGCCAAAACAGCACAGTGCAGCCTCTTTGGCGTAGCCGTACTAGCTGATGCGGAGCACATTTTTGCAGTCGATTCCGCGAGCAATTACCCCGTCTGTCGCACGCTAGGACGCGAGAATCAGGACGTGATTATTGAGGAAGCGTCGGAGCGCGTCCGTCGGAAAGAGCTGCAAATTGCTAGTGAAAAGATTTCCCCAAACGCCCGGTTTGCTGGCAAGCACGCTGATCAATTCAAGGTCACTTGAGGCTGAAATCCTCGAAGGCCGGACCTCCACTCCGCTGCGATCCGGCATACATTGTCGCACGGCTTTGCACGCCGTTGGCGTGCTTCGAGTATTGACGTCGCCTTGCGTTTCAACGTCGATGTGAGAACGACAGCGTTCAGTGGGATCAACGAATTCACTTCAGCGCATCACCGTAACGGTTCCAGCTTGGAAAGCTGGCCGACAATGCTTTTCAAGCCGTTGGCGTGATTGACCATTTATTAACCGTTGATGACTTCGCCGCCGTTGGGGTGCAGCACTTGGCCGGTGATATAGGAGGCGTCCTCGGAGGCAAGGAAGACGTAACAGCTGCCGCATTCGTCGGGCTGTCCTGCCCGGCCCATTGGTGTGTCGCTACCAAACTTGCTGACCTTTTCCTTGTCAAAGGTCGCGGGGATCAGTGGCGTCCAGATTGGCCCCGGTGCGACCGCGTTGACGCGAATGCCATCATCCACCAATTTCTGTGATAGCGATCGAGTGTAGGCCACAATGGCGCCTTTGGTGGCAGCGTAGTCGAGTAGTCCCGGGCTGCCGCGATACGCGGTCACCGAGGTCGTGTTGATAATCGAGCTTCCCGCGTGCTCTTTCAAGTGCGGCAATGCCGCTTGGGTTAGATAGAACATCGGAAACACGTTCGTGCTGAACGTCGCAACCAATTGTTTCTCGGTGATCGCATCGATGTCGTCTTGCGGATGTTGTTCCGCGGCATTGTTGACGAGCACATCGAGACGGCCAAATTTCTTGACCGTCTTTGCGACCGCAGATTTACATGAAGCGGCCTTGCCGATGTCAGCCTTGATGGGCAAACAGGTTCGCCCTTCGGCCTCGACTAGCGACCGCGTTTGTTCGGCATCTTCTTTTTCGTTCAGGTAAACAAAGGCGATGTCCGCCCCTTCGCGAGCGAACATCACGGCGACGGATCGACCAATCCCGCTATCGCCCCCGGTGATCAATGCAACCTTGTCTTTCAATTTGCCGCTGCCAACGTAGTCCTCGCGGATCGTACGTGGTTGCGGTTCCATTTCAGCCTGAATACCCGGTTGTCGGTTTTGTGATTGTGCTGGTCGACTTTTTTTCGAGTTGGCGTTTCCCCGTGTCTTTGACTTGTTCATGCAATCGATCCTCAGGCGATTTTCTCAGTGCGTTTGAAAAAGAGTTTATTGCTTTCCTGTTTTGGGTGATTGCAAGTCTTGTTCCGGGGGACCGTAAAGCCGTTTCCCACAGTTTGTAAATCGGCCGCCATGCACGGGGCAGTCCCATGTTTGTTCGGCTTCGTTCCAGGAAACCGTACCGCCCATATGAGTGCAGACGGGATCGCATCGATGCAGCACGCCGCTTTTATCTCGGCAAATTGCGGTATGAACGCCTTCGATATCTCCTACCGCACCTTCGCCAGGACGAAGGGTGACGGGATCGATTTTTTTTGCGGGCAGAATTCGCTGAGCCATGCCTTTGACCGGGGCAGCCATCTCGGTGACGGCTCCGGTGATCGCCGAGACGCTTAGTCGCGCCGGCGACAGGGCATCCTGCAGCGTCGAAGATCCGCGAAAGATTTGGTCAGCAATCAACCATCCTGCCGCCGTGCCCCAAGTCAATCCGACGCCGCTCAATCCGGTCGCGATCCAGACGTTTTCCTTGCCAGGGACTTTGCCAATCATCGGCAATCCATCAGTAGGTTCAAAGAGCTCGGCGCTCCATCGCGACTCGATCGAGCGGACGTCAAATCGCTGACGGACATATTCCTCGAGATCCGCTTGCGCTTGTTTGGTGTCACCATCGCCAGTCCGGTGGTCGCAGCCGCCCACGATGATCTTGTTCGGCGACGCACTTCCCCAGCGGCGTGTGTAGAAGTAAGGATCCGAGTTGTCCCAGAACAGTCCATCCGCTGGCGGATTGGCCACTTCGGCCAGTAGTGCATAGGATTGATACGCCGGTGTTTCGATGTCCAGCAGCATCGAATCGGATTTGTTGCAGTGGGCCGCCAACACCAGATGGTCAAAGTGGGCGGTCCCGTCGCCGACGGACAGCTCGCGTGTTTGTTCTTCGAGCGAGACGCGAGCGATTGATTTTTCAAAAATCTTACCTCCGGCTTCGACTACCAAATCAGTCAATCGTCGCAGGTAGGCCATCGAATCCATACGTGCCATCGAGTCGATTCGAAAGCCGACGGTTGCGAATTGTAGCGGCGGCTTGTCACACCATTCGACCGGCAACCCTAGCCGAGCGGCGGCCTCGCATTCGTCGCGAAGCGAAGAGGCATCGTCGGCATGTTCGGAATAGTAGTAGCCTGGTACGCGAGTGAAATCGCAATAGTTAGCGGCGCGGTGTTCAATCGCAGCGATCGCGGCTTGGCGAAGCTGTACGTACTCGCGGCCTGCCGTTTCACCCAGTTTTGACAGCAACTCGCCGCAACCAATTTCCGGATGTGCGTCTAGGTGGCCGGTACTGCCGCCGGTGGTTCCTCCGCCAATAATCCCTGCCTCGTAGACCGCCACGCTGAATCCGCGATGCAGTAATTCCAAGGCCGTCGAAAGTCCGGTGATTCCGCCGCCCACCACGGCAACGTTGCTGGTGTGGGTGGCTGACAATCGATCAAATCGCTGTGTCAGCGGATTGGAATGAACCCAACACGAATGATGAATGGCGTTTCCGTTCATGATGAATCTCGGAGGGATGGGGGTTTGGTCAGCTTTGAGGGATCAACAAGCAAACCAAGCACACCGTGTGCCGTTGGTTCGGTTTGCGACCTCGCCAAAAACAACTTTGGAACCGAGCAGAAACCCGGCAGCCGCGTCGCCAAGATTTCAGCAGAAGCTGTATCGCCGGGTTAACTCATCGCTCATTTCGCTCTCGAGAGCCGATTTTCCTGCTCAATTCCGGTTTTCTCGCCTGCCAAGACGAATTCAGGTGACCATGATCAAGGGATAGTCTGTAGACTGTTGTGGCATCCTCGATGCATCGTTCCTTCCCCACCTGGCTGCCTTTTTTAGCCCCCCTGCCCTGCCCCGCATTGGTCCAACGCACCTATGAAAACGTTGCGTTTTGTTGTTGCTTGCTTGCTCGTGATGAACACGGTCACCGTGATCGCTGAACAGCCATTGACGGTCACGTTTCGCGACACCGTCCAGCCGCTGCTGCAGACCCACTGTGCCGATTGTCATAACGACGTGACTCGCGAAGGCGACTTGGATCTGAGTGTCGACCAGGACCTGGCATCGGTTGTCAAGAATTTTCGCCGCTGGATGGTGGTTCTCGAGCGGCTCGAAGCGGGTGATATGCCTCCCGAGGATGCTGACGAGCAGCTGACACAGCAGCAGCGTGAATCAGTCGTCCGCTGGATCGAAGCGGTCCGCGACGCCGAAGCCAAACGCACCGCCGGGGATCCCGGCGTCGTGTTGGCCCGCCGCCTAAGCAACGCCGAGTACAACCACACGATTCGTGATTTGACGGGAGTGGATATCCAACCGGCAAACGCGTTTCCGATTGACCCGGCCAACGAAGCGGGCTTCGACAACTCGGGGGAATCGTTGACGATGTCCCCTGCCCTGTTGAGAAAGTATCTCGCGGCCGCGCAATCCGTGGCGGAGCATTTGGCGTTAACGCCGACGGGATTCGAGTTTGCACCCCATCCGGTCATCACCCCCACCGATCGCGACAAGTTTTGTGTCAATCGAATTGTCGATTTCTACAACCGGCAACGGACTGATTATGACGACTACTTTATGCTGCTTTGGCAGTTCCAAAATCGAGACCCGCTGGGACGCTCGGGCGTAACGCTGACTGAACTCGCACGCCAGCACGGTTTGAGCGAGCGATATGCCGAGACGTTATGGGAGATGTTGACGGGCGAAGCGGAATCGGTAGGCGTGATCGCGGCGATACAGGCGATGTGGCTCGAATTGCCGGCGGGAGCGACGGAGCAACATCAGGCCGAGGCGCGAGCGGGCTGTGAACAAATAGCCGAGTTTGTCACGACGCTACGCGAAAGCTTGGTTCCGGAAGTACCGAATTTGACCTCCCCCGAAATGAACAACGGGTCTCAGCCATTGGTGCTGTGGAAGAACCGGCAATTTGTGGAGAATCGTCGACGTTACTCGGGCACGCCCTTGCCCGAGGGTGATCTCGGTTTGCCTGCGGACTCAGCGGCGGCCCAAGCGATGACCGCTGCCGACGACGCGGCGAAGGATCAGATGCACGAATCGCTTGAGCGGTTCTGCAGCATTTTTCCCGATGCGTTTTTCATCTCCGAACGCGCCCGGGTGTACCTGGATGCGAAGTCGGAAAAGAAACTGAAGGGGCGATTTTTGAGCGCGGGATTCCATAGCCAAATGGGATACTTTCGCGATGATGCCCCGCTGTATGATTTGATGCTCGATGAATCGCAGCAGCGCCAGATCGATCGATTGTGGACCGAGCTTGATTTCGTCACGTCCGCACCGATGCGGCAGTATAGCGGATTCATTTGGTTTGATCGCACGGACTCGACCTTCATGCGGGACCGTGAATTCGACCGTTATCGCGCCGAGGACAAAGATGCGACGTCCACTGAAAAAGTCCAAGGGCTGGCGGAAGTTTACCTCGCCAAGGCCCGCCGATTGGGATCGAGTGATCAGGCTTTGGCGGCGATCCGCCGCTACTTTGACGATATGTCCGCGACATTCCGGCGACTGGAGCAGTTGCAAATTCAGTCGGAACCGGTCCATGTTCAAGCGTTAGTCGAATTCACCGAGCGTGCTTTTCGCCGTCCGTTGTCGCGTCAAGAACGCGAGGCAATCAAAGCGTTTTATCAAACGCTGCGTGACGTTGATGGACTGAGTCACGAAGACGCGATCCGCGACAGCGTGGTTCGCGTGTTGATGTCACCTCACTTTTGTTATCGCGTCGATCTGCCGGGTGACGGCGGTGGCGAAACGATTGCATCGCCGCGAACGCCGGGCGTGCAGCCGCTTGATGATGTGGCGCTGGCAAGTCGGCTGAGCTACTTTTTGTGGTCCAGCATGCCTGATCCGGCACTGATGCAAATTGCCGAGTCGGGGCGTTTGCACGAGCCCGGCGTGCTGGTCGACCAAGTTCGCCGTATGCTGCGTGACGAGCGTGTGCATGGTTTGGCGACAGAGTTCGCAGGCAACTGGCTCGATTTCCGGCGATTCGAACAGCACAACGGAGTCGATCGAGGCCGTTTTCCGCAATTCACCGAT
This sequence comes from Novipirellula rosea, assembly GCF_039541335.1. Classification (NCBI taxonomy): domain Bacteria; kingdom Pseudomonadati; phylum Planctomycetota; class Planctomycetia; order Pirellulales; family Pirellulaceae; genus Novipirellula; species Novipirellula rosea. Next base: position 38,144 of record NZ_BAABGA010000067.1, on the reverse strand, counting down.
GAATTGCGGCAGGCGATGTACGAGGAACCGGTTCGCTTCTTTTTGGACATGATCGATCGCGACGCCTCGGTTCTTGAGTGTTTGTATGCGGATCACACGTTTGTGAATCCCGAGTTGGCGAAACATTATGGCGTGCCCTCCGAACAGATTGCGGATTCCATCCATGGCTGGAGCAAACTCGACGAGGCAAGTCGTTGGGGACGGGGCGGAATGTTGCCGATGGCTGTCTTTTTGACGTACAACTCGCCGGGGCTGCGTACCAGTCCGGTCAAACGCGGCAATTGGGTGGTCAAACGGATGCTCGGCGAGAATGTGCCCGCGCCGCCAGCGACGGTTCCCGAGCTTCCCGAAGACGAATCGAAACTCGGTGATCTGACGCTTCGCGAGGCGCTTGCCCGTCATCGTGCGGATGCGAGTTGTGCGAGCTGTCACGAGCGGATCGATTCCTTTGGACTCGCTTTCGAAGGCTATGGACCCGTGGGCGAATCACGCGATACCGATCTTGGCGGCCGCGCCGTGGATGACACCGCGGTGTTTCCGGACAAGAGCGAAGGCAGCGGACTCGCCGGGCTGCTGCAATACATTCGCGACCAACGACAAGACGACTTTGTTGAAAATTTGTGTCGTAAAATGTTGGCCTATGGACTTGGGCGAACATTGCAACTTTCGGACGAAGCAACGATTGCTCAGATGCAGTCAACGCTGGCGGAACAGGATCACCGTTTCAGCAGCATGATCGAAGTGATTGTGACGAGCCCGGCGTTTCTGAATAAACGAACCCAATTGGAACTCGAGTGATGAAGACTAGCATGGATCGATCTCAACAAAAAACATCTGCCGCGGCCTCTTCATCCGCGTCGACTGCGGCTTCCCACCGACTGTCTCGCCGCACGCTGCTGCGGGGAACCGGCGTCGCGATGGCGCTGCCGTGGTTGGAATCGATTCCCGTTTGGGGAAGCGAAACCGTGGCCGGCAACGATCCCACCGATTCCCCAAAACGCTTTGCAGCGGTCTTTATGGGGTGCGGGATCAACAGCGACCATTGGTGGGCCAAGGGAAGTGGCGACCAGATGGAATTGGGTAAAAGTTTGCAGCCGATGGAACCGCTGAAACACAAGATGAATTTCATCACCGGGCTGTTCAACGAAAATGCGACAGGTGTTGGTATTCACCCGGGGCAAACGGGGAATATCTTGTCGGGAGCATCGCTGCAAAAGGGATCCGAGCTGCGTGGCGGCATCAGCATGGATCAAATGTTGGCGAACCATTTCCAAGAGCAGACGGCCGTCCCCAGTATGGTCTTGGGCTGCGAGCAACCGGTGACCGGTTATCATGAAACCAACTTTTCGATGGCTTACAGTTCGCACATCTCGTGGCAGAATTCGACGTCCCCGGTGCCAATGGAAGTCTATCCATCACTCGCCTTTGACGCGTTGTTTGACAATCACGGCAGCCGTCGCAACGAGAGTATTTTGGACCGCGTTCGCGAAGACGCCGTGTCGCTGAGTCACCGAGTCAGCTCGGCGGACAAGGCCAAGCTCGAGGAGTATTTGAGTAGCGTCCGTGAAGTCGAAAAGCGAGCCGCGTCGATGCGAGCGGCTCGCGACAAGGCCGCCTCGCGAGCCAAAGATCATGGCAAAACGATCGCGATGATGAAACGGCCCGACGATGGATTGCCCGAAGACATTCGCGAACACATGCGGTTGATGTGCGACATCGTCGCGCTCGGTTTCCAGAGCGACAAATCTCGCGTTGCCACGCTGCTGCTAAACCGCGACTTGTCGGGGTTGTTTTATCCGTTTCTGGATGTGCAAAGCACGCATCACTCGGCGTCGCACCGCGACAAGTCGGACGAGTATGAGCGGATCTCGCGGTACTACTGCAGCCAGTACGCTTACTTGGCCAACAAGTTGGATGCGATGCCCGAGGGGGACGGCACCGTGCTGGACCATTCGTGTTTGCTGTTCATTTCGAGCATGTGGTCGGGAAATGCACACGATTCAAACAAGGTTCCCGTATTGTTGACCGGCGGTTTGTCGGGCGAACTCGAAACCGGCCGCGTGCTCGATTACATCGACAAGGGAAACGAGAATCGCAAACTGTGCAGCATGTACCTTTCGATTATGGATCGGATGGACATCAAACTCGATCACTTTGGTGACGCCGAAAAACGGCTCGCCGATCTATAATCGGAATCGTAGTGGACGAGGCTACGAGTCCCTCACCCAAGGCTCAATCCCACGGACTCGTTGCCTCGTCCACTACGATGGTTCCCGGCGTATGAACGTGGGATTGAGCATCCATTTGCCAAAATCTATTGACTCTGAGGCGAATTGCAGCGTGACTCGTCGGGGGGGACGCCTATAATCGTTGGGATTGAGACCGTTAAGGCGGATCGATGATGGATGATCTGATCTTGATTCAACTCGTTTGAATTCGTCCCGCCTACGCTGTGCTCCCCCCAAATCTCTCTCGGTGAACCTAACAGCGAGTGCCGAGAGCCCACCCCGATCGATGCCCAGGAGTTTTGCGAGTGCACTTCTCTGTTCGAGTCGCCATGAGCCTCGTGTTTTCGGTGGCGCTCAAGTCCGCTTCGGACGCCAACGAGGGTGCGGTGTTTTTTCGTGGGCTGAATTTGAATGGCCCCGAGGTCGTCATCGATGGGCATGTTTGGGAAGGCCGTGAATCGAAAAACTACGTTTGCACCGACAAAGCATTCGAACAACAAAACGTTCCGCTCGTGCCGTCGACCGATGCGGATCGAGCGAAGATGATTCGCAGCAGTCGCTGGAACGGCAATCGCATCGAGCTTAAAAATCTTCCTGGCGGCACCTTCACCGTGTTCCTGTATGTGTGGGAGGATAACCGCGCCGAGACGTACGAGATTCGTGTCGATGGTAAGACGGTGGTTTCTCGGTTCAACAGCGGCGGCGCCGGCAAGTGGCAAAAGCTAGGGCCGTGGTACGTCGATGTCAGCAAGGGATCGATCGAGCTGACCAGCAAGGGAGGTGCGGCGAACTTTTCCGGCATCGAGCTGTGGCGTGGCAAGCATGACGGATCAAACGATCCGCCGATCACGGACGAGCAATTGGCGTTCTTCGAAAGTCGCATCCGCCCTCTGCTGGCCACGCATTGTTACGAGTGTCACAGCAGCGAAAGCGATGAACTGCAAGGCGGATTGCTGGTCGATTCGCGGCCGACGATGCGTCGTGGCGGTAACACCGGACCTGCCGTTATCCCAGGCGATGTGGAACACAGTTTGTTAATTCAAGCGGTGCGGTACGACGATGCGATGGAGATGCCGCCAGATGAAAAATTGTCGGACGCCGAGATAGCGGATTTGGAAAGCTGGGTCAAAATGGGGGCCCCCGATCCTCGCAGCGACGCTACTCGTTTTGTTCGCAAGAAGATCGATGTGAACAAGGCTCGTCAATTTTGGTCGTTGCGACCGATCGCGGATCCCATCCCGCCGGAACCCAACGATGCGAGCTGGGGATACAACGAGATCGATCGTTTTGTCGCAGCCGGACTGGACCAGCACGGGCTGCGTCCGATCGGCGACGCCGATAAACGCACGCTTCTTCGGCGAGCGACCTACGATTTGATCGGTTTGCCTCCGTCGCCCGACGAGGTCGCTTCCTTTTTGGCGGACGAATCCTCGGACGCGTTTGCAAAGGTCGTCGATCGGTTGTTGGAATCGCCTCATTACGGCGAGCGTTGGGGGCGACACTGGATGGACTTGGTTCGTTATGCCGACACCGCTGGCGATAACTCGGATTATCCGATTCCAGAAGCTTATCGGTATCGCAATTACATCATCGATTCGCTGAACGCTGACAAACCGTACGACCAATTTTTGCGAGAACAGATCGCTGGCGATTTGTTGCCTGCGATGACGGATGATCAGCGGAACGAGCAAACGATCGCGACGGGGTACCTGGCGATTTCACGGCGATTCGGCTCGGTCGTCAAAGACTACCCGCAACACTTGACGATTGAAGACTCGCTCGACAATATCGGCCGCACGGTGCTAGGGATGACGATCACCTGTGCTCGATGTCACGACCATAAATTTGATCCGATTTCACAAGACGACTACTACGGACTGTATGGAATCTTAGCAAGCAGCCGTTATCCCTTTCCGGGAATCGAGCTTGATTCCAAACCTCGCGACTTTGTGCCGCTGGTAGAAAAAGGCAAACCGAGCAAGACGCTTGTCTATGCGATGGCCGACGGGGATGCGGACGACGCCGCCGTTCATCTACGTGGCGAACCGCAAAAGCCCGGCGACGTGATTCCTCGCCGCTTCCTCGAAGTGTTGGGCGGTCAGACGTTGTCCGCCGAAGAGACTCGGCACAGCGGCCGATTGTCATTGGCGATGTGGTTGACCGCCGCGGATAATCCGCTCACCGCTCGCGTAATGGTCAATCGCATTTGGCATTATCACTTCGGTACGGGGCTTGTGAAAACCCCCAGCGACTTCGGTGTGCGTGGATTGCCGCCGACGCACCCTGAGCTGCTCGATTGGTTGGCGTCTCGCTTTATCGCCGACGGTTGGTCGATCAAGCAGATGCATCGACGCATCATGCTCTCGCGGACGTATCAACTGAGCTCGCAAGGCGACCACAACACGGCCGCAATCCAAGCTGATCCCAATAATGATTGGCATTGGCGGTTCAATCGCCAACGACTCGATGCGGAATCACTGCGTGACACCCTACTGCTGCTCAGCGGCGAATTAGATACGCAGATGCCACGCGAACCGCATCCGTTTCCGCCAAAGGACAAGTGGAAATACACTCAGCATCATCCGTTTCGTGACGTTTATGATTCGAACAAACGAAGCGTATACTTGATGATGGCTCGGCTCAATGCCCGACCCTATTTTACGACGTTTGACGGTGCCGACCAAAACGCCAGCACGTCGGTGCGTGACAGCAGTGTGACGACGGTGCAGTCGTTGTATTTGATGAATGATCCTTTCGTGCATGAGAAAGCAGCGAAGTTGGCAGCACGATTACTGCAGCCGGACCTGGATCACGACGCCCGTTTAGTGTTGGCGTACGAATTAATCCTTGGACGTCCACCCACCACGGCCGAACGCAGCGACATCACCGAGTGGATGCGGTTGATGAATGAAGCGTTGAAGCAATCTAAAAATGATAAAGCGGTTCGCGAGCGAGAGACATGGACGGCGTTCACGCGATCGATGCTGCGAACGAACGAGTTTCTGTATGTTGATTGATCCAACCCACCGATTGTTGACACGATGAATCTACCTCGCGTTACGCGTCGCAACTCGATCCGCTCGCTGATTGGCGGTTCAATCTTGTTCCCAGCCATCGTTTCCGAATTGATGGCGGCCGAGGAACCCACGTCGCTACCGAGCGGACCGTTGACGCCGAAACCACCGCATTTTCCGGCCAAGGCCAAACGGATCATTATGGTGTTTGCCACTGGCGGTGTCTCGCATATCGACACGTTTGATCCAAAATCGTCTGGCAAAGGCCGTGACGGCAGCGGCAAAGACAAGTTGATGGGCAGCGTGTTTCCGTCGAGCGCGAACAAGCAATGTGGAACCATCGTCAGCGATCTGTTTCCGCACCTTCGCGATTCGATGCAAGACATCTGTTTGATCCGATCGATGAAGTCGGCGCACTTTGATCACACCGAAGCGGCGGTCGGGATGCACACGGGGTCGGCAACCTTCACGCGGCCGAGCATGGGATCGTGGCTCAGTTATGGCTTGGGCACCGTCAATCAAAACCTGCCCTCGTTCATCGTGATCGCGCCGCACCTGCCGTACGGTGGGACTCAAGTTTACGCCAGCGATTTTTTGCCGGCGTATCACCAGGGAACACGAGTGATTCCAGGCAAGGAACCGATCGCGAACTTGGGCGCCAAAACCACCCAGCAAAAGATCCAGCAAATGGAGTTACAGCTAGCCGACGTGTTGAACCGTCAACATCTTGCCGGCCGCAGTGACGATTCCCAACTCGCGGCTCGGATCAAGAGTTACGAGACCGCCTTTCACATGCAGACCGCTGGTCCCGAAGCGTTTGATGTTCAGCAAGAAGACGACAAAACGCACGCCATGTACGGACTGAAGCGAGGCGACACGCAAAGTTTTGCCTGGCAATGCATCGTTGCTCGACGTTTGGCCGAACGCGGCGTGCGGTTCATCGAGCTTGTCGATAGCGGTTCACGCCCCAATTGGGATTCGCACGGCGACATGAAAGAACATCAGCCGCTGGCCAAGGCGTCGGACCAACCGCTCGCGGCACTGATCCGCGACTTGAAGCAACGTGGTATGTTGGACGAAACCTTGATCGTATGGGCCACCGAATTTGGACGCACGCCTACGAAAGAAGGCAAGTTCGGACGCGGCCACCACGGCGATTGCTTTTCGATTTGGCTGGCGGGCGGAGGCGTCAATGCGGGCATCGTTCACGGTGAAACGGATGACATCGGAAAATCGATCGTCCGCGGACAAGTCGATGTGCACGACTTGCATGCGACGATTTTGAATCAAATGGGAATCGATCACACCCGGCTGACCTACCGTCATGCGGGACGTGATTTTCGGCTGACGGATGTGCACGGCCGCGTTGTCAAAGAAATCCTGGCGTAGCGAAAGTCGCCAAGACTTTTGGTGCATTTAGGAACCGTTCGGAAATAACTTCGTCATTTCAAGATGTTACTCGAACGACATGAAGCCTCCGGTGACGCTTGGGCCGTTCTGCTAGAGCTTTGCTGGAATGTGCGTAGGTCGGCCAGCATTGGAGGTAGTGGACGAGGCAACGAGTCCCAGCGACTTCGTGGCACGACAGGACTCGTTGCCTCGTCCACTACAAAGAAAACACTTCCCGCGTGATTTGTAACATAACTGGAATCACGAAGTTATTTCCGAATAGTATCTTACCGGCGCCAACCGAGCGATCATCGCAATCTCGCTAGTGATGTCCGTGGTCATGTTCGAACAGCGATTTGACGCGTGCGATTACTTTCGGTTCACCATCGGTTCGATATTCTCCCTCGCCACCCTGTTTTCGCCCACAGGTGTATTTCAGCCACACATTGGCGTGACCAAACAAGCCGCTGTAATCCATTCCCCAGGTGCCTTCGCCGTAGCCATGGTCGGCATTGGTTTTGCGGTCGCGGCCTCGGTGCAATAGACCCGGATGCAGATCGGGGACCTTTGAAAATGCGGCTCCACCGCCGACGAACCATGCACTGTATTTTTTGTTGGGGCTGCATTTGGCCCACGGGGCGACGCAGTGAGGATTGCCCGCTCGAGCACAATCGTCCATCCGATATCGCTTGGGGGGACAATCGCCGCGATTGATGTCGCCCGGTTGTTCGTGTTTGGGTTTGCGTGGATGGCCGGGATCAAGGCAAATGCCGTGGTGCGAAGTGTGGAATTCTTCGTGCCCGTGCTCGGTCGTATGCTCTGACGCATGCTCGTGCACGTAGGCATGGTCCTCCGCGATCTCGTACTCGTTGATGTCGTAATGAGGCATCTCGTAGTGAGGCATCTCGTTGTCGACGATCTCACTTCCCTGGTAATACAACGCGTCGTCGTGGTAGCGGGGAGATTGGGCAACGCTGCCGGAAGCGGTCGCCAGACTCATCGCGACGCCGAGTGACACCGTGGCGATCGATCGAAGTCGATTCGAGATATTCATCATCCATCCGTTTGGCAAGAAAACAAAACGCCTTGCCAAAAGATCGGCACAATCGCACCACCTTGACGCGGGGAATCGAATTATCCATTACAGCTAGAACAACCGGCAAGGTTTATCGCGGCGCTAGCTAGCAAATGGGTTGCGATTGAATTTCTGGAATGGCAGCCGTACGCCGCCGACAACGTATTGATCAACGCGGATCGAGGCGTTGGGATCAAATCCTTGTTGCCCGGCAAAGGTGACCACGTCGTCTTGATCGACCCCGTCACCGCTGACGCCAAAACCGCCAACGAGCGTCGTTTGCGAGTTGCCGATGTAAAGCGGGGTGCTGCCGGGGAAGAAAACGATGCCGTTTTGGTTTGCTAGCGGTTGCACCTCATTGGTGCCAGCCACGACGACGGCGTCACCTGGGTCGCGGAAGTTGCGGCTTGGGTTGAAGGCATCAAACGCCAAGAAGCTGTTGGTGGTTGTACTTCCGTAGACGTCAAAATCCAGCGGTTGATCGTTGACGATATTCTCGGCGGTGACCGGATTGATTCCCGCAGTCCGCAGAATACTGTGCGGTGCAATTTGCTGGCATGCTCCAGGTTTCTGGTCACACAGGTCCGCAGCCGAGTCGTTTTGCAAGCCACCAGCAAGTGACGGATCGACGTTGGAACCGGTCGGATAGCGAGGTTCGACAATAAAACGGAAGGTGCGGTTGGTCAGTGCGGTGCCCAGTGGCACGGTGTCACCCGAAGCGTTTTCCAGCGACTGGGTAATCGGTCCGAACACGTCGTCGCCATTGAAGTCGATGCGGTCGATTGCTTGCAGTGCATCGGCGTCGGCGTAGTAGGCAGTGTTGCGAGCCTTGGCGATCGAGACATCGATCGAAAAGACGGTCGCGTCGGGCATTCGGTAAAGTCCCAGCAGTTCGCCGTTTGTATCCGCGACTGCCAGTACCATGCGTGTTTTCGCACCGGGACGGAAGTTGTTGTCGATATCCAATCGAATCGCCGCCCGCGTGCGGTCGGCTTCGTTCACGCCGGTGAGGATAATCTGCTCGACTCGTTCGGCGGTCAATTCGGTATCGACGGCCGAATCATGCGGTGCCACCAACCAGCCTTCGGGGACCGATTGTCCGGCGAGCAATGTGTCGCCGTCTCCGTTGACGACTTTGTTTTCACCCGAATCACTGCCTCGACCGAGCGAACGTCCAACTTGGATCAGACGATCGATACCCGGTTGGCGGAATGATGGATCGGGGTGCGGTCCATAGATTTCCAGCGTGATGCCGACGAGGTCAATGCGACCGGTGGGCAAGAAGAAATCGGGAAGCGATGGCAGGGCGTTATTGAATTCGCTCAAGTCGCGAACGAATGCCGAGGGTCCCACCAGTCCCGTGCCGGCGGCGGCAATCAGTGCCGTGAATTCGGCTTCGAGCACCTTCGATGCATTGGTGCGTTCTTTTTCGGTTTGAGCAGTGCCACCTCGCTCGCTGGCGTGCTGGAACCCTTGTTCGTGAGTGGCAAAGCCATCTTCGCCAGGGAAGAAAACGCCGATTCCGCCGACCAAGTTAAATGATTCGCTGAGCGGCACGTTGGGCGTTGAGCCATTTGGATTGGTGACCGCTTTATAAAGCGGAATGCCACCAGGCAACGTTGCGATGCCGCGGGATTGGCTGTCCAGAAACGTTTCGGTTGCGACGCCGTAGGACTCGGGCCATGTTTGAAAGAATTGATCGGCGTTTCGCGGCACATATGCAGGATCGGCGTTGAATCGCGAACCGAGCACAAAGTCATCGCCCGTGATGGTGATTTCGGTTTGGTCGTCCTTCGTCACGGCTGTCGACTCGGTGATCCCGTCGGCGCCGGCATGCAGTTGGCTGTCGCGGCTTTGGTGTTCGATCGCGAACAAGTCGACTTGCGGGGCAAAGTTCACCTCGGGTGGGAAGTGGCCACCGACGCCGATCGGTGCGACGAATCCAGGTCCGCGATAGGCGGGGTCATCGCTGACGGGCGACGATTCGACCTCTCGCTGAGTGACCGTCGACTGGCTGATGAAGCGAACCGTACGGCTGGTCAGCGGCGCGGCGTTGCTGCTAAAGAATGCTGCGGTGCGAGCTTTGGCCACGGCGCCATCGATCGCAAAGGCGAGCTGTTCGGGATCATTGACGAGGTCCGCATTGACACTGTCTTCGACTCGGACGCCGAGAATTCGGCCGTTGCGATCGACCACCGCGATGATCGCATCGTTGCTGCTGGTGGCCATCGAAGCACGCTTCAATAGCGTTTGGACATCACTCGCTTCGAGCAGGTTTTGGTCACCGAGACTTTCGGCGGCATTGAGCGATGCGAAAAACTCGTCACTGGCGGCTTGGAACACACCATCGCTATCGACTTGGCTGGCTTTGGCGATATTCGCAAAATCAGCCGTTGGCAACTCGGCGAGCGCAGTCGATTCACCGATGCCCATGCGATTGAGATGATTGATCACGACGAGCGCGTCGAGCGCGCTAACGTGGCCGTTGTTGTCGACATCGACCATCGAGGGGGACGTGGCGGCTGCTTCGGTTTCGGCCTGCGTGGATTGCGCCGACGACTCGTCCACGCCTGCGACTCGCTGCAAATAGTTAACGACCACCAATGCATCGAGAGTGGACACATACCCGTCCAGGTTCACATCGGCCGGCAGCTGGTCGTTGTGCAACCCGAGCGCGTCCCCCCCCGCCATCAAATGGCGTTGCTCGAGCCGTTCGGCCACGAGACGTCGTTTTGCTTTTGAACGACCGAGGGACGATGCAGTCATAGAATTCACAATTTCGCCGCAAAAAAACGGGGTGGAGCAAACAGGATGCGAGGGGCACTTTAAATCGGCTAGCAATTTCTACCTCCCCCCATCTTAGTTCGGTTGACGGCCAAGTCGAAGCAGATTGCGAATTTGCAGCACCGGCCTACCGGAATAATCCGCACGTTTTCACCAAACGATACAAAGCGAACCCCCACTTTCGGCCGATAACGTTAGCGAGCGAGTTGGGTGAAGGGGGGCAGTCACAGCCCGTCCCGTGTCGCTGCAGAGGCGAGGAAGAATGAGGAAGAATACAGAACAAACATGATTGATCTTCGGGGAATCACAGTCGCAATCGCCTTGAACCTGGTTTGGGTTGGGCTGAGTGTGCGCGCCGAGGAAGGTGTGGATTCCCCAACTGAAAGCCGCGTCACGCTGAGAGAACTGCTTGGGGCCGGTGGAAAAGGGGCCGGTGGAAACGAAGCGTCGAAGCCAACTGCCGACGCCGGAAAACAAGCTGTTCTGGCGAACCAGCAAGCTTTGGCTGAAGTGCCCAGTGAGCCCAGTGAGTCGCGTTCGCAGCATTCGTTTCGAGATCTGCTGAGCAATACTGTCCGTCAAGCATCCGATTCGATCATCAAAGAGATCCGACCCGATGCGGACGCTAGTGACGTCGATCCATTCCAGGATGATGAGGAACGGGATGTCGAGGAACGGGATGCCGAGATCCGTCCCAAGGTGCTGCGTGATCCGCTCGAACCTGCACACGAATTGCCGCGGATCAATCTAGACCTCCTCGATGATACCAATCCGCTGTATGTCGCCGCCCGCGATGCACCGTACGGATTCACAGGCCCCAGCGGCGTGCTGCCGACCGAGCATCAAACCAGCAGCCACTTTATTCCGGTCGAGGATCGTTGGCGACTTGGGCAACCCGATGCGGACCGCTACGGCAAAGGCCATCCGCTTAACGATGATTACTTAGGTGTCGAAGGCGCTTTTTGGGATCCGTACAACCAAAACGTGCTCAAAGGTGACTATCCGATCATCGGTCAGCACACGTTTTTGAAGTTGCAAGGCAAGAGTTTGACGCTGCTCGAAGGCCGTCAATTGCCGACGCCGACGACCCCGTTCGAGGCGACTCGCAACCCAGGAGCAGTCGGATTTTTTGGGGATCCTGATTCGTTTCTCGCCGCTCAATACACTTCCTTTGCGGTCGACCTGTTCCACGGCAACACGTCGTTCAAACCCAACGATTGGCGACTTCGGCTGAATTTGGTTCACAATGTCAATCATTTGGTTGCGGATGAATTAGGCGTGGTCAGCCCCGATGTTCGTGCGGGAACGAGTCGCCATCGAGACGATTTTGCACTCGAAGAATGGTTCTTTGAATCGAAAATCTCTGACCTCAGCCCGTATTACGACTTTGCCTCGGTCCGTGTCGGCAGCCAGCCGTTTGTCAGCGATTTCCGCGGGTTTATCTTTGCGGATATCAATCGCGGCGTTCGTTTATTCGGAACGCGACACAGCAATCGCGATCAATTCAATTTGATGTGGTTCGATCAAACCGAGAAAGAAACCAATAGTCTGTTGAACGTCATCGATGACGATCGCAACCAAAATACCTGGATCGCGAACTACTATCGCCAGGATTTTTTGTATCCCGGTAACACCGCGAGTGTTTCATTTCACGCCAACCACGACCGGGCCTCGTTTGAGTTCGACGAGAACAATTTCCTCGTTCGTCCCGATCCGGTCGGTGTTTTCCAGCCGCATGATGTACGCTCGTACTATTTCGGTGTCGCAAACAATGGGCACATGGAGCGGATCAACGTCAGCAGCGCGTTTTATTACGTGTTCGGCCGCGATGAGCTCAATCCAATCGCCGGTCGCGAAGTGGACATCAGTGCCTACATGGCCGCGATTGAACTGTCCTATGACCGCGACTGGGTTCGGTTCCGCACGTCGTATCTGTTCAATTCAGGCGACAGCGACACCAACGACGACAAAGCGACTGGATTTGACGCGATTTTTGCCAATCCCAACTTTGCCGGAAATGAATTCAGCTACTGGGGACGCCAAGGCATCCGGCTGTTTGGCGTCGAGCTGACCAATCGGCTGAGTCTGAATCCAAGCATGCGGCAAAGCAAATTCCAAGGGCAAACCAACTTCGTTAATCCCGGTTTGCACCTGTTTAACCTAGGTTTGGACGCCGACATTACCCCGCGGCTGAAAACCATCAACAATTGCAACTTTCTGTGGTTCGAAGACACCTCGTCACTGGAAACCTATCTCTTCACAGGAGAAGTCCACAAATTCATCGGCACCGATATTAGCACTGGCCTTGAATACCGTCCGCTGCTAAATAATAACATTCTGTTATTGGGTGGTCTCGCGACACTCATTGGCGGCAATGGATTGGAAGACCTATACCAGAACCTCGACGGTGAGCTCCGCAACCACGTGGCGGGCTTCCTCGAACTGGTCCTAGAGTTCTAGCTAGCAAATACGCTGGCAGTGATTGGGTGAATGGATTGATGAACTGCCGACGTATCTTTCAGCTGACCTTTCTTGTTTGTCTGGCGACGTCATCGGCTGGATGGGCCCAATCGCCTCAGCAGCGAATCGCAACGCTGCGTGATTTTCTGAAGTCGAGTCGTCAGTCCGAGTCAAAAACGCCAATCCAATCTCCGGTCGTGGCGCAGGTCGCCGCCACCGATTCGATTGCCGCTCCGATCGTCACTGCGGGGGGCGTCACTGCGGGGCCACCCAACATTCCGCCCGAAAATATCCCGGCACAGAAAATTCCTTTTCCCGCGGGAAGCTACCATGGCAAAGCACGCGTTGCCGGAGCGAGTGAACCGGACATCGGACGTCGCGGTGAAGATCCCTGGGATTTAGCACGCCGCTTGGGGATCGCGGACAATGCGTCTTATCCGATTCCCGAAGACCTCCGCTTTGACGATCTTGCTCGCCAAACCGCCGCCGATGCCCATGCGAAAAGCGTCGGATGCATTCATTGCCACACCGATGTGGGCCACATGCATCCCGTGAACTCGATTCAAATCGGGTGTACCGATTGTCACGGTGGCGATGCCACCGCGACCGACATTCGCACCGCCCATGTTTGGCCTCAGTACGGACCGGCCTGGAAAGACTCGGGCAATCCCGTTCGCAGTTACACGATCTTGAATCACGAGTCGCCCGAGTTCATTCGGTTTATGAACCCGGGTGATTTACGCGTTGCCCATATCGCGTGCGGACAATGTCACGCGAACGAAGTGCTACAGCTTCGCAAGAGCATGATGACCAACGGGTGCATGTTGTGGGGGGCCGCTCTTTACAACAACGGTGCCACGGGGGACAAGCGACCTCAGCATGGCGAATCGTATAGCATGAACGGCAAGCCTCAGATCATGCAAACCGTACCGCCGCCGACGGAATACGAAATGCGGCACAAGGGCGTGCTGGCGTCGCTGAACCCGTTGATTCCGTATCAGGTCAGCCAGCCCGGTAACGTACTGCGGATCTTTGAGCGCGGCGGTCGCTTTCGGCCCGAGATCGGGATTCCCGAACGACTCGAAGAACCCGGTCGTCCACGCGAACGTTTGAGTTTGCGGGGGCTGGGAACCGAAAACCGGACCGACCCTGTCTACATCGGTTTGGCAAAAACACGACTGCTCGATCCGACACTGAACTTTCTCGGCACCAATGACCACCCCGGCGACTATCGCAGTAGCGGCTGCAGCGCGTGTCACGTTTTATACGCGAACGATCGCAGTCCCACCGCCAGCGGATTCTTGGCAAAGTACGGTAACAATGGCACCGCGGCGGCCGAGCGAGATGAATGGGTCAAATACATCGACCCGACCATTCGCAAGGATCAACCGGGACATCCGATCCAACACAAATTCGAATTGCGAATGCCGACAAGCCAGTGCATGGTGTGTCACATTCACCCCGGCACCAACGTGTTGAACAGTTATCTCGGTTACATGTGGTGGGATAACGAAACCGATGGCGAGTTGATGTACCCGGAAGAACAAAAGGAATTGACCGCCGAAGAATACATGCGTGCGACTGAGTCCAACCCGAACGAAGCGGCCGCGCGAGGGCACTGGAGCGACCCTGAATTCCTAGCCAATGTCAGCGATTTGAATCCTCATTTGCGACACACCCAGTTCGCAGATTTCCATGGTCACGGTTGGGTATACCGAGCGGTGTTCAAGAAAGACCGTCACGGCACGTTGTTGGATTGGAAGAACGATCGGCTACCCGAGGTGTCGACCGAACAACTTCAAGAGGCGGTCAAGCCGTCCACGCCCACCGAACAAGAGGTTGGACGTTGCCGCCCCGATGCGCCGGTTCATATGCAGGACATCCATATGGAAAAAGGGATGCACTGTGTCGATTGTCACTTCTATCAAGACAGTCACGGCAATACGAAACTGTATGGCGAAGTCCGCGCGGCGATCGAGATTCAATGTATTGATTGCCACGGCACGGCCGAAGAATCGCTGGTCGAAAAAGTCGACAAACAACTCGAGGCTGGCGAAGTGGCGAGATTGCCAACCAGCGGTCCGGCGGCGCCCGAAGGTGGCACGAATCTGTTGACGCTCGGCACCACCTTTGACAAACCACGCTTCGAGATCTTGCGTGAACCTGGAAAACCGCCACGATTGATCCAACGCAGTACCGTTGAACCGGATCTGTTTTGGGAAGTCAAACAAACGGCCGATACCGTTCGTCCGGACCATCCTGACTACAACGCGCGTTCGCACGCCGCCAAGACGGTACGGATGGGCGCCGATGGACGTCCGACTTGGGGCGGCACGAGCACTGAGGATCTATTGGCGTGTGCCCATCGCAACGAAAATATGTCGTGCATCGCTTGCCATAGCTCGTGGAACCCGAGTTGTTTCGGATGCCATTTGCCACAACGCGCCAACATCAAGTCGCCGGAACTTCATAACGAAGGCGACGTCACGCGAAACCGAACCAGCTATAACTTTCAAACGTTACGCGACGATGTCTTTATGCTCGCTCGCGATGGAACGGTGACGGGAAATCGAATCGGTCCGGCACGCAGTAGCTGTGCAATTCACGTGACCAGCTACAACGCCAACCGCGAAGCGATCTACACGCAGCAACAAACGATCAGTGGCGATGGAATGAGCGGCATTGCGTTCAGCACCAATGTTCCCCATACGGTTCGCGGTGGCGCCGGATTGATCAACGAAACCGATCCCGGCCATGGCGGCGTTTACGAAACCAAAAGCTGTACTGATTGCCATCTTTCGGTCAATAACGACAACAACGCGATCATGACTCAGTTGTTGATGCAAGGAACGGGATACACCAATTTTATTGGCAAGTACTGTTACGTTGCTGCGGGTGAGCATGGCTTTGAAGCCGTTGTCGTGACCGAGACCACCGAACCGCAGGCGGTGATCGGAAGCTCGCTGCATCAGCTTGCGTATCCAGACAACTACGAAGAACATCTCGAGCACGACCGCGAACTCGAACACAGCCACGAGCATCCGGGGCGTGACATCTTAGAAACCTTATCGCTGCGTTATCGCAAGCCAGAAATTTTAGATCTGCAGCATCGTGGCGAGTACATTTATGCCGCCTGTGGTGAAGGTGGCTTCCGCGTCTTTGACATCGCGTTTATCGATCACAAGGCGTTTAGCGAGCGGATCACAACCGCGCCAGTCTCGCCGCTGGGACAACGCTTCTATGTGCGAACCAAGCATGCTACCGGCGTCGCTGCACCGAGCACGATTGCACCCGATCCGACTCGCAAACAAGATCCTGCGAATGAAGAGTCCGCAGTGCATCCGCTCTATGCCTACATTTATGTGACCGACAAAGAAGAAGGTCTGATCTTGGTCGGTGCCGGGACGCTGCTGGACGGCAATCCGCTGAACAACTTTTTGGAACGAGCGTTAACGTTCAATCCGGATGGGATTTTGGACGGAGCCGAATCGATCTCGATCGTCGGGACGTATGCCTACATCTGTTGCGAAGAAGGACTGGTGGTGGTCGATTTGGATGACCCCACAAAACCGAAAATCACCAGTGTGATTGGGCACGAAGAACTTGAGCACCCGCACCGCGTCGCAGTTCAGTTCCGATACGGATTTGTCACCGACAAAGAAGGGGTGAAGGTGCTTGATTGCACCGATCTTGCCCACCCGCACGTGGTTCATCACGTTCCACTGGAAGATGCGCATGGCATCTACGTGGCACGGACTTATGCGTATGTTGCCGCTGGAAAACATGGGCTCGCGATTTTGGATGTCGAGAATCCGCTACGTGCCCATGTGGATCAAATCTATGACGCGAACGGTTGCATCAACGATGCACACGATGTCCAGCTTGGGATTACCAACGTCAGCCAATTTGCCTACGTCGCCGATGGTAAAAACGGTTTGCGAGTGATCCAGTTAACGAGTCCCGAGGTGCACGGAAACGATGGCTTTAGTCCTCGTCCGCAGCCGTATCTGGTCGCCAGTTACAAGTTGCCAAAGAACGGACACGCGTTAGCGATCAGCCGTGGGATGGACCGTGATCGTGCGGTCGATGAGAGCGGCAATCAGATCGCAGTCTTTGGCCGCATCGGAGCACGTCCGCTGAACAAGACCGAGACCGAGAAGATGTATCGTCAGCCCAACGGCAAACCTTGGTTCACCAGTGACGATATCTTTGATTCCAAGGTCTTCGATTTTCCCGAGGAACTCGGTGGCGTTCGCTTCCGAATTTCGGACTAGGCTTGGCCGTCGCGAAAGTCGCCAAGAGTTTCGACTTTTGTGAGCCGTGGGCCGTAAGGCACCGGGTAACGCGGTTGTCAGTCGCGGGACGTAAGACATCGGGTAACGCTAAAAACCCGGCCGCTCACGCGTCGCGGCTCACCCACTACTTGTGATCGAAAACGAACACGGGATCGACGACTGTTTTCTTGTGCGTTAATGCGTCAACGACTCGGCCCAGCAACAACACACTCGGGGTATCGTTGGCGTTCTTGTAGACCAGCGATGCGAGTTCCTTGGCAGCACCGGCAAGGTCACTTTTGTGATAACAGTCCAGCGCCTTTTCATAACTCAGCCGCAACTGTTGCCAATTAGGGTCGGCATCGGGATTTAATTCGTACAACGTCACGACCTCGTTGATCCCGAGCGGTTTAGCGTCCGCCAAGTGACGTGTCTGCAGTACGATCTCGCTTGCTGCCCCTTGGCACTTCGTAACTTCATCGAGTGTCGATGAGGTCAGTAGTACCCGAACCCCAAACGCCTTCGTCATCCCTTGCACTCGGCTAGCGACGTTGACGGTGTTACCCAACGGGCCGTATTTAAATTTGACCTTTGATCCCGTATTGCCTACCTGGGCGACGCCGGTGTTGATTCCGATTCCAAAGCCGAACTGGTCGCTGGTGATATCACTCCACTTCTGACGAAGTGGTTCGATTTGTTTCAGCATCAGACTTGCTGTACGACACGCACGCAGGGCGTGATCGGGTTGTTGTGCGGGGGCTCCCCACATTGCCATCAATTCGTCGCCGATGTAGTCGACCAGAACGCCATCGGTTTCAATCACACATTGACTCAGTTCCGTCATCACATCGTTGATCCACTCGATCGTGCGTGCGGGGCCGACCCGTTTTGATACGGCACTGAAGCCACGAATGTCACAAAACAACACAGTCACCTCAGCGTCTCGGCCGAGCAGCAAATTTTCGTTTTTCTCGAGTCGATCGGTCACCGCGGGCGAGAAGAACTGAGTCAACGAGGCTCGCAGTGATTCCTCGTGCTGGCGTGCCAAACCCGAGGCGACTGCACTGGCCATGACTTCTAATAACGTTGCTTCAAGTTCGCCGATCGGTTCGTTGCTGCGGTCATCCACGACGCGGCGGTCGCCATAAACCACCCCGATCACTTCGCCCGCCTTGTTGAACATGGGCGCGGCAACGGCGCGATCCAGACTGATCATCGACGAGCCTGCGGTCTGCAGATAGCTATCGGGTTCGTAGATCACTGTCTTCTTCGTCTGCAGCACATTGTCCAGCAGCCGGGTGCTGCCCGAGGGTAACGGTTCGATCGTTTTGCTGTCGGTGAAGTTAATCGACGAATCTGATTCGAACGAAAACATTGAGCGAACGGTCCAGTGATCGCTCTCAAACAAAATCACGAAGGCGCGGTCGAGTTCGATCATGTTGGCGACCGCGCGCACCGCCGCTTCGAAAAATTCGTTTGATCCGGCGGCCTTTTGCACCACGGTCAGTGCCTGACGCACCAGACTGACGGCGACAGCGGCGGGGTTTTTGTCGCTCGTTTCGTTTTTCAGTTGGCCAAGACGTGCGTCCTGCGTGCCGTTGGTCATGCTCGATTCGACGGCTTCGAGCGTCCGCATGGATCGGTCATATTCGACCGGCGCGTTCATCGATTTGAGAGTAAAGGTCAGCATCAATTGCTGAGGCAATTTGACGGTGACGTTGCCCGATACCGAAAGCGATTGCCCAGGGCCAACGACCAGATTTTCGTCGCTGACCTGGAAACTGTTGGTTGAATGAATATTGACTAGCCGCAGACCACCGTCGCCATTGTCCTCGACCCGCATCGAGCGCCGCGAAACGCCGATCATGTCGATTGGAGCGACAGCGAGGCGGAAATTGCCATTGCCGACATTCTGGGTTCGCAGCAATTCTTCGCCATGATCCATCCGGCCGATCTCAAGCGGCAGACTCGCCTTGTAGACGTGGTTCGTCTCATCTCCCAATTTGACAATCACGTCAACAAATTTCACTACAACGACCTCGCGGGAATTTCGGTTAAAAGAATGCTTTGAAAAAGGGGACATCTCGGCAGGATGACATGCAATTTACTTGCAGCATCCTACCCCACCGATTAGCTTCACAATAGCGTTATACCCTATCCTAGCGGGAACTCTTTAGCCCCGAGACGATCTATGTCCCGTTTTTCCGTGCGTCGTGCCCTGCGAGCTGCTCGTAGTTCACGCCGCCGTCTGTTGGTCGAGTCCCTTGAATCGCGTCGCGTGCTGGCGACGTTCGTCGTCGATACACTCGTCGATACCGATCCACAGTCCAGTTTCTGTGCCGCATCTCCGACGCCTGGAAACGGAACCTGTTCGATTCGCGGCGCGATTGCGGCCGCGGACAGCAATCCAGGGCCGGATCGCATCGAGATTGCGGCAGGCACATACAATATCGATCCGAATTTTGGCAGTTTCGATCTTTTCGAAGCTCAAAATCTCGATT
Source organism: Novipirellula rosea (assembly GCF_039541335.1). Taxonomy (NCBI): domain Bacteria; kingdom Pseudomonadati; phylum Planctomycetota; class Planctomycetia; order Pirellulales; family Pirellulaceae; genus Novipirellula; species Novipirellula rosea. The sequence goes on along the minus strand of NZ_BAABGA010000067.1, from coordinate 18,419 downwards.
TTGTCGGTGTCGGTAACGGGCCGGATGCGGTCGTCATCGATGGCGGAGGCGTCTCACGAGGCTTCGATATTTTCGGTAGCGGTGCTCCCCACACGTTGACCATGGAAAATTTGACGATTCAAAATGGGGTTGCAAATGATGGTTCCGGCGGTGGCGGGATCAATATCTTTGGTTCGGGTTCGTTAGTATTGCGTGATGTGATTCTGCAAGACAATCGCGCTGATGAAGATTCGCAATTTCCCGGCTTCACCTCCTCCGGCGGCGCAATCCAAGCCGGTGTCAACGTGACGATCGAAAATTCAATCCTCCGTCGCAACATTGCCTCAGGTAATGGAGGAGGAATCGATTTTTCGACCACGGATCAGCCACAGACGCTGACGATCCGTAATTCGACGATCGAAAACAATGACACCGGAGATTCCGATACCGATTTCGGGCTCGGCGGAGGCGTTAACGTCCGCGGATTTAATTCGTCCTTGATCTTGGACACCGTCGACGTTGCCAACAATGCAGCAGGCGACTCGGGAGGCGGCGTCTATTTCGAAGGATCATCGGTCACCGTGACCGATTCTAGTTTCATTTCGAACCAAGCGTTAGGATCCGATTCGGGCGGCGGAGGCTTGTATCTTTTCGGCGACGCGCTGAGCAATTTTTCGTTTGGCATCAGCGGCGGTCGGTTCGAATCGAACTCGGCGGTCGCGGGTGCCGGTGGTTTGGAAGCAGTGGATTACAGCGGTACCATCGACGGCACCACCTTTTTGCAAAACCAAGTGCTCGGCCAAGGCGACCAATTTGATCAGGGAGGCGGTGCCGTTGCGGTATTGGCTGATCCTGATACCAACCGCACGGTGACGATTCGTAATGCCGATATTCGCCAAAACGAAGCACCGACCGCTGGCGGGATCGCCCTAGTGAATGTCGATCTGGTGCTCGAAGATTCGGTCCTCGATGGCAATCAAACCACCACGCCACAAACCCCGGGGGCCGGCGCCATCGGCGCGGTCAGCAACTCAGTGACTCAGCAGGTGACGATCACCGCGTCGACCATCACCAACAATGTTTCGATGAGCGAAGCTGGCGGTATCGGCGCAGCCGATGTCGATCTGGTGATCACCGACTCGACGATTTCGTCCAATACCGCTCAGGCGGGCCGCGGCGGTGGTATCGGATTGCTCGGCAACCAACGCAATCCGATCTTGACCGCATCAAGCGTGACCGTTGCCGGCAATCAATCGGGAAGCGATGGTGGTGGGCTCGCGTTTGACAACGCCGGTTTTGATCTGACCAACGTCACCATCACAGGAAACCAATCAGGGCTGCAAGGTGGCGGCATCGCGGTGGGCGCGAGTGCACCGGGCGTTCAGCACGCGATCACCTTTTCGACCATTGCCGATAATCAATCGCTGAGCTCGGGATCCAATATCGCTGCCCAAGGCGAACCGATTTCGATCCAGGCGAGTCTGTTTTCCGGCGGCGACGGGATTGCTTTACCGGGCACCTTCGTCTCGTTGGGCGGCAATCTCGATAGCGGACAAAGCATGGGGTTCAATGATCCCAGCGATCGGAACAATACTGACCCGCAATTGGGGCCACTGCAAGACAATGGCGGGCCGGTCTTTACCCGAGCAATTGGCCCGCAAAGTCCAGCGATCGATGCCGCCCGCAACACGCAAGTGCTGGTCGATGCACGGGGCACCGTGCGGCCTCAAGACGGTGATGGCGATAACCAAGCCTTTCCCGATATCGGGGCTTTCGAACGGCTCGCACCACCGCCAATTATCGTTACCGCAGTCGATGACAATTCGTTGGGGATCCAGGAAGACGACCCGTTGACCTTTATCGATGTGCTTGCCAACGACTTGCCCACCGGCACGTTGACGGTCACCACCGTCTCTGCGGCAACTCGAGGCACTGTGACGATCGCCGCGGGCGGCAGCGGGCTTAACTACCTGCCTCGCGCCGATGAGTTTGGACTCGACGTTTTTACCTACACCGTCAGCAATTCGTTAGGCCAAACCGCTTCGGCGACCGTGCGTGTGAATATCACCGCTGTCAACGATCCGCCAATTGCCGGTAATGATGTCGTGGATGTCGCGACGCGGCAAGTGTTCGCCATCCAAGAATCAGATTTGTTAGCGAACGATTTCATCGGTGCTGCCAATGAAACCAATCAAACCCTCAGTATCGTTGATTTGCCACTGACTACCGTTGCCGGTGCGACCATTGTATCAAGCGGAGGCATCATCACGATCACTCCCGATCCTAATTTTGTTGGGCTGAGTGACTCGTTTACCTACACGCTTAGTGATGGGATCGACACGGCGACGGGAACCGTGGTTTTGAATTTCTCGACGCGAGTCGGCGGCCATGTCTATTGTGATGCCAACGGCAACGGCAGCGAAGACAGTGGCGAAGCCGTGGTCGGCGGACGCGTGTTCATCGATGCCGATGGGGATCGCACCTTTGATCCGGGCGAGCGAGAGACGCAAACCGATTTGTTGGGGGATTACTTCTTTTCGGGCTTGGTCAGTGGTCAAGCGGTGATCGTGGCGGAAATTCCTGCGACCTGCCAAACCATTCCTGATAACCCCGGAGTCATTCGCAGCCAATTGGACGCAGGATTGTTGGCTCGTTCGATCACAGCAGCCGATGTCGACGGCAACGGCGATCTCGAGATGATCGTCGCCAGCGATTTGTCGGGAACGCTTAGCGTGATCGATGTGGTCGGTGGAAACCTATCGCTGATGCGTGAAGTGACGCTGGGCAATCGGCCTCAATCGGTCTTCGCCTACCCGCCTGCCTCGGCAAACAGTTCGGACACGCCGCTGATCGCGGTTGCCGCGATTGGGCTGCCGAGCGAGGGAGGACAAGTCTACTTTGGCAACGATTCGTATGATTCGTTTCCGATCGCTGCCGGCGCGATCGATGTTGCGGTCGACGATTTTGGTGATGGCTTGCCCACCGTGGTTGCCGCGTCGTTTCGCCAATCCGGATTGACGTTGTTCGCGCCCGATGGACGCTTCGCACCTCAAGAATTGTCGGTCAACGCATCGCAGATCACATCGATCGCGACGGGGGATGTCGATGGAGACGGCGACAACGATATCGTCGTCGTCGGAATCGGCTACGACACGACGTTTGAAAGTGGTGCGTCCAGTGGCGATAGCGGCAGTGAGATCAGCATTCTACTGAACAACGGCAATGGCAGTTTCTCGCCGCTTGCCGATGGACAATCCGATGCGAATTTGACCAGCAAGTATGTCGATGTGACGTTGGCCGATATTGATGGCGATGGTCAGCAAGAAATATTGGCACTGGATCAACGCCAAACGCTTCGTGTCCTGCGGTTGGTTGGCGGGCAAGTTCGCCTCGTTTCGAGTACCTCGGTGACAGCCAAGGCTTCCAAGCTTGCTGTGGGGGATTTCAATCGTGATTCGCAACTTGATGTTGTTGTCGCCAGCAACAGCAATGACGTGATTGAGATCTTTGTAGGCGATGGGGCTGGTAATTTTAGCTTGGTTAAATCGATTCAGGATGTCTTTAATCCCATCGATTTGACTGTTGCTGATTTCGACCAAGATGGCGTCGATGAGATCGCCGTGGCCAACCTGTATCGCCGCTCGGTGGGCGGAAATAATCCCGATCCGTTGTTGCCAAGCACGGTCACCGTGCTGAAATTGCAAGTGGCCGAAGAGTCGGTTGTCGTCGATCAAAACTCGGTTAGCGTCGACTACACCTTCCCTCGTGTGACGCCAGGCTTCAGCCCTCAAACACGAATGGATGTCAACGCCAGTGGCGAAATCACGGCGAATGACGCGTTGATGATTATCAATCAACTCAATCGGCAAAGCAGCGCCGAAGGCGAATCATTGGCGGGCGAATCATTGGCCCGCGTGCGGGCGGCTACCGATGTCAATTTGGATGGTGCCACGTCGCCGCTGGATGCACTGTTGGTGATCAATCATCTGAATGAAAACCGTGGGCAAATGATGGAATCTCGCCAAGGCGAGCAGAGCCTTTGGTTTGCCACCGACGATGACGAGAAATCGCTGACGACGGCGGTCGACGATGTCTTCGCAGCGGGGCTGTTTTGATTTTCCCGCTTCTACGGCATGTAGTTGATTTGCACCATCGCTTCGTAATCGAACTGTTCGTCCAGTCCATCACGAAGTGGTATCGAGATTGCCGGGGTTACCACGCATTTGTCATTGACGAGCAAGTGGATGCCGGCGGTGGCGTTAACGATGTTAAAGTGGTTGGCCAAATTGCTGTAGCGAAGTCCGCCCGCGGTGACGACGTCCGATTCTTGCAGCGTCGCGGTGTAGTGCAACTCGGTGTTTAGCAACGCTTGTTGAATCCAACCCGCGTTGGGGTTCCCGTTGCGATAGATCGACCGTGTCGCGGCCACATCGAGATGCATTAACGTCGAATCCGTGAATTTGCCAATCACCGGAAGGGTGTTGTTGATCCGGTTCCCGCGAATGGGATCTCCGTTGGCAGCGATGTCAAGTTGTATGTAGGTTTGCAACGTAACGTCTTCGCTCACTCGGTAAAGCAATCCTGAGAACGGCAACAAGTGGACGCTTTCGTTTTCGACGACCAACAAGTCTTGCCCGCTGCTGCTACGCAGCCGAGTGTCATCGGCGGTAGGGACGCTGATGCCAAGCCCTGCACTCCAAATGTAGTGATCACTAAAACTCAGCAACGCTTTGGGAATGATCGTCAGATTTCCGATCTCAAAGTTGCGGTCTTGCCGTGCTCCTAAGGTTTGCGTGCTGCCGTAGGTGGCAGCGGTTGGCAAGCGAAATTCAACCGAGAACAGATCCTCAAACAAAACCTTCTCGACTCCCAGCGTGTAGCGGCTGATGTCACCGAGGCCACCGAAGGCATCATTGAAAAAGCTGTAGTTTAGATAGATGCGATGACGAATCGCGGGAGAAAAGTTCTCGGCGACTTTGACGCGTCGTGTGGAAACGCCAGGACCGGGAACGGGAATCGATGTCGTGCCGGTTCCACTGACTTCGCCAGTGTAACTGTAAGTGACAAACCACTTGTCGCCGTCGAAGTAAATGGCTGGTGAATCGTTCTGCGAAGGCGGGTTCGCCGCGCCGGCACTATGAACGGCCGTCGCCGTGCTCGGGTCGAACACGAATCCGGGCCCCGGCGAGGTTGGAGTGTCCGAGGTGGGTAGCGGTTCGGTCAGAAAGAAGGTGTCGATGGAGCCGTTGCCTGAGCTGTCGAAGCCGGTGCCGGTAGTGAAGATGTCGTTGTGAGGTACGTCGTTGCCAGCTTCGAACGCGATGATCGAGTTGGGGGAACCGGGACTGCCACCGGGCTGAATATTTCCGGGCAACAGATGAGAGAACGTGATTGTTTGAGTGCCTTGGAAGCTCGAGAAACCGCCTCCAAAGAAGTCGCCAATGATCGTGGGATCGAACGAATACGAACCTCGCGTGGCTCCAAAGTCCGAGAATCCTGGATTGGCATCAAATTGCGACGAATCAAAGTCGCCCGCAGTCGGGGCACTAAAGTCGGGAAGCGGGGCCAGCGGTTGCACTTGTTCAGGTTGTGCATTGCCTGAATCGTTGCCTGCGTTACTGCCTGCTTCTGCGGTGGGAAGGTCGAGAGTCGGAGGTGCTTGGGCGACGATCCCCTGAGCACCGCATTCGCCGGCAAAGATCAATGCGACTGTCATCGGCAAGGCGATCCAGTGCGACGCTTTGCGTTGACGTGGGGCAGGATTAGAGAACAGCGGCATCGATTCGTGGGGTTGCAGTCAATGATGGATGGTACAGTTCGTCTTCGTCATCCGAGCGCTCCCACACGTAGCGAAAATTGCCAAGACTTTCGATCAAGCGGTGCGAACGTGTTTGCGACGTCCCGACGCAGCAATCTTTGTCGGGCCTTCCCCATCTCGGGCCTTCCCCATCTCGGGGCTTCCCCATTGCTACGGCAAATAGTTGATCTGCACCATCGCTTCGTAATCAAACTGTTCGTCCAGCCCGTCACGCAGTGGAATCGACATTGCGGGGGTCACCACTAATTTGTCGCTAAGGACGAGGTGTAAACCTGCGGTTGCGTTGACGATGTTAAAGTGGTTGGCCAGGTTGGCGTAGCGGAGCCCGCCAGCAGAAACCACGTCGGAATCTTGCAGTGTCGCTGTGTAGTGCAACTCGGTGTTAAAGAGAGCTTGCTGGATGAAACCTGAGTTGCGGTTGCGATTTCGATAAATCGACTTTGTTGCGGCAATGTCAAGATGCATCAAGGTCGAATCGTTGAACTTACCGATCTGTGGAAGCGTGTCGCCGACGCGATTGCCGCGAATCGGGTCGCCGTTGGCCGCGATATCCAGTTGCATATAACTTTGGAAGCTAAGGTCGTCGCTGTAGCGGTACATCAAACCGGTGAACGGCAGCAAGTGAACGCTTTCGTTTTCAACCACCAACAGGTCTTGTCCGTTGCTACGCAGCCGAGTGTCGTCGGCCGTCGGCACGCTGACGCCAACCCCCGCACTCCAGACATAGTTGCGGTCGTACAGTAGAACGCCTTTGGGGATGATCGTCAGATTTCCGATTTCAAAGTTGCGATCTTGCCGCGTTCCGAGTGTTTGGGTGCTGCCGTAGGTGGCAGCAGTCGGCAATCGGACTTCGACCGAGATCAGATCCTGTAGCAGAACATGTTCGATCCCGAGCGTGTAACGGCTGATGTCGCCGAGGCCACCAAAAGCGTCGTTGAAAAAGTTGTAGTTCAGGTAGGCACGATGACGAACGACGGGTGAAAAGTTTTCTGCGACCTTGACGCGTCGTGTGGAAACGCCCGGCCCAGGGACAGGGATCGACTCGGCGTGATTTCCGCCCACCGCGCCGTTGTATTGGTAGGTGACAAACCAGTTGTCGCCATCGGTGTAAATGATGGGAGTTCCCGGCGGAGGATTTGCAGCACCGCCCGCGTGGACCGCGGTTGCCGTGCTAGGGTCAAAGACGAATCCGGGACCGGGAGACGTTGGAGCATCGGATGTCGGTAGCGGCTCGGCCAGAAAGAAGGTGTCGATGCTGCCGTTTCCGGAACTGTCAAAGCCCGTGCCCGTGGTGAAGATATCGTCGTGGGGAAAGTCGCCGCCGACTTCAAACGCGATGACCGAGTTGGGCAAACCGGCTCCGCCGGACTGAATATTACCCGGCAACAATTGATTAAACGTGACCGTTTGCGTGCCTTGGAAGCTCGAGAAACCGCCGCCAAAGAAGTCGCCAATGATCGTCGGATCGAACGAATACGAACCTCGCGTGGCTCCAAAGTCCGAGAATCCTGGATTGTTGTCAAACTGGGATGCATCAAAATCGCCTCCAGCCGGTCCGCCAAAATCCTGCAGCGGATCGAGAGGTTGAGCGACTCCGGGCGGTTGAGTGGTACCGGGCTGTTGAGTGGCACCGGGCGGTTGAGCAATTCCGGGCGGTGTGTCGCCAGCGAAATTCCCTGCCCCCGGTCCTTGAGGAAACGATCCTTGAGGAAATGGGGCACCAGGCGACTGTGGCACCTGAGCCATGCTGGTGCTGATTCCGCATGCGATCCAGATCACGCATACGCCCACCCATCGCAAACCATTCGAAGATGCCGCTGCACGGTGGCGTTTTAGGGGATTTAGGATCGCAGTCATAAGTTTGTATCGTTACATCTAAGATTGGTCGGTGTGGCCAGAGCGACCGCTTTTTCCTCGCGCGACATCGAATTTAGGATTGGCAGCTCGACAGCGTCGACACGGAGTCGCCGCACCCCCCTTTCGATACGTTTAGAATAAATCGTCCAATTGATGCAATTGGAATCATCTAACCATGAAATGCAGGAACAAGGGACCCATTTTGCCCAAGTTCGCACTTTTGTAGCGGAGCGAGCGCAAGAAAGTGCCCCTATTGTTTCACCACACTCAGTGGCAGCCGCAGGTGATCTAGCAAGTACGGCGGGCTGGCGGTTGGGTGTTGCGACATGCCTTCGGCTTGGCTTTCTTCGGCCACCGTTCGTGAAACATAGGCAATCGTTTCATCAAGCGTGACCACGCCGTCGCCGTCGGCATCGGCTTGTCCGTTTAAAGCTTCGATCAAACGGGTGGTGAAACGACCCAATCGCGACTCGACCACTTCGGCCGCTTCTTCGTCCCCTTCACTGGCCGTGATCGTGATCACGACATCGTTTTGTAACCAACGCAGCGCACTCTTTAGATCGTCCACTCGCATCGCCGATTGCACTGCACCGCTGTGACAGGAATCGAGAATCGCGAGCTTGCGGCATGGCAGCGCCGCCAATAGCGACAGATCCTCGAACGACAAACAATTGGCGTATTGGTCGTTCATCAATTCACGATAATCGGCATCATGAGTGACGAAGTACCACTGGTCGTTCCGCCGATCATGCAGCCCATGACCACACAAATACATGACGACCAAATCGTCGGGCGAAATCGTCTCGGATAACTGCTTGACTGCCTCGGATGCATAAATTTTCCAAAGCGGCCGAGTCGCCTGGTCATCGACCAATTGTTCCGTGGTGACGTTGTACAAGGATCCCGCCGCATCGCGCAGCGTATCGGCAACGGCGGTCGTGGCTCCGGCGGCAAAGTCGAGTGATTGAATTTGCGGGTCGCTGTAACTGCCCACGCCAATCGCCAGCAGATGCATTTGCGGCTTTCGCTTCGGCGGTTCCGTGCGTTCATGAGGCAGTCGAATCAATACGCGATCGATCGCATCGGTGTCGGTCGCGGCGATCACCTCGAGCTGCAACTGAGGATCACTCGGCACACGAAAGGTCCACTCGTATCCCACGGTGCGAATCCCACTCGCTTCGTCGACTTGGTCCGAAACTTGTCGTTTCGCCGTCGAGGGGACACCACTGATGAACGCCTTGGGATCGACAAGGCGAGTCCCCAGCGGAATGCGGAAGTCGGCGCGAACGACAAGTTCATCACCTCGGACAAGCTCACCAGCTTGCGGCGAAATCAATTCGATGTGAGGTTTCGTCAGGTATTGGTTTACGATCGAAGCGTCCCCTACGGGCGGATCGATGCGGCTGAGCGAGCGACGCATCGCCGCAGGCAGACTGCCGGTTTCCAACAATCGCCGGATTACATCAGGCCGCTCGAGTGTTTTGCGAAACTGGGCGGCACGAAAGAAATCAGGCAATTGCTGCACGCCGCGATTGACCTGCCAACCAAATCGTTGGTGTCCATTGAACGAGGCATCGTAGTAACCCGCCGGTGTCCACATCGCCCATTCGCGGTCTCGGTCGACAAGTAGCGTCGCGAGCGGACGCCACGCGGGAAAGCTTGAGACGGTTTCCAAGGCACGTCCCAAACGCACAAAGCGAAATTGGACCAAAGTGTCAAACGGCAGTGATAACAATGCCGCTTGAACTTCGACAGCATCCGATGTTTCTTGCACATCACCCACCGCATCGGCCCATCCGATCGACGATAACGTGTCTCCTTCGCGAACACCACGAAAGTACAGCGGTCCTGCCTCACGCACCGACGTGGCGATCAGTCTTCCATCTTCGATTTCGAATTCGGCACCCCAGCGGTTAATGCTTTCCGAATCGGTGAACAAATTCTCGAGATTCCATATTCCAATCGTTGCGTCGTCCGAGCCGGTTGCCAGAAAACGCGTGTCACCCGAAGCGGAGATCCATCGCACGCCGCCGGAGTGTCCACGAAACTGACGAATCAATCGCGGTGGATCCGATTCATCACACGCGTAAACGTACAAAATGTTTCGCCCTTTTGTGCCGACCACGACTGCCGTGCCCGCCTGTTTTGCATCAATCGTGCTGATGGCAGAAACCGCCCCGTGGGTATCGGGTATCAGCGGCAACAAGCCTAACGGTTGCTCATCGCGATACAGCCGATAACGACGCTCTCCGTTCTGCTGGTCTTCGGTGCGAACGGTCCAGCGGTTGGGGAGACGTTGGTTGGGAAGGTAATCGTCCGGATTGATCTCCGCGTCGCCCTTCAGCGAAATTCCCGACAAATCAAACACATCAGTGAAATCTTTCGAGTCGCCCCGCGTCAAGGCAATCGTGTAGGGCGATGTTTCTTTGGCGAATGCAACGTGCGAAATTGGCATCGCAGGCGAATTCAACACTTCGCTAGGCTCCGCAGCAATGCGTCCTTCGTCGTCGATGTCATAGAGATGGATTTCGCTGTTCACCGCGACGATGGCTTGGTTTTTCGGAACGTCGATGCGACCGGTGGGGATTGCGGTGGGGGGATAGGTTTCCGAGCGAAGGATCAGGGTGTCGCCGCTGAGATCCCAAAGCTGCAGTCGCGACACGGTTTGTCCTTTTCGCATTCCTGCCAAGTCCGTGCCCACCAAGAGGCGTTGATGTGAAACATCAAGGTCGACAAACAGAGGTCGACCGCCAATTTTGATATGACGATGCCGTGTTACCGTTTGTTTGTCATCGAAATCCCAAACCGCGAGCGTACCATCGGCGCCTGCAGCGACCAGTGACCGACCATCGCTCGAGGCCGCGATACAGCGGACGTGATACGTGAAGGATGTTTGCTCTAACAAACGGGTTTTGCCAGAGAATCGGTCAACGCGTTGCAGCTGCCAAGTAGGAGCAACGATTTCTTTTTCGGTTTCGGTGAGGCCTGTGAAGTGGGCCACCACCAATTCGTTGTCACCACGAAACGTCACGGGAACAAAGCCGCGTGAGCTACGGATTTGGCCAGCGATTTCCGCACCATAGACAATCGAATCTGGCTGGATCACCGTTTTCCCCGACCACAATCCAGTGTCCTGATCGGATTGCCATGTCATCACTCGGCCTTCGACATCGTGCGACGCCAAGACTGCCGATTTCGTTTCGGCTGAGTCAGCATCGACATTGCCCGGTGACCAAGCGAGCGAGGCCACGACTTGGCGATGACCTGCGCTGAAATCCACCAGCGGTCGCACCAATTTTCCGCTGATTGCATCAACGATCCAAATTTCGCCAAGCGATCCCATCGCACCGTGTCCGGCCATCGCAATTTGGTTGCCGTTGGCGGCCAAGGCGTAGATGCGGCCGCGAGGGCCTCGTTGAACCTGCCAACGAATCGTGCGATGATGTTTCCAGGGATGATCTCCTAACGGCGAGCGACGCCAAACGTGCAAGTCTTTGTCTTCACCCGCAGTGAGCAGCGTTTGGTCATTTGACGCGTTGGTTTTGCCCGCTTCGTTTTTTTCGGTCTCACTGTTTGCGGTATCACTGGCCGTGTTCGGCGAATTTGCCAATTCGATCGCTAGAATGCCTCCGCTGTGACCGTTGTAATCGAGTCGCAGAATGGGCTGGATTCCACCGGGAAGTGCATTGCCGCCATCGATTGCTTGGGGGGCCGAGTCTTGCGGATCGGTTGCGATTCCAGGCAATTGGCTCTCCCCAGGCAGTTGGTCGAGCGTCGCGGGACCGTTGGGCGAAGCACCGGGCAGCGTGGATTCCGTCGGCAATTCGCTCGACTGCGTCCCTTTACCTGGCAGCGTCTGCTCGTTGGGCAGTTGCGCAGACGCATTCGCACCGCTGGCGATCCCTAGCAATAGCAACGCACCCCAACGGATGCAAATTTCACGCGGTGCACTTGTCATATATTTTTACTTTCCCCTTCGACCCGCCAAACATGGCTGTGGACTATCATGATAGCGGGTTACGAACTTTATTGCCTTGGATTGACTGTGAAAAAACGCAGCGTCCCCATTGAGTCGTTTTGAAAACGACGACTCAGCAAATCTACGACTCGGGAAAACGAGCCATGTTGGAATCGAAAAGGATATTGATGAAACTCTCTCGTTGGTTGTTCGTTGGCGTTTGCGCACTGATGCTGCTTGTGGTGATTGATCCTGCACGCCCGGCGTTGGCTCAGCCGCCCTCCCCTGCCCCGCCGACTTCCACGACCCCCGCATCGCTGGCGATCTCGACGATGTTTTCGCCGCTCGATGTGCCTCAGCGGAAAACGATGGGATTGCTGCAACGAAATTTCTTAGAGATGGCTGGTGGTGACGAAGGCGAGCTGGAGGTGGCATTGGTCATTGACGGCACCAATTCGATGTCGGCGGAACTCGCCGGAGTGCGTGGTTCGATCGACCGCATGCTCGATGACCTACGGCGTTTTCGCAAAGGCCAAGTGCGGGCTTCGATCGTTGTCTATCGTGATTATGGTTCTCCATCGGGCGAAGTCAGTATCGTTTTGCCAACGTTCACAGCGGATAAGGCGGCCATTGACAAGGCGGTCGAGTCGCTGCATCCCGAATCGGGCGAGCCCTTCTTTCATGAGCTCCCCGACGTGGGACTGCACACTGCGATCACGCAATTGCCATGGTCGGACAGCCCCGACGTGGTCAAATGGATAATGTTGTTCGCTGATGCGCCTCCTTATTCAGTGACATTCCGCGACGCAAAGTACCCGGGGGCCCATCGCCGTTTCACCAACGAGCTGTTGGTTTCGCTCGCCCGCAAACGCGGAATCCAGATTAATTGTATTCTTTGCACCAGCAGCGACGACAACGTCCAACCCTATCAGCAGGTGGTGGATCAAACGCGTGAATTCATGAGTGAACTTGCGTCACAATCCAGTGGCGTGATGTTGGATTTGTCGTACCCGGCGATCCAAACCGCGTTGATCGAAGCGGGCAAGCGGCCTGAGATTCAATATGCCAAATTAGATCCGATCAATGCGTTTGATCTCGCCGCGGCGCGTCGCCAGGAGGACCCGGTCGCCGCGACCGATGCTTCGCCTGCTGCGGCGACGAACGTCAGCATCGCGGTGGTGCCTCATGAACCGTTGGAAGGGATTCGTTTCGATCCCGATCGATCGTCGGTTCAAGTGGCCACCGCGATTCGCCACCGGTTTGCCTCCTTGCCCGGCGTCCGTGTGGTCAGCACGATTGATATCCAGCGTCAATTGCGTCGTTTGCGTGCTGAGGGGATGACGCACACGCAAGCGATCCGTGGACTTGCGGGACGGCTACGCGCGGACTACGTCGTGTGGGGGTCGGTCGCGCCGCAGACTCAACAGGTTCAAACCGCGGCCTATCGACGTCGTGATGGCGAAGCGGTGATCCAAGTCGCTTTTGATGGCGACTATGGACAAGTCGCCAATGTGATCCTGACGGCCGCCAGCAAAGATCCCTCACGCGATCCCATCCTGGCTCGATTGGCGAACCATGCGATGGGCAGTGCGACCAAAGCGATGTTGCAGTCTCCGATCGCCGAAACGGCCGCCACGTCGTCCGAGTTGTTGGCGGCGCTCGAGGCACTTGAGCAGTCGTTGGCCTTCGCAGGCGACAGTGACGAGTCGATCGAGTTATTGAAAACGGCCGAAGCATCGGCGCGTGCGGCGGTGGAAGCCGAGCCGCGAAATCCACTTGGGCATTGGTTGTTATCGAACGTTGCGTTCAATCAAGCGATGCGAGATTATCAGCGAGGTGCGTTGGATGAAGCAAAGGCCCGTATGTCTCAGATGAAATCGTCGTTACGGCGGGCGTACCGCAACCGGTCGACGATCGAGGCAACAAGTTTGTCCGAAGAAATTGCGGGCGACTATGCGTTGTTGGTTGACCGCAACGTCGAGGACGCGATCACGCAGTACAAGCTGCTGGTGGATCCGGCGATGCCACCCGCCTCGCAGTTGCGAGGACACTGGATGTTGGCGGGTGTCTACGCGGGCGATTGGGGAGTGCCGGATTCGTTTGCGAACTTGAAAGAGTCGCGTCGTCATGTGATCGAGATCCTCGCGAACTGGCCCGACTCTCCCGAAGGGAAACAGTTAAAGCAGTGGTTGCGATGGGACGAAGCGAGCGGCCAGACCGAGCATGATTACCTGCCGACGATCCACGTGCAAATGAGCAAGTGGGACGAGGTTTAGAAGCAAGAGGCAGGGAAGCCAGCACGAGTGTCACTGGTCACCGCCTCCATCTGCCACCACTCCCTGTGCGCAGCACGGGAGAGGTCGGACGGGCCCCTTTAGGCCTCGTCCGGGTGAGGGCCTGCCTCGGGCTCACTCGCCCCGCGCATCAATTCCGCGTCCGGTCCCACTAGCCCCACCCTCCCGCAGTGGATCTTGCTAAAGATCCCGCCCCAAAACGACCGTCAATCACTCTCCGCCGAACACATTCAATCACAACTCCACATCACGGCAGCTGCTCCCCGCCGCAAACGCAAGCAACAATTGCGCGGACTTATTTGAACAGGAGCAAACAGAGGCAACAGAGTCAAAAGTCACGTATTCTCCTTCTGCCACCTCTCCCGAGCGCAGCACGGGAGAGGTCGGACGGGCCCTCAAGGCCTCGTCCGGGTGAGGGCCTGCCTCCATCTCACTCGCCCCGCCCATCAATTCCTCGGCCGCTCCGTCTAGCCCCACCCTCCCGTAGTGGATCTTGCTAAAGATCCCGCCCCAAAACGACCGTCAATCACTCTCCGCCGAACCATTCGACTTTGACTCCGCATCACGGCAGCTGCCCCCGTCGCAGACGCAAGGATTGATTGCGCGGACAATTTGAACAGGAGCAAACAGAGGAAACAGAGTCACAAATCATCGCTTTCTCCGTTCCCTCCCTTGTCTCCTGTTCAATCGTCTTCAGAGACGCCTTTCCCGCCGATCCACGCCCTTCCATTTTTAAATTTGCAATTGTCAATTAACCCTTTTCAATTCTTCCACCCGCCTCAGCATCGCTGCAAGTGATTAGCAATCGCAGCCAGCAATAATCGCGTCAATCATCATCACCAAGCCCCGAAAGGGACGACAGCGTATAGCCCACGGCGTGAGCCGTGGGTAACGGAACAAACCAAGAATGGAAAGCCCCGAAGGGGCGACAGGAAACGCTACGTCCATCGCCCGTTCACCGCCTCCTTGTGCCTCCTTCTGCCACCTCTCCCGAGCGCAGCACGGGAGAGGTCGGACGGGCCCTTCAGGCCTCGTCCGGGTGAGGGCCTGTCTCGGGCTCACTCGCACCGCCCATCAATTCCGCGTCCGGTCCGTCTAGCCCCACCCTCCCGTAGTGGATCTTGCTAAAGATCCCGCCCCCCCCTGAATTCTTAATCTTACTCTTACTCATAATCTTAATCTCGTCCGAGCAACCAAATCTCCGTCGCCAAACAAGAACGCCGGTTGCTCGGACCAATTTGAACAGGAGCAAACAGAGGAAACAGAGTCACAAACCACCGCTTTCTCCGTTCCCTCCCTTCTCTTCTGTTCAGTTGTTTTCAGAGACGCCTTTCCCGTCGATCCACGCTCTTCCATTTTTAAATTTGCAATTGTCAATTTGACTTTTTCAATTCTTCCACCCGCCTCCACTTCGCTGCAAGCGATTAGCAATCGCAGCCAGCAATAATCGCGACAACCAGCATCACCAAGTCCCGGCAGTGACGGCATGATGTAGCCCACGGCGTGAGCCGTGGGTAACGGAACAAACCAAGAATGAAAGCCCCGGAAGGGGCGACAGGAAACGCTACGTCCATCGCCCGTTCACCGCCTCCTTCTGCCACCTTCAGCCACCTCTCCCGAGCGCAGCACGGGAGAGGTCGGACGGGCCCTTCAGGCCTCGTCCGGGTGAGGGCCTGCCTCGGGCTCACTCGCCCCTCGCATCAATTCCGCGTCCGGTCCCACTAGCCCCCACCCTCCCGTAGTGGATCTTGTCAAAGATCCCACCGCACTGAATTCTTAATCTTACTCTTACTCATAATCTTAATCTCACCCTAGCAACCAAATCTCCGCCGCCAGCAAAAACGCTGGTTGCGCGAGATCAATTTGAACAGGAGCAAGCAGAGGAAACAGAGTCACAAGCCACCGCTTTCACCGTTGCCTCCCTTATCTCCTGTTCAACGATTTCCCCCACTGGCGTCCAGCCGTAATCTACATCCATTTTAAAATTTACACTTTTTAATCTCTCCCCCTCCCTCGCAATCTCCACCTCCGCCGAAACTCATTGCTTTGTTTGAATCTCCACCGGCCCTCACGCTCCGCCAATCAACCATCTTCATCGGCAGCTGGCCTGCAAACGACCACCATCGTCTTCAAGACCTAGCGGCGAGAAAAAATTTCTCAGAGAATTCGCTTGCAACAGCCGCGTGGATCGCCAATAATCCGATTCTTCAATCGCTGGGGCGGACTTTTAACGTGTTCCCCAGGCAACCGAAGGTGCAACCTCATGCAACATTCATAACGTTTCCCGTCCTCAGGCGGTCCTGGACGCTGACCGTTACCAATGGCTCAGGAATCGCCCAACGTATCCACGGGGCTTTTAACGGTTTTTCCAAGCGTCGGACGGATGTGTACATATCGCATCGTCGTTTCAACATCCTTATGTCCCATCAGCTTCTGAACCGTCTGTATATCCGTTCCCGATTCGACGAGATGCGTCGCGAAACTGTGCCGTAGCGAGTGCGGCACACCATTCTTGTCAATCTTCGCATGGCGAAGTGCCACTTTCAGCGCCACCGCAAATTGCTCTTCGGCAATGTGATGTCGCCATACTGTCCCAGACCGCTTGTCTCGATTTCGCTGCCGTGAAGGAAACACCCACTTCCAAGCCGCATCCTGGCACGCATTGGGGTATTTTTTGGCCAAAGCGTGCGGCAGGTAAACCTGCGCAAACCCTTCCTCGACATCCAGCCGATGAAACCGCTTGGCCACTTCGATTTGTTGACGTAACTCCGGTATCGCTTGTTCGGGCAAGAACGTAATGCGGTCCTTGTTACCCTTGCCATCGCGAACAATAATATGCCCCTCGTCAAAGCAAACGTCCTTGATCCGCAAGCGACGACACTCCTTATGTCGCAACCCAGCCCCATAGATCAACAGAAACATCAACCGGTGAACTCCGACTAACTGCTCAAGTAATCGCTCAATTTCGCCTCGGCTAAACCAAACGGGAATCGACTCGCTTGGCCTGACGCGCGTCGAAATGATGACTCCCAGCCTTTTTCCTAAGACGCACTGATAGAAAAACATGAGCCCTGATTGAGCTTGGCTCTGCGTGCTCGCAGCCACCTTGTTTTCCACGGCCAATGACGTCAAGAAGGAACCGATGTCCAGTTCGCCAAACGACTGCAAATCTTGCGAACCGACATGGTAGCTGAACCGCTTCACCCAACGAACGTAAGCTCGCTCGGTTGCCATCGCGTAATGCAGCACTCGCATGTCGCCACGCATTCGCTGAATCAAGATGGGCTCGTTGCGATTCACTTTGCCACGCAATTTGGCCAATTCCTCTTCGGTCGGCGGTGCATCCAGTTCAATGTTGCGTTCGCGTTTGCCCAGCTGAGCCAACGTCAGAACCACGTCCGACAAATCTGGCTCGCTGCGAGCCAATATTAAATCGCGGTAACATTCCACCGCTCGCACGGCCTGCCAGCGTTGCCATGCCGGAGCACCACTTGCTAGCAATGTCCTCGAGAATGACAACACCGAATGCCGATTCACGGACAGGTCATCGTCAACACCGCCGCGCTGGGCAAGTGCGTAGCGGCGTATCCACCGCGGGAACCAGGTTCGATCGTTTTCCGAAAGTCCGCTATGGGACAGCACTTTTTCCTCAAATTTCAACACCGACATGCTCGTCGACTCCTCGATGCTCTCGAGTGATAAAACCCTATATCACTCGACTCATGATGCTATCGAGTGATATAACCCAAATCACTTGACTCACCGAGTGATATAAGGTCGAATTCGATTATATCACCCGACTGACCCGGGGTTAAAAAGATAGTTACCCGACTGAAGACTTCATTTCCCTGAACCAAGACAAAGCAATGCGTTACACGACAATTGTTGCCTTGCTCTACACAGTGTTGCTGAGCAGTGTCGCCAAAGGAGCAACGCTTTTTCAGCGCGTAACGCCGAACGACAACACGTTCACCGTGAATGACAATGGGAATGAAACGCTTACATTCACCATCACTCGTGATTCGTCGATCATCTCAACTCCGAAAGACGAGAGCTACGAGATACGCAGAAACGGGAATCTCACGATACGAGACGGCACGAAAACGCTCCTCAGCGTATCTGTAGCGCCAACGACCAGAGTAAGGGGAAAGCTGATCTATCGATACACGATTGCAAAACACCTTGCCAGTAAGGCAGTTTTTCAGCTTTCCGAATCCACGCAACCAAGGGTCGGTCTTCCGGAGCTTGGCGGAGGTCGTTTAACTCAATATGGACTCCCCGATGCACCTGGATTTCCAGAGAACCCGACCCCACCTTCACCGGACGATGGTTCGTTTCGTCCACCGCCTTTCCCATCTGCGCAAGAAGACGGGTAACCAGAGAATTGCACGGGAGTGGCGGTGGCCGTGCGTTTTGAAGTGGATGATCAATTGCCGCCACCCCGTGAATTCCAGCGTTACCGGACGCAAAAGTTGCGCGGTCGATCCAGGGTGCCTGACGGTGCGCGTGCGAT
>NZ_BAABGA010000066.1:0-116235 GCF_039541335.1 Novipirellula rosea | reverse complement strand
GGCTTACATTCAGTTACGAATGCGGCACGAATATGGTTTATGCTAGCTTGAAAGGGCTCGCCGTAAGGCACCGGGTCGTGCCTGGGACCCGGCCGCTGACGCGTCGCGGCTCACTAAATCAACAAGCCGTTGACGGCTTCCGCGACGCTACCGATCGCCTGCGGCGATCCCAAAGACGACCATTGATTCAGTCGGGAATCGCCGCAAACTTACTCGCCCGTCGCTTTGCGTCGCTGCTCTTCCCGCCACGCGTACCACGGGTAAAGCAACGCACCAAAGGCGATTGTCCCAAGTCCAACGGCGGCTTGCATTGGCGAATTCACAGCCGACAATGTGGCGGCCAACAGCGTGCCGCCGACGAATACAATCGGAGTGATCGGGTACAGTAGCGGCCGAATTCGAACGCCCGATTTTCCTCGCACCCAAAATAGTAGACTTGCCGTTAACGCCGCACTGACCGACAGCGTGAACCCGAGATAGCTCAGCAAACGCTCGAGGTCCGAAGCGTATATGACGAGTATCCCCAATGCTGCTTGAGTCCAAATCGCAGCGACCGGAGGCTTGCCCGCGATTTGGCCCGAGAAGCGGAACCAGCCAGGCAAGAATCCATCTTCGGCCATCTTCGCGTAGACTCGCGGGCCACTCATGATCATCGCGGAAACCGACGTAAATAGTCCCAGCAGGATTACGACTCGGACAAAACTCGCAAACGTATCGCCGGCTATCGCCTCGGCGGCCTTGGTCGCGACATCGGGTTGCCCCACGATCGCTTCGCTCGGTGCGGCCAATACAAATACCGCATTCAGCAGCATGTAGCAGAGCGTCACCAAGCACGTACCCCACAGCATCGCCCGCGGCACATTGCGGCTCGCGTTGTTCACTTCGCCCGCGATATAGACGGCGGCATTGAAACCGCTGAAGCTAAGCGAGATGTACATCAATTGAGTGGCAAACGTCAACGAAAACGTCGTCCAAGGGATTGACTCGTTTGTCAATCTTTCAGCTGGCACGTCGACCACTGCACTGGATCGCATCGCTATGGCAATCGCCACAAATGCCGCGATCAACAGGAATTTAAGGATCACGACGAAATCTTGAACCCGAGCCCCCGGCCGCACCCCAAGCGTGTGCAGGATTGCAGCAAGTACAACGACGGTCGTGGCGATGACGCCTTTTGGCATCGCGTCTTGCCAGCCGAGATAGGCTTCGAACGTGGTCGCAGCAAATGCGATCGCACCCGTAAATCCGGCCAGCAGCGAGACCCATCCGGCCATCAAGCCAGCGATCGGGTGCAGTTTGCGAGAAAGAAACAAATACTCGCCGCCCGACTCGGTCAACTCACGCGCCAACGCGCCGTAGCAGATCGCACCACAGATCGCGATCACGCCTCCGGTGGCCCATGCCACCAGTACCCACGCCGGCGATCCGAGCGCCGCCAACGTGAATCCGCTGGTCGTATAGACTCCCGCGCCGATCATGCTGGCCGCGACCAAGAACATCGCCGAACCCAGACCGAGCGGTGTGTGTTCAGGGGGGGCTTCCGCGTCGGTAACCGGTGATTCGAGTGGTGGGTTATTCATCGCCCGCCTGGACTGGCTTGCGAAACTCGAGGAAGTAGTTTTCTTTAAAACCAGGGATCTTGCGTTCGGCGGTCAGTTCAAAACCAACCGATTGCACTTCGTCGATGAAGGTCGCTTTGCCGGCGCGGACATGACCGAGTGTCCATTCGCGAGACACCCCGGGGATTCGCTCGAAATCGATAATCACCACTCGTCCGCCTGGGCGAAGCGCATTGTAGATCGACTGCATCGTTTGCTCGGGGAATTCAAAGTGATGGTAGACGTCACAGATGAACGCCAGGTCGACCGAGTCCGGCGGCAAACAAACCGAGTCGTCGTCACACATCACCGTCGTCACGTTTTCGACTTCGCGTTGATCAAACTGGTCTACCAAGTATTGGACAAATTTGGGCGAGATGTCCACGGCGTACACCCACCCTTTGGAGCCAACCGCAGTGGACATTAGCAGCGAGTAAAATCCCGTGCCTGCACCGACATCGGCGACCCGGTCACCCGGTTTCAGGTTTAATTGTGTCATGATCGCATCGCGAGCGTGGTAGACCTCGCGGCTTTCGACTTCAAACCGTTCGACCCACGCCTGCACATCCATTTCCGGATCAAGAAAGCCGTCGTTGATCCCCGGATTGACGCTCGCGGTCGTGTCGCCGGACGTTTTTGTGGCAGACGGTTGTTGCGTCGCGGTCTGCGCAATAGGCGCGGTCTGTGCCGTTAGCGGGGTAGGCGAGAGTAACAGGAGCAGCGAGAGCGAGAGCAAGTCAAAACGCTTCATTGGATCCTCGGTCAGGTAGGGGTGAGGGAGTCGACGATGATTGTAGTCAAAACAAGCGAGCCGAGTCCGCAGGGGGAGCGTGTTCGCATTAAATGGTGAAATCGCCAAACGCTATTGACAACCCGCCAAGGCAAGTCCGGCAATGGCTCGCGTCTAGTGGCCGCAGCAAATAGCCTATCCACCACCGTCGAAGTGGCCTCATCATAAAGTGCCGGAGGCACGACAGGATGTAGCATGGGGCGTGAGCCCCATGTCGGCTGGTCCAAACGTCAGCAAAGCCCCAGAGGGGCGGCAGCAATCTTAGTTTTCAGGAGTGACGATCCAGAGTCTTTCGGCGGTGCAGAGGATTGCGGAATCGCAGCCTGGAAAGAACTGTAGTGTCAATCGATTCGCGTGTCCTTCGGGGATGATCCGAAACTGATCCATCGTTCCGGTATTGCGATTCTGCCGATAAGCAACGCGTCTATCTTGTTCGTGCCACCAGATCACCGAATCGGTCGTCGCAATCGGCCTGGTCCTCGATGGTACATCCGCCAACCCAATCTCGTACCACCGATCCTCGTTGAGCTTGAACAGTCGCCACCGTCGCTCTTTTGCGTCAACATCGTAACGGCCGACGACGAATTCATATTCAGCCGTTCGTCGAAACTCTCTGCTCTGGAACCCACCCGATGGAAAACGCGTGAATCTGTCGGCATCAAGTTCATATCGCCAAACACCATTGCGCTGCGAGTAAACGGCTGACTCTAAATCGTATCCTTCATCCATCACGATAATGACTCGGTTCTCATCTTGCGCCATCATCAACCCACAGCGGGCACCCGGAAAATCATCCAAAGGTGTTTTCGCGTCTTTCCTTTGGCATGACGCAAGCAATTCGACCTGTTTTGTTTGCAAATGGATCGAGACGAAGTTTGCGTCGGCTCTTTCTTCCCCAACCCAGCTCAATAGGTTGCCGCCAACCGGCAATACCTGCTGGACACAATTCGATGAAAGCCCCCAGGTCGTGTCGATTTTGAATGCAGGGCCACCACTCAATGGAAACGCCAAGACTCCGCCACCCTCGGTCGTAACAAAGATGTGGTCGTCTCCCTTCACGATCACGTCCGGGATGAACGGCCGGCCATAATAAGTGCGCATGAAGGGCGGGACTTCCTTTCTAACGTTTCGTTCTTTTTCCTCCTCCTTGATTTTCAAATGAGATAACTCCAGCTTCCCGATTTGCCTGACTTCGGCGCCCTCCTCGCCTGTCGTGCGGTAGAGCAATACCTGGGTCGACTTCGCTCGCGTGCTAACATCAAGCGCAACCACAAATATCTCGTCGTCAATGATTTGGGCGTTCAGCAACCTCGGTCCTGTTTTGCCTGACTCGGGGAGCGTGATTTCTCGAACATGCTTCCACGCCAACGGCATGTTGGTGGTTTCACTCGACATGTCCTTTGTCGAAAAGGGTTTTTCGACGCGTGCACGTTTATCCCGAATGACGTCGATCAATGATTCGTATTGTTGGTCGTCTAAGCCAAATCGATTTTCAGCGACCATTTCCATGGTCCTGTCGAGAAGTGCAAGATCTTCGGCGATGTAGTAATAATGCGATGGAGCTACGACGTTTTTAAGGACTTCGGAACAGAGGATGCCGTGGTCAAGTAAACGAAAATAAGGATCGCTGTAAACTTCTCGCCGATGGTCGGGATCGGGAGTCAGCGAACACGTGTAATCGAATAAACGTCCCAGAGTGTTTCGCTGGTAACTCTCTTGATAACGGAGCTTGCGAACGTAGGCGGTAACGAAATCCCGAGACTCGATCGCTGCTTGTTCATCCACCCGCTCGATTTGGTCCGCAATGTCGTTTACCAATCGAATCACTTGCGACTGAAATGCATCCGAATAAACAAACCCTTGTGTGTTCCGCTGCTCACGCAACAAAAAATAGCGAGCGGCAAGACTTGCGCTGGGATTCGCGGACGGGTCTACTTCCGAAAGACTCTTCAGCAGTTTCGCTTTGGCTGACGGGTTCAGATCATCCACCGATAGGCGTAAGCCATAGAGATGTTTGAGCCACCGGTCATGTTTTAGGTTCTTTTCAAACACCGAAACAAATCGCTCGTCCCAATTGACCAGACAATGCCGATCATGGTCCCCGGTCAGTCGCACTAACTCTAACGAAGAGATCTCGTTCTCGAACCGCTGTAGTGCCGCTCCCGAGAGCTTGCGTCTCGCGTCGTTGGCGAAATCGGTAAACACCGTTTTGTAAGCGTCTTCATAGAAGCTGCGTAGGTCGCTGAAAACTTCAGGCGACCGATCTGGGTCGACTCGAAGTACCGAAGAGCCAATGCCATAAGGAAAGGTGAAATCGATCGCTAGCGTGTTCGCAGGACGCGTTTCATCATCGAGAAACGGCCACGCTGGCTTGGCTTGTTCGGTTTGATGAATCTTCATGCGGATTCCGAGCAGGTAGCGTCCGAGTTCGACGCATTCACGCCACTGATCAATGGAGATGTCCTTCCCACCGCGATAAAATTGTCCTCGTGCGGTCCCCACGAATGAATTCGACTCAATCAAGAGGCTTCGGTGGATCGAGCGTGCTAGCGAAACCAAGACCTGCGGATCGTCGCTCAACGCATAGGCCGCTTCGTAACGAACGGCTGCGGAATAGGGTTGCCGCATCATCGAATGCCGCTTTGCTTCACGCTGTAAATTCCTCGATTCCACATCATGCGAGTCACCGTTCTTTTCTCTCATCGATGGCTGCGTCAAAATCGCAGCAATTGACTCGGCAGTCTCGTCAGTTAGCTTTGCAATATCGGCTTCGGAAGCATCGATACGCACTTTTTTAACAAGTGATTTTGGATCGGGAGCATCGGCTTGGTAGAGCAGCAATTCGACTTTGATCGTTTGTTGATCTAAACGCGACAACTGCAAGGTCAATGTTTCAGTCGAGCTGAGTAATCGAGCTTGGATTTTTGCGATGGGTAACATGTCTTCTTTGAGCACAAACCGAAGTCGCGAGCGCTCCAGTAGTCCAACCGAAGGCAGTTGAGTCAAACTCTGCTGGAGCCGAGCGACGTATTGGTCGGATGCACTTTGCCACTTCGGCGGCAGATCAACATTTCGCACCGAGGTCAACGAGATCATCGGTAGCGTTGACAAGTCAATGTCGCGGTACTGCTTGGCTACGATGCCGATGCGTTTCGCCAGTTGGTGCGCAAGTTCGATCGGGTCCGACGCCGCCAGTTCACGATCCTCGATACGTATTCCTGTTTCACCATCGAAAACGATCATCCTGCCGCTGGCGTTCGTGGTGCCTTTCTCCCAAATGGCGAACATTTCAACGCCCAGTAGATGTCCGAGCAACAGCGAGTCGGAGTGGCTGTTCATGGTGGCGAGCTGTTGTTCGCTGAGCACCTGTTCGATACGACTTCGCTCTAAGATTTGAAAGTCGCTATTTTGAGCAAGCTCAACGCTCGCCAGTTCCACGATCGACGCGTCTGCGGGGTCCGCAGCAAAGACCGCGATGGTTTCCGCTCGAGTAGGCGCGGCGAAGACGCAGGTTACCAGCAGGCAGATGGAAAAGAACAAATCGCGTTCGAACATGATTTTGCTGCTTGAATTCAAGTTTGGATGTCCTGCCCCGAGTATACCTCAGACGCCTCGCCAAACGGTTCAGCTACCGAAACGCGAAGTCGTGAGGGCATGCACTGCGGAGGCAAAATCGTATCGTTTGAGCGTCTTTCTGAAGGGCTGGCGGCACGACGGTACGCAGGCAGAGACCCGCGTCCGAGGATTTTCTTGATTCGAAAAGAAGTCGGCAAAAAGATGGGTGGCAAAAATATCGGAACAGTAGGTGGCTGGAGTTTCATTTTTTTGCCTCCTTTCCTTGCGGTTCGCATCGGCCGAATCAACGCGGACCGCACGGAGAGCGGAGCGACACTCGCCAGGATGAACCGCGGGAGGTGACGGTTTGCGAGGACAAAACTGAAAATACCGAACGTGTGGGGTGGGAAATTGTCTTTTTTCTTATAGGCGAAAACCACCTAGTGCGACACTCAGGGAGAGTATGTTAAACTCTGCGGCACACCGGGGGTGTAGCTCAGTCGGTTAGAGCAGGGAACTCATAATTCCTTGGTCGCGGGTTCGAGTCCTGCCACCCCTACTTCTTACATTGCCCCCCAAAAAGTTTGCAATGCCTCGCATCAGGCTCGTCTTTCCAAGAGGGAATTCGAGCCTTTTTCGTAGCTCCGTTCTCGTCATTCACACCAGCTCCCACGCTAGCTCTGGGCACCCGATTTGGCCGCAAATAGGTTAGCGGCACATTGCCAATTCATTGACTTTGGGGCCGTTCCGTGCCACTATTGAAGTACAAATTTCACGAAGTCCAGACGTTGGAGCGAAGCCATGACACTCGAAATCCCTAGCGAATACGAAGGCGTTCTTAACGACGCTGTCGCAAGCGGTGCGTTTGCCACGCCCCAGGATGCGTTGCGTCATGCACTGGCGACCTTTGCAAAAGAGCGTGCAAGTAACACGGGTCAGCAGTTTCCTGATACGCCCCCTCGTCCAATTCGCCAGATGCCCAAGACAACCGACGTTGAGGAATTAGCAAGAAAACAAGGTGTGCAACCCCTGAAGGACTTTCGGCAACTTGAAGCTAGTTTTTGGCCTGCCGATGAATCCGTCGACGACTTCATTCAGGCAATTCGTGAAGGTCGTCAAGACGATGGGGCACGGACGCGGTAATGTCATCTCTGGTTGTCGATACCGATGTCGTTTCTTTGGGCTTCCGTCAGTCCGACAACTTTGTCCAGCACTACGGACCGGCTTTGGTAGGCTCACGATTAATCGTCTCGTTCATGACGATTGCTGAGTTGACTTTCGGTGCTCTTAATCGCCAGTGGGGGCCAAGACTCAGGGGCGAGTGTTGCGAACTGCTGACGGCTGGGTTGCCGCGACAGCCGTCTATTTGAATCTGCCCCTTGTGACCCACAATGCTCGAGATTTCAATTACCTGCCTCAAGTTCAACTGATTACTTTCCCGTAGACGAAGGCCTTTGTCGAACTTGGGCTAAACTTCGATCTGACCTAAAAAAAGCGTGTCGAGTCATCCAGCCGCAGATGCTTGGATTGCCGCGACTTCAATCGTTTTGGCAACACCGTTGACAACCCACAACGCACGTGACTTCTTGCATGTCGCTAGATTGGACTTAATCAATTTTCTTGCAAGGTGATTAGCTCTAGCTTGTTGGATTTAAGCTCTTCTCGGCGTTGGCAAGCGGAGCAGGCAAGTCCAGCATCCAAAATAGCCGAGAAAGAGTCCGCGTACCTTACATCCCCCAGCCTGTTTCGGCAGGAGATGCGAAGACGCTATTTCAGGTTTCCAAACGGTTGGCCCGCGAATCACGTGAATGAACGCGGGTGGGCAATGCACGAAAGCCGCGGTAGCGGCGAAAGCATTTAGCCCCATGCGTAAGCATGGGGTTTCGAACCATCACACTACAAAGCCGCGGAGCGGCGACAGAGATCGTTGTCAACATGCGAAGCAGCGGCAGGGGACAAACGCGGTGGTTCGCACCTGAGTGAAGGCGAACGGATAAAAAATGAAGACGACGTGAGCGTTCAGAGCCAATCACGTATCGTCATGACAGTCTCCTTTTTTCTGTCGCACCAATCTTTCTGTCTATCCATCGTTCGAGCAATCGCCGAACCGAATACGCAGAGAGTCCGACGCACCTCGAGCGTCGTCATTCCACAACCGTCGATCCTGTTGTGCGCTGTCGTTTGGTGTTTGACCATCCCGCAAGTAACGACAGAAAGATTGGTGCGACAGAAAGATTGAAATGTTGGGAATCAAATGACATTCTCGCCGCAATGCGATTGTCACCTGACTTCCCGAACGTGAATCCGGGGGGCCCACAGCAGCAAGCTCGCAATGCGGTGGCGAGGGCACTCCATGCAACCAGAGGTTGGGCAGGAAAATGGAGGGGGCAGGAAAATGGGAAAGCCAGAATGGGATGTTATCTATTCCGGCATCGTCGTCTTACGCCTAGGAAAAAGAGATAGGTTAAAAGATGAAAGGGATAAAAAATGAAGACGACGTGAGCGTTCAGGCCCGATGACGTATCGCCATGGCAGTCTCCTTTTTCTGTCGCACCAATTTTTCTGTCTATCTAATGTCCGGCGATGACCGAACCAAACTTGCAGAGCCTCCGACACACCTCGCGCGTCGTCATTCCGCAACCGTCGATCCTGTCGTGTGCTGTCGTTCGGTGTTTGACCATCCTGCAAGTAACGACAGAAAGATTGGTGCGACAGAAAGATTCAAAAGCGGCGAATCGAATGACCGTCTCACCGCAATGCGATTGTCACCTGACTTCCCGAACGTGAATCCGGAGGGCCGCAGCAGCAAACTCGCGATGTGATGGTGGGTGCACGCCATACAACCAGAGGTTGGGCAAGAAGATGGAGGGGGGCAGGAAAATGGGAGCCGGAATGCAACGTCATTTAATCCGGCGCTGACGCCTTACGACAGAGAAGAAGCGAAAGGTTAAAAGATGACCGGTTAAAAGATGAAGACGACGCGAGCGTTCAGGCCCAATCGCGTATCGCCATGGCAGTCTCATTTTTCTGTCGCACCAATTTTTCTGTCTGCCAATCGTCCGAGAAATGACCGAACCAAACTCACAGGGCTTCCGACACACCTCGCGCGTCGTCATTCCACAACCGTCGATCCTGGCGTGTGCTGTCGTTCGGTGCTTGACCATGCCGCAAGTAACGACAGAAAGATTGAAATGTTGGGAATCAAATGACATTCTCACCGCATTGCGATTGTCACCTGCTTTCCGAACGTGAATTCGTGCGTCTGCAGCAGCAAACTCGCGATGCGGTGGCGAGGGCACTCCATGCAACCAGAGGTTGGGCAGGAAGATGGAGGGGGCAGAAAAATGGGAGAGCCAGAATGGGATGTTATCTATTCCGGCATCGTCGTCTTACGCCTAGGAAAAAGAGATAGGTTAAAAGATGAAAGGGATAAAAAATGAAGACGACGTGAGCGTTCAGGCCCGATGACGTATCGCCATGGCAGGCTCATTTTTCTGTCGCACCAATTTTTCTGTCTATCCATCGTGCGAGCAATCGCCGAACCAAATATGCAGTGAGTCCGACAGACTACAGGAGTGTTTATTCCGCAACAGTCGCCCTCGCCTTGTCTCGGCGTTCGGTGTTTTGAGATGCCGCAAGTGAGGACAGAAAGATTGGTGCGACAGCAAGATTAAAAAGAGGGGAATCCAATGGCGGTCTCACCGCATTGCGATTGTCGCATATTTTCCGAACGTAAATTCGGGGGCCCGCAGCAGCAAACTCGCGAAGCGATGGCTGCTGTGCTCCGTGCAACCGGAGGTTGGGCAGGAAAATGGATGGGGCAGGAAAATGGGAGAGCCGGAATACGGATGTTGTCTATTCCGGAATCGTCGCCTTTCGACTGAGAAGAAGAGAAAGGTTAAAAGATGAAAGGGATAAAAGATGAAGACGATGCGAGCGTTCAGGCCCAATTGCGAAACGCCATGGCAGTCTCATTTTTCTGTCGCACCAATTTTTCTGTCTATCTATCGTCCGAGCAATCGCCGCACCGAATATGCAGTGAGTCCGACACACTACAGGAGTGTTTATTCCGCAACAGTCGCCCTCGCCTTGTCCCGGCGTTCGGTGTTTTGAGATGCCGCAAGTCAGGACAGAAAGATTGGTGCGACAGAAAAATTGAGATCGCGGCAAATCGCCTGCGGACAATCCTTAGGTCGCTCCCAAATCCAACCGAGACATCCGATGGGAATGGCAGAAAGGCGATGTTTGATGAAATCAAATAGGCCAACGAGCTACCAGCTCAATCCATCGAAAGCAAGAGGAGGTTGAACACTGCTTCCCACTCATCTTCGCTAATCGATTAGTGCAGGTCCGTGCCGATTAGTGTTCCGCGCCTTCGGTGCAAAAAAAGTCGTCACTTGTCGACGATCGGTTGCCGCCAGCAGGTGCGGCCGATTGGTTTTCCATTGCTGATCGCCTAGTGCCGTGCTCCGGTGGATAGCTTAGGTGTCCGCGTTTTGGAGGCTGCGTCTTGGAGGCTGCGGTGTGCGTTGTTCGATCACGTGGCACGCGAGACGAGTCAGCGAAGCACAACCGTGCCGATGTATGACAACCCAATACTGAGCCACGTCCAGGCAAGCAGTTTAGCAAGGGGACGAAATGATCCAGGCAGTTTGTATTGATACGCGACGTGGTTGAAAAGAAGCATCAGCGTGACGACGAGGCTCATGTATTTATCGTAACCGTAGTCACCCTCGGTCACCAAAATTGCAATGTT
Source organism: Novipirellula rosea (assembly GCF_039541335.1). Classification (NCBI taxonomy): domain Bacteria; kingdom Pseudomonadati; phylum Planctomycetota; class Planctomycetia; order Pirellulales; family Pirellulaceae; genus Novipirellula; species Novipirellula rosea. The sequence goes on along the minus strand of NZ_BAABGA010000066.1, from coordinate 105,536 downwards.
GACAACGAGCATGACGAGTATAAAGCCGAGAAAAGCATTCTTGTACGGAAAGTCATGCCGCGAAGTAGGGACAGGGTCGATCATCTGCAGCTCACGTATGAGTTTGGAAGGCGGTCAGGAAAATCACGTTTGAATTCACATGGTGGCAGCAGTGGGTGATCCTGCGTCCAGACGCACGGCCACCGCCAAATCGGGTGCAATTCTCTGGCTGTCCGCGATGATGACGTTCATCGGCTTGGCATTGTACCCCCGGGAGGGCAACGACGAGGCGTCGTCACGCTGGCCCAAAGCCCGCAAACGCTAAACAGAAATAAGACAATCAATCAATGCCGCCGATTGACGTTACGTCGGAGGTTTTGTCATCAACGGAGAACAACCCGGTATGACCAGCATGGTCGCGAGGACAAGTTTAGTAAATAAGGAATTCATAGTGGCCTTATCGGGTAACTCTCCTTTGAACGCCCGCACGATCGGGTAATCCAGGTGAATTCGACCAAGGATCACACCGTGAGTCAACTGATTCAGCGTGGATCACTCGGTAGCATGCCCGAGGGAACGGCGATTTCAAGGTCGAGGCCCAAGGAAATCGCGACCGATCGCCTTTGTCAACCTTGGGCTCAGCTTCGGGCGGACGCTAAGAAAGCGGGTCGAGTCATCCAGGTCGCTGACGCGTGGATTGCCGCAGCGGCAATTTTATTGGGAGCGCCGCTGGCAACCCACAACGTACGCGACTGCCTGCAAGTCGTAGGATTGGAGCTGATCCATTGTCCGGTGAATTGATTTGGTATATATACTTCAGCTCAAAGCTACCCGGTGTCGGCAAGCGGAGCGTCGATTTAAGAGCCACTTTCGGTGCACAGGACGGTTCGTCCTGATCACGCGACGAATGTTGCCTGCCTACCAGGAGGACGCCGCTCCTACTCGGAAGGATTCTTGCTTTTCGTAATGATCCGGATTCCCTTCTTTTCTTGTTTGAACTGTGAGATGAAGCCCCTTTTCTGCAAGGCTTCCGCCAAAGCCAGGTTGACGTCGCTTTCTGCAATCAACGGCCTCTTGCCGTAATCCGTGATTTCCTCGTAGGGAGTCCCGATTGTTTCGAGATTGCTCATTACCCGGACTTCGTCCCACATTGGAATCATCCGGACTAGGAGCTTGGCTGCATCGCACTTTGGCACGCTTCTGATAACCCTTTCGACGAAATCCGGGTTAAAGTCGTCAATCGCCGTCTCAGGGTTGGCGAGTATCCGGACAACATTCTTATGTAGTTCCACGTCCTCTCCTAGCTCAATCGTTCCAGCTTTCAGAAGCAGTTTCCTCTTCGCATCCTGAGGAACGGTTGATTTGAGGAGTCCAGCAAGTTCCTTCTCTTCGATGGACCAATCTTCAATGTTCTCTTGAAAGGTCAGGAATTGCTTCTCGATCAGTGCCACGCGAAGCGCAGGATCTCCTTCTAACCAAACGTATGCGTCCTTGCTCAACTCGATCATACCGGCGCGGATCAGGTGGAGCTTTTTATCGCGTTCAATCGCGGTCGGAAACTCGGTAATCGTCCCCAGTTCAGGACCGATAAGCATCTGGTAACTTTCCAGTCCCATCTCATCGAAATTGACGAGCAGACCGAAGAGTTCCGGCCGGATTTCCTTCCGGTCCTTGGCCAGCTCGGAGACGACATCGTGCGATTGAAAGACTGACGCAAGCTGCGGAAAATCGACCGTCTCGACAAGGAACTCTTCGAAGTTCTGCCAGTCGATGACAAATTTCTCTTCCTCGACAAGCGTAGCCCAGTAGTGCTTCGGCACGTGCAAAAACCTGAGTCGTGCATTTTGTCTCTCGATCACCCGTTCTCCGAGATTCTCTTCAAGCCCCTGTACTGACAGCAATTTCTCGACGCCCTCTCGAGGCTCTGCGACGGTCGAGTCCACTTCCAGAAAGCAATTCTTGACGAAATCGTTTATGTGCTTCTCAACATGATCGAAGACGCTGGGCGGAGCATTTTTTAAGCTGCGGAACATCTCGGATTGGGCCGCATCCGCTTTCATTCCATGCCACGCCAGAATCGTGGCGACATTCATCGGCGTCATCTTCCAGAGCGCATGCTCGGTCACGCGTTTGATCGCTTCCGAGCGAACGTCGTCCGAAAGGCTCGGAAAGCTGATGTCACTGATTTGCAACCCGCTTTTCGCCAACAACGGAAGTTGTCCGGCGAGTTCGGGTCGATCAAAAATGTCGGGAGCGGATCTCTCGATCATTTGCGTGAACGCACTAGGATGCCGCAGCGCAGTGAGAGTTTTATCTGGCGTTCCTTTGAGAATCTCCTTCACGTGAGGAATTGGGTTCTCGCATTTGGCCGCGGCTTCGATGAAGTCCTCCCAAGCTTCAATGAGTGTCCGTAGCAGTTTTTCAGTATTCTCTCCTTCCGCGTAGTAGGCTTCGAGAAACCGGAAGGCTTCGTTTGGAAATGCCTTGACCCCTTCAACCAACCTGGGGCGATGATCGGCCGCCGTCTCATCAAGGACATGATCGACAATGGTGATGTTGAAACCTTGGGGCTTGCCGAACAAACCGTCATCGAGGATCAGGAGTATCTCACTCGGAGTATCGATCTTCTCGCCGAAATCGATTTCATAACCCTTGTTGAACCTTTGGACGAATTCGCGGTCGACTCGGGTGGTGGCGCCTTTGTGGAAATACGACGTGTAATCGTCGTAGTCTTCTCCGAGATACCCTTGTGTTACGAGGTAGACAAAAAGATCGCCATGCTCGACTTCTGAAACTCTTTCTGTGATCTCCTCGGCTGAGAAAACGCGTTTCATCGGGATGTAGCGAGCATCGCGTAACTCTCTTTCGACCGCGATGCGCCTCGTTGCGATCCCATCTTCCTCGAGCTGGGCGGCTCTGTCGATCTCGTGCAATCTATCTTCGACGGAGAGTCCTGGGTGGATGACCTCTTCCAAGTCCGCCCTCAAGAGCTGCGTCGGCTGGCGATTTTGTATGTCGAGTAATTGGATATCGCTGCTTTCTTGTATCGCCTTCAGGATTGATTCAGCGTTGCCGTGGATACTTATCTCTTGTCCTCGTGCGAGGCGCAAACTTCGTATCTGTCGCTTGTAGTGCCGCTGCATGGCTCCGACGTACGCACAGACTAAGGCTTCCCGAGAATGGACTCGACCTTCTCGCGTCTGCTTCTCCACCTCGTTTATTTGTTTCAGCTGGTCGCTGAGTTCCTCTCGCTTCTTCTGTCTCCGTTCCTGTAGCTCTCCGACGAGGGTCGCAAGAACTCCTTGATTCATATGGAGTATTCCAAAATCGCTCGGGAAAAACACCTTGTATAGGATGATCGCAAACAGCCTATTCGGATCGAGATTGGAATCGGAAAGAGTTCTGCGATACAGGGAGTACTCATTCACGATGTTCACCAAGTGACGGTTGTCCGTGACGTAGACCGTGACCTGACGAAGGAACTTGTCTTGCAGCCCCTCCCTCAGTCCTGCGTTCTCCAACTTGTTGTGTAGAACGTTGTAAGCGTTTCCTGCGCTGACAAAAGGGATGACGGGGATGAGCAGGTCGAAGAACTTGGTTCGATCCTTTCCCTTGAACAGATCGTCGCGGATCGCAAAAAGGAAGACGATCGGCTTGTTGTTGTGCGGCCTCACATCCGGATTGGCATTGATGAGCTGATTGATCTCGCGAATTTTCGTGAAAATCTCGGTCTTCCCGAATCGATCCAGATCCTCGATAATGACGATGTCGCAAGGCGTTTCCTGGAAGAAGTAGACGATCTCGTCCAAGTGTTTGTTAAAAACAGACTCCTTGGATTTGTCCTCCGTCTCGATCTCGGCGTTCTTGAGAGAGAGTTTCTTGATCGAGAGACCCGCGATTGTTTTGAGGATTCCGTGGACTATATCCAGAAATAGGGCCAACCAAAGCAAGCCGACAGTTCCTGCCACCGCAAACTCCTGCCAGCGATCCGCTTCAGCCACGAATTTCTCGAGCTTGTCCCAATACTTGATCGCCGATCCTGTCAAGATTGCGAAGACACTCAGGAGGAACGCCTTTGCCCGCAACCAAGTCGGCTTCCGTATCTTCTTGAAGCGTGAATATTCCAGCTGCTTTCTTCCCGCGCTGTAAATGAGCTGCTGGAGAATGCTCTTTTCAATTCTGTCCGATTTGATCTTCTTTTCGTCGTCGCCCTCAAAGGTAGCCAGGGAGATCCGGATGAATCTCAGTTTGGGGTAATTATCGCGGAAGGCATTGATGAGACTCGTCTTGCCCGCACCGTAGGGACCGGTTACAGCCACGCAGGTGACGTCTTCTTCGATGATCGTGCTGAAAGCGCCAGCGTAGCGTTGGTACGTTTCCGGGTCTGCGACCGGCAATAGCGCTTCGATCTGATCTTCCTTGCTATCCGGTTCAAGCTTGTCGGCAAAAGAGTGAAACCAATTTGTCAACTTCTCGAATCGGCCCGCCATGATCTTCAGAGTTCGTTTTGCGGTTTCCTCCTGCATTGCTGTTACCCACGAAAGAATATATTTTCAGACTTTACGCCACTGCCATCCACGGCGGGGAGGCGATTAACGGTAAAAAACAAGGAAATGCACTGTAATTTGGCTTGCGACGAAAAACAACGGCTTGGTGGGCTTCAGTTTTGTGCACGTCAGCCATTCAGGTTGTTGAGTTTCTTGACACCACGTGCCTGTGCCACTTGATCAATTTCGGAACACTTTGACGCGAAGGCTGTGCCGAAGTTGTGGATGCGGTCTCGGGCTAGAAAGCATTCTTCGCACCCAGTTGCTGTGGGCTCCAGCCTTGAGACACGGCCAATTCACTCGCATTTGTGGCTGGTGTAGTACTCGATTTCGCCATAACGCATAGGAGGGCATGTCCTGAGCACATTAGTGAGTGTTGAAGAATTCAGGGAACCTACCCCAGTGACCGACGCCGGATGCTCCGGTTTCATCGACTGAAGCTCTGACACAGCGGACGGCCAAGGTTATTGGTCGAAAGGGTCACGAGCTACCGCGGTGTCGTACCGGCGATCATGATTCTCCTCGTCGCTATGGGCTTCGAACGCCAACGTCAGGAAGCTGTCCATTGCGTAGCGTTCCATTTGGTTTGGAAGGCGACCGTTTTCTTAGTCTAGAAGAGCGACCGCAACCGCTTGTATCCTGCACATCTTGTTCTAGCCCCATCCCGATAGGGATTCTAGCAATTAGCCGGTGGTTTGAGCGTAGCGAACACCACCGGAAAACCTGAGCCAACCTCGGGATTGACCCTGGAAGGGTCACAGACAACCGGGCTGCGATCCCTCCAGGATCGAAATCGATTTTGCACTCTCGATTCCGCAGGTGTCGCTTCGCTTACCTACGGCTAATGTCTTTCATCTCTATCGGGATAGGATCGAAAAACAATCGTTCGGCTTCGCCGGAGGGTTGTTTGCGGTCGGCAGGCGAAGTGGGGCTCGTGCTTCGTATTGTCTGAAACTTCGGTTCTTTGCTGGAGTGGAGCTTGCTTAAATAAAAACTCGCTGTGTCTTGGGGCTGGGAGGATCTTTAGCAAGATCCACTACCTTCAAATGAATGACCGACAAAGACCTAGGAAGTCGCTGCTAGCACGAGCTCGCTTGTTCCCTTTGGCAAGTCGAAACAGGCGACAAGTTTTTGATCGTAGGCGATCCATGTCCCTGCATCCAAAGTCGATCGATCGGTCGCCTCGCGAAGTAGTGTGCGATCGTTTCCTTGCTGGAGACTCACAGGTCCCGAACCGCCGTCAACCTGCAACGTGAATCGTTCTGTGGCAAAGGGTGCCGTCAGCATCAAGCGGTTACCCACGCGGCTAATCTCGGTCAGCTGTTTGGCGGCCCAGTAACGGGCAATCTCGCTGACCTTCATCCAGATCGTGTCATCGGCGAATCGCGACGCCAACGACCCAACGACTCGTTGGAAGGAACGGAATCCTTCTTCGCTGCCGTTGCTGTACATCCCTGGCCAATGACAAATCATGACCGCCGGTTGCCGCCGCCCGATCAGTTCGACCATTCGGCCGCTGGTCGCCGCAGCATTGCAGTAGCGATCGGGTTCCGAGAGGGAATCGCCTTGCCAACCGCCAAACCAATCGCCTGTTCCCGCCGGCACGTTCACCGTCACCCGCACGTCGTCGGTCCCCACGCCACGCAAATGTTCGAGCTTGGGTTCCGTGCTCTGGTCGCCAGAGATGACGTATTTGAAGTAGTGCGGCAGATCGATCCCGTAGACGTCGCGAACCGCTTGGTCGACCGCGATCGGCAGTTCGGCTTTCATCGAATTGCCAAAGCCACCGGGAGTGGTGATTCCTTCGCAGGGAAGGTCACAGTTCTTCACGAGGCGAAGGGCATAGGCCAGGTAGGCTGCCAATTCGTCGACGCTCTTCTTTTCCTGGGGATACGAATTCTCCATCGTTGCCGCGCTGATTTCCTGCATCGGTCGGCCGGTCTTCAAGTCGATCACACGCGTGTGCGTGATCATCTCGGGATGGATGTCCCAATTGGGGAGCATCAATTCGCGGACAAGTTTTAAGCTGGACTGCAATTCGGATCGCGACCAACCGGGCAATTCTCGGTCAAGCCAGCCGACGCAGGCAGGGTTGGGGACGATACTGTACTTGCCTTTCACTCCCTGGCTGGCACACCACTGACCAAACTTGCGGACAAAGCTATCGGGGATCTCACGCGGCCATGATCTCCACGGTTTTTGATACTCGCTGCGGTTTGGCAAGGCGGTCGCGAACTGCGGAGTGCAAAAGTGTCCCATGTTCACCAGGCACGTCGAATCATCAATGATGAACGACAGCGGCACTCGATCTCGCGGCATCAGCACTTGGATGCTGGCGGGCCGGGTCGGCAGCAAAGCGGACGCCGTGAGCTCAGGCGTTTCGGCCGAGCCTAATCGGGACATCCCCATACCGGCAACGGTTGTCGCGGCGGCGCCCCAGGCACTCGCGCGAAGAAACTCTCGCCGGTCCTGGGGCATAAATGCACGGTGCTGGTTCACTTCGGACACTCCCGGTTGCCATTTGCATGCTCACGGCGGGCACAACACGGCTCGCCGTACTGCTTTATCCTATCGCCCACCGGTGGACACATGGGACCAACTGCGCCGCACGTCTGCTTTGATTCCAGGAACCTATTGAAAGAAGCGGAACCTATTGGAAGAAACTGAAAACGAGCACGCCGACGGTGATCAGTCCCAGCACGACCACCAGCAGGTTTGGCATTACCTTGACCTTCTTCAGCAACGAGGGGCCAAATTGGCCAATCAACAGTAGCGAAACAACGATCCCTAGAATTGCCCCTGCTGTGATGCCTTTGGCAATCAGAAACGCCGAGAGCAGAAGGAGTCCGCCCGTGATGCTGCCTGCGATCAAAGAAGCCTTGCTCTGAGCTTTGACATAGCCCATGACTCCTCCAAAGACGACAAAAACTCCAAAAATTGCTGTCACGATTACCGGAAAGTCCACACAAGTCTCTTTAAATTCGATTGCCAAGTTCTGGCAGAAATGATTCGGATTCCAACACCGATCCATCCACTCAAGCTGCCGTTTACCGAATTGTAATGGGACGTCCCCAAGGTGCCAGCCGCCGAGCGTCCAGTGCCACCTAACTTTGGGTAGCGGTTCGGCGCGGGGCCGTCCGGTTTGTGGCGGGTAAAACGTTCGGTCATGACCGGGCGAGGCCCCACGCCGCTCCGCTACGAAAATCACCCGGCTAGGCACTGTCTGAGAACGCATCAGAGGCGGGAACTTGGTAGCGGAATTCATCAACGGCTTGTTGATTTACTGAGCCGCGACGCGTCAGCGGCCGGGTCCCGCGCGCTACCCGGTGCCTTACGGCCCACGGCTCACTGTTGCGATTTGCATTTCGATTAAATCAACAGCCCGTAAAGCATTTCTTCGTAGCTGCCGTTGTCAGAAGGTGGTGATTCGTATTTGGGTGGCATCCATCCACGCTCTGGCGAGCGTAGCTACAGGACGTCAATGCCGTCATTTGAGACCTGATTTTCTCGCTTGTTGCCGGTCGCCAAATCGGCTGGGGAAAGGTTTTTTTGAGTATTTGAAAATTTTGCGAAGTTTTCTCGAAACACTTTCTTGCCAAACTAGTTCTATAGAGTGCAGTGTATAAGGTCCCACCCTGGATCGTCCGATCCGCTTCTACATTGATGTCACATCGGAAGTGTAAATCCTGTTTGAGGTTTCGATGTCGCTTCTGAGTCTCTAGCGTCCTGGACGTCATGCCTTCGCCTTCGTGATGGCGGTTTCTTCGTAAACGCCCCCGAGATCGCGGGCTAAAGGTCTGCGCAAAACGCGTGTCCCTTGACCGCAATCCGCCCCCGGTCTGCCGCCGGTACGCTCCCGTCCTAGATCCGTATTTTTTCTGTCTTTCCCGTTACTCCCCAGCACAAGGACATTGTTAATGAAAACACGAATGCAAAACTCAGGTTTCACCTTGGTGGAACTGCTTGTTGTGATCGCCATTATTGGCGTGCTCGTCGGATTGCTGCTGCCAGCCGTGCAAGCGGCCCGTGAAGCTGCCCGGCGAATGAGTTGCAGCAACAACTTTAAGCAGCTTGGTTTGGCACTGCATAATTACCATGCGGCTTACAACAAGTTTCCGATGGACGGCACGGGCACTCAGCCTACCGTGCGGACCGACGCGTGGGCCGGCGTGGCCACAGGGAACAACCTGCGTTTGAGCATGCTGGTGGGATTGACCCCGTTTATGGAACAGCAGGCGTTGTGGGAGCAGATCAGCAATCCGTTGGCGTTCAATTCCGACGGTTCCAGCAAATCTCCGCCCTGGCCGGCAATGGGACCGACCCCAGAGAATATCAATTACGGACCTTGGACGACCGAGATTGCGGGACTGCGTTGTCCCAGCGATCCTGGGGTTGGACTGCCCGCACTGGGACGCTCGAACTACGTCGCCTGCTATGGCGATTCGGTCATCAATTCGATCACGAGCGTGTACAGCATCGGCTCTACCGTCACATTCCCTTATGTGATCACCACGACGAACTCTGAAAATTGTCGCGGCGGCAATCGAGGCATGTTCAATCGCGGGTTGCAGCTTGGGGTTCGAGATTGCTTGGACGGGACCGCCAACACGATCATCATGGGCGAGATCGCGACTTACCTTGGGGACAAGGACATTCGTACGATCTCGACGGCAGGCACCGCCAACGTGACGAGTCTGATTCGCGACAACCCCAGTTGGTGTCGTGACCAAACCGGTGGCACGGCAGCCCACATTGATCCAGCGCGTCCGCAATTCTGGAGCGGCAATACCGTGACAGCTGGGGTGGGTCGTGGTTTTCGCTGGGCCGATTCGATGCCTAGCTTTGGCATGTGCTCGACGATTCTGCCACCCAACAAAGAGTATTGCGGACACGGTAGCGACACGCGTCCGAACGTCACCGTGATGTCCAGCCAGCACCAGGGTGGTTGTCACGTGCTGATGACCGACGGAGCGGTGAAGTTTGTCACCGATTCGATCGAAGCCGGTGATTCGCACGCGGGAATGGTTTACAACGGCGGTACGGGGGCACAGGCGCCCGGCAGCAAGAGTCCTTATGGACTTTGGGGTTCGCTAGGGACGCGGGCATCCAAGGAAACGATTCAAGACTTCTAATCGGGCTGGCCGCCAATGGCCGCTAAGCTACGAATGTATCAAACGCCTCAGGCCGAATTCGGCCTGAGGTTTTTTGATTGGCGAACCGTTGATCGATGAATTCGATGCCGCTCGTAAACCGAGTGAACCGGCTGCGTCTTGGAAGACCCAGCGAGTTGCGTAGGGCTATTTCTTTGCGGCGGCTTTCATCGCGGCGGTTTCGGCTTCCTCGATCGCTTTTTGCTGAGCTTCGTATTCCTGAATCGCGGTGGGATCAGCATCCTTGACCACATTTCCATCGCTCGCTTTGTCGCCACAACCAGCGACCACCAGAACCATCAGCATCCACAATACATTCAGTAATCGATTCATTATGTTACCATGTTACAAAGAGAGACGGATCACACTGCTCGGCTTCGGTTTGTTTATGCCTAATAGGCTAGCATGTCCAGCGTTAGAATACGAGCAAAACGAGTAGGTCGGTAGATCACAACGACCCATTTCGCAAATCGATAGATTCCGTTTCCCTGTCATGGCTTCCCGCTAGCTTGGCTTCTTCAAGCAAGGTTCCCCGCAAGAGAATTTCGATGTCCCATCGTCGCTACGATTGCTTGCAGCTCTGGATTGCGTCATGCGGTTTGGCGATCGTGTTGCTTTTCGTTTCGGTGGGATGCAGCGATCTGTCGTCAACGGTGTCGCCAACCAAGCCCACAGTAAGCCCCGCGACGACGGCCGCAGAAACGTCTGGTTCGAAATCGATCGCTGCCGCACCACAGGCGAGGCAACATGCAGCAGACAAGCAGGCGTTTGTCACGCGAATGCGGCCCCAGGTCGAAGCGTTCTGTGGCGATTGCCATGTGATGCCCAAGTCCGCAAATGTGGACCGCGAGCATTGGCCGCGAGAAGTTGCCAAAGGCTTTGAGTTTTATCGGATTTCGGGCCGTACGGATCTGCATGTCCCCGATGTCCAAGAGGTCACCGACTACTTTGTCTCGCTGGCCCCCGAAAAACTTGTGATGCCCGCCTCGATTGCAGGGAATCCATTTTCGGTTGTTGATTTCCAGCCGACTCCGATTCACAAGTCAGTGGGGCGAAGCGTTGCTGCCCAGCCGCCTTGCATCAGCTCGCTAAAGTGGGTTGATTTGGATTCAAACGGTCGCCGGTCGCTTGTTTATTGTGACCTTGGGACAGCGACGCTCTACAAATATCAACCCGATCAAAAGAACAGTGCACCGCAAACGTTGGCCGTGCTGTATCAGCCCGTGCAATTCGATCTGTGTGATTTGAACGAAGACAAACGGATGGATCTGCTGGTCGCCGACCTCGGTGAATTCTTGCCAGCGGACAGTGATCTGGGGCGTGTCGTTTGGTTAAAGCGACAGGAAACCGGTGAGCAGTTCGAGTCGATTGTTTTGCAAGAGGGTCTCGGGCGAGTGACCGATGTGAAACCTGGCGACTTTGACTCCGACGGAGATACAGACATCCTCGTTGCTGAATTTGGTTGGCGAAAAACCGGTCGGATTCTAATGCTGGAGAACATCGGTGTGGATGAACAGGGGCAACCCAAATTTGACATGCGGGTGATCGACGATCGACATGGAACCATCGAAACGCCGGTCGTCGATCTCAATGGCGATGGGCATCTCGACTTTGTGGCGTTGATCAGCCAAGAGTTCGAAATCGTCGAGGCATTTATTAATCAAGGGAACGGTCAGTTTGAAACGCAAACCATTTGGCAAGCCGATGATCCGATGTACGGGTCGGCCCGAATTGAATTGGCGGATGTGGACGGCGACGGCGATACCGATGTCGTCTACGCAAATGGTGATTCCTTTGACACCGGTTCGAAACCCTATCACTCGGTGCAGTGGCTAGAGAATCAGGGCACGTTTCCATTCCAGCATCATCACATCACGTTCATGCCGGGAGTGCTGGCAATCAAACTAGCGGACTTTGATCAGGACGGCGATTTGGACATCGTCGCCGGCGCGTTGGTGCCCGAGCGATTTGATGCATCATTGGAAGCCGCCGGCGTTGAATCGTTGATTCTGCTCGAACAAGTCTCCTCGGGTGAATTTAAACGCACCAAGATCGAAGTCGCTTCGAATCACCATGGTGCCATCGAAGTGGGTGATTTTGATGACGACGGGCACATCGATATTGCGGTTGGGAATTTCTTGCATTTTCATCCCCATTTGCCTTCGCGCCATGACTTTACCCTGTGGATGAACCAGGGCAGACGGTGACCGGTTTTAGTTGCGATGTGCCACCGCTGGTAACGCCAAATGCGAAAGATCCAGTTGCAGTTCAGGGTGCCCCTGCTGGACTTGCCACGGCGTCTGTTTGCTCATTTTTGAGACCACCGCCTCGCGGGCCGCTGTGACGTCCGTGCTTGGATCTTCGGGTAATGTCAACGCGACGGTTAACCATGCTTCCGCTTCCCAAAGTCTGCCGAGGTCCGACAGGATCAAGGCAATCTCAACCGCGGTCGCGCGCGATATGCTTCTTGATCTTACAAACCGATGCCGTGCCTGGCGAAGTCGTTTAAGTCGTTCAATGCAGCGGTCAATCGACTCTAGCGTTTCCGGAGTGACATTCGCATCACAATCCTGTAGTTGATTGAGTTCGGTACGAAGCCCAACCCAGGCATCCACGACATACGAGTCACGTTGGGTTGCTTCCCAATAGCTGCGGGCGGCGCCGCAGTGGTCATTCTGGTGCGAAGCCCAATCGCCTAGGGTCTGCCAGTAGCCGACTTCATCTTTGTAGGCACCCTGCAGCCGATCTGCCCATGAATCGAGCGAATCAAATTTGCCCGCTGCCACCATGGCTTCGCCTAGCAAGATTTGCGACTGTACCGATTTGGGATGAGAATCCAGGATCTCTTCGAGCTTCACGATCGCGTCGGCGTACAGTCCTTGCTCCATTGCAATCATGGCCTGCGGGATGAGTGGCCTCTTGTCGTTAGGGTTGCGAGCGACAATCTTCGCCAACGAATCGGGTTCCGGAGGATTTCGACCGGTGTTGCATAGTGACGTAAGTAATTCGACGTCGAACCGACGATTCAGCACTAAGTAACGGCCATGGGGTTCGGCCAGCGTGCGATTTTCCATTCCCATCGACAGGTCAAAAATCAGTCGCCGCGTTTGCAGCTGTTCAGGCTGAGCTGTGACCGCGGCGGTTAGAAAATCGATTGCGTCCAGTAGTCTTCCGACAAAGATTGCCGCGACGACCGACTGCTGTATTCGCGTTTCATTCTCAAACGCTTCGGCTCGACATGCCGCCATCAACAGGTCAGCCGATTCGCTTGGATGATCGCTTTCGAAAGCCACGCGAGCGAGTTTGGCGAGGACTTGATGATCGTCGCGGTGTTCGTTTAGGACGGCATCGGATAAACGCCACGCCTCGTCCCATCGACCTTGTCGTATTTCTTCATTCAGCGCCGCTAATGGCGATGTTGGCTCGTCATCCTGGGGTGCCCGGTTCCGCTTGCACCCTCCACAGCAGGCCGCCGCAATAACAAAAATCTGGAGGCCTAACGCAATCGACGTTCGCATGTTTTGAATGCTCGATGCAATTTTGAATGGACGGTGAGATAAGACAATCTAGTCTGCGTCATTTTATCACGAACCGTCGCATTGTAAGTCGGCATTGTATGGTGGCTGAGACAGAAACCCATTTTGCAACGCCGCCGACTGTTGAGTCTTGGGCATGCTAGGTTTTACAAACCGGTGATACCTCGTTTCTTAAGTTCTGCCTCCATTCGCTTGATGCTCAGCGCGTCGTAGACGACCATTTCGATACGCTCACCACCTTGATGGAATACCCATTTCCCCGGATAGGCTTGCTCGCATCGAAGATCACCGGACCACCGCACGATTCGTCCATCGGACAGTTTCAGTCCGTTTTCACCAACGGTGATTTTGGGGAACCAGTACCAGGCCGAGGTCAGCCCGGCAGCCATCGCCAGCAACACCGCAAGCACGAAGCGGTAACCCCAGATAAAGTTGCCAGCGGACAGGCGTCCCACGTGACGAACGTAGATGGTGCCGCTGGTTTCCAGGTCCCAAACACACCAGATCCCAAACGCCAAAATCACCGATCCGGCGATCCCCGCGATCCATTTAGCGGCCGCAACGGGCGTGGACCAGAGGACTGGCCCGATGTCATTCGAATTTGGCGGCTTCAATGGAATCCTCGTTGTAAAAGCGGGTAAAGACGCTGAGCCACATTAGCCAACGCTGTAAAGCAACTTTTCTTATCGAGTTTGGCTAATTTAGCGTAGCGGAAGTCGTCAAGACTTTCGTTCGATCGACGTATGCCCCCCGAAACTCTTAACTCGGTCCCTCGCTGACGCTTCGGGTTGTGATGATCATGCCAAGATATCGTGAATCACGTTGCCATGGACATCGGTCAAGCGAAAATCACGGCCGGCATAACGATAGGTCAAACGTTCGTGATCGAGCCCCAAGCAATGCAGCATCGTGGCATGCAAATCATGCACACTGGTGCGATTCTGTTCCGCTCGGAAGCCAAATTCGTCCGTTGCGCCGTAAACCGTTCCCCCTTTGATTCCACCTCCAGCCATCCACACGCTGAATCCCCAGTGATTGTGATCACGACCAAGCAGCGATGCGCCGCCGGAGCCCAGTTCCACCGTCGGCGTGCGTCCAAATTCGCCGCCCCAAAGCACCAGCGTGTCGTCCAGCATGCCTCGCTGCTTCAAATCGGTAAGCAGTCCCGCAATCGGCTGGTCCAACTCGCCCGCCAGTTTGCGGTGGTTGTCTTCAATCTTATCGTGGTTGTCCCACGGTTGCCCCGCGCCGTGCCACAACTGCACATATCGCACTCCGCGTTCGAGCAATCGCCGCGCGATCAAAGTTTGACGCCCGTGTACGCCAGAGCCATAAAGATCCAAAATATGCTGCGGTTCGTCCGCCAGCTCAAACGCTTCTTTGGCATCCTGCTGCATGCGAAACGCCAGCTCATACGACTGAATCCTGGCTTGCAATTGAGCATCGTGGCGGGGCTGAAGATGTTGGTGGTTCCAGCGGCGAAGTAGATCCAATTGCCGTCGCTGGACATCGCTTGACACCTGAGGATGTTCGATGTTTTCAATGAGCTTGCGAAACTCACGATGCTGCGAATCGATGTAGGTGCCCTGAAACGCGCCCGGCAGAAACGCGGATTGCCAGTTCTCGTTGTCTTTAATGGGCAAGCCTCCGGGGCACATGGAAATGAATCCGGGTAGATTCTGGTTTTCGGTCCCCAGACCATACATCAGCCACGATCCCATGCTGGGTCGCGTTTGTACGGAGTCGCCACAATTCATCAACATCAGCGACGGTTCATGATTGGGAACCTGGGCATACATCGAGCGGATGACGGCGATATCATCGATGTGTTGTGCCGTTCGCGAGAACAGCTCGCTCACTTCGATCCCTGATTCTCCATATCGTTTGAACGAAAAGGGGGATGGAAACGCGGCACCGGTTTTGCGTTCGGTCGTCAGCGTGTTTGCGAGCGGTTGGCCAGCATATTTCGCCAACGCGGGTTTCGGGTCAAATGTGTCGACATGCGACGGTCCCCCATTGAGAAAAAAGTGGATGACACGCTTTGCACGACCAGGGAAATGAGGCGATCGCGCAGCCAGCGACCCTGGCGTGCCTGTTTCGAATGCCAGCAATTGATCGTCGCCCAACACGCCCGCCAGCGCCAATGAGCCCAGGCCAAGTGCGGACCGCGACAGTAAATCACGGCGGTTGATATGCGGGTTTGTCATCAAATTAATCCACAAATAAAAATTCGTTGGTGCATAACAACACCTGAGCAAGCTGCTCGAGTTTGTCGAGTTGTTCGGCGGTGTCTTTCGTGAAGTCGGACGTGGCATTCCAGCTTTCGTTTGACGAAGCTTCGAGCGTGATCTCCCAGAGGTACTGATCGCTATTGAGTACTTTGTTGATATCCACGATGAAGTCGATTGTTCCGCCTGGTTGCACGGCCAACGTGTCAACATTCATATCGACGACGTCCATGTGGAGGCTGGCTGATGTCAGCAGTCCGCCAGACGAGCTGAAGATACTGGCGCGAATTCCATCACCTGGGGTTGCTTGATGGGTGACTTTGGAGCGAATCGCAACCGTCATCGCACGTGGAGCGGTCCAGCGACGAACCGCGGCATGCTGAACATCGTTTCCCGGATGGCCGCCGGTCGCGGTGAGCTGAACCCAGCCGAGTTTGGCATCAGGCCACGCGGGGCCGCCCTGCCAGGCTTGGCCAGTAAAATGTGGCAATTTCGTGAATCCCTCAAGCCGCTCTGTTTCGGAATCGTAGTGCCCAAAACCATAGCTCCACTCGAGTTCTCCGGTTTCGATTTTAGTCGGCTCTTCGGAAACCGGATGGGCTAACAACGTCAAAGCATCGGCCATTTCAATTTCACTCGGCGGTCGCTGGTAGGCAAGTTCGAACATTCGGGTGACCGCTTGCTGCGGTGGATCATCTCGCACAAGATTCGCCAGCGCTCGAGCACGCTGGAGCACCAACGGATGATTCATGAAGAACAGTGCTTGTTGAGGAACCGTCGTTTGATTTCGCTTGGGGACATGTAAGTCTGGGTTAGCAAAATCGAACATCCGCAACGCTGTCGGAAAGTACTGCCGATCGATTTGTCCATAGAGGCTGCGACGGTTCGGAAAAGGAGCCGCAAACATGTTGACAGGCTTGCCACCGACGCTTCGATCCAACGCCCCGGAAGCTTGCAGCAGCGAATCACGGAGTTCTTCAAACGAAACCCGCCGCGGATTCATTCGTGAGAGTAAGCGGTTTTCTGGATCGACTCGGGTCACACGTTGCCGAAGTTCGGCGTTTTCAGGCATCATCGAGCTTTGTCGATACGTCGCCGACAACACGATCAAACGATGCAGTGACTTGAGGCTCCAATCTTTCCGTATCCACTCCGCGGCCAGCCAATCGAGCAATTGCGGATGCGAGGGGGGATCCGCACGCACGCCAAAATCGCTGGGCGTCAACACTAAGCCGGTGCCAAAATGATGCATCCAAACGCGGTTAACCATCACTCGTGCGGTTAGCGGATTTTGCGGATCGATGATGGCTTGGGCTAGTTCCAATCGTCCGCTGCCAATTTGGAAGGGTTGCTGCGTTGGCCTGCGGATCGCGCTCAGAAACTGACGCGGCACATCGTCGCCCAGCTTCAATGGATTGCCGCGCAGAAAGATTCGCGGTTCGACCGGCGTCGCCAAGTCCACGAGCGAAACGGCGACAGGAATCGGTTCGGCGGCATTGATCAACCAGCGGTCGATTTCACCTTGAAGCTTCCACAGCGTGGTCACACTGCTACTATCGAAGAACGTTTCACAGTGCGAGATCGGGCTCTCTGGAACGCGGCACACCGGCGAATTCAACACTGCCCGCAGGGCTTCGGTATCGGCATCGTCCGACACTACCTCTGGATCGATTTGGGCAAAGACTTCACCGTATCGATCACAGACCTCGCGGAACGTTAGCGGCGAAGTACCAAAGGCTGCAGCAATTTTTGAGTTGACGTTTTGATTTCTCTCGGACGAATCGTGCCAACGCCGAGTGACTGCTTCAGCCTCGGTGGCGAACGTGGCCGGTTCGAGATCCACGTATGCATGCCACAGTGCAAAGACTGGATCGTGATTCTGTTTCGCAGCACGTAAATAGCCTTCCCACTGCCGCACGAATGCCGGGAGCAGATCCGATTTTTGAAAAATTTGATCAAAACCATCGGCCGGATATTTGTGCAATTCGGTTTGCGCAAACAAGTAATCCGCAATGCGTTCACGGGCCCGTTGTGAAGATTCGCTGGCCAGTTTCTGCATGGTTTCCTGCAGCGCCAGCTGTCGCTTTGCCAATTCGGCTTGAAACGCTTCGTCCCCAGGATGGTCCGTCAGCACGGTTTGTTTTTCGTAACAGCTGTCGAAAACACCGTATAGCGAATAGTAGTCGGCTGTCGGAATCGAGTCATATTTGTGGTTGTGACAGCGAGCGCAGGCGACTGTCAAACCCATCGTGCCACGCGTGACGACATCGATGCGATCATCAATCACATCACGCCGCACGCCCAGAAAGCGACGCCCTAATGTCAGTAGCCCCATCGCCGCCAAGTCCTCTGGTTGGCTGTCGGCGACCTGGTCCGCTGCGATTTGCAGCAACAGAAATCGATCGTAAGGCATGTCGTCGCGAATCGCTTTGACAACCCAATCCCGATACGTCCAGGCCTGGGTCCAAAATCGCTCTTCCCGCGCATACACGTAGCCTTTGGTGTCCGAATAGCGAGCGACATCGAGCCAGTGGCGTCCCCAATGTTCGGCATAGTGCGGCGACTGCAGCAGTCGTTCCACAAGTTTCTCATACGCTAACGGATCGTCATCGCGAACGAACGCAGCAACCTCGTCGGGCGTCGGTGGCAAACCGGTCAATGAATACGTCACTCGGCGGATCAGCGTGCGACGATCCGCAGGGGGTGATGGCGGCAAACCATGTTCGTTCCGTCGGGCCGCGATAAATGCATCAAGCGGTGTCTGAATCCAATCCGCGTCGCGAGGGTTTGGGACGTTGGGAATGGCTGGCCGCTCAACCGCTTGAAACGCCCAGTGATTTTCGCTGTGGCGGGGCGTTTGCTCAGCGGGCTGCATCGACTCCGCAGGCCACCGAGCACCACTGTCAATCCAGGCCTCGATAGAGCGTATTTCGTGCTCTGGCAGTTCTTTGTTGGGCGGCATTTCTAGGCCGCCTTCACGACGGATCGCCGAAACGAGCAAGCTGGCAGCGGCGTCCCCTGGCACAATGGCCGCGTCACTATCTCCACCCGTCAGTAGCGATTGCAGCGAATCTACTCGCAGACCTCCTTGCTGCTTTTTGGGGCCGTGACATTGACCGCAGCGCTCCAGCAGTACCGGCCGCACTTGTTGCTCGAAAAAATGTTCTTCTTGGTCCGTCATCGCAACTGTGTTTTCACCGCCACACGCAGTGGCAACAAATAGCAATGCCGACAGAGCCACGAATCCGGTTAAACAGATGGCATCCGCGGGGCGCAGGTTCCCAGACAAAAGTCTCGAGGGGGTCACGAGAAACATGATTCGTAGGTGGGGCGAGAGGCGGGGCTGGCAAATCGCAAGCAGGCTTAGAATGTACCCGATGTGAGGGGGCAATGCTTCGTTTTAATCTCCTCCCCCCAACTGTAGTGGCACTAAATAGACTTTGCGATTCGCTCTGTATACACTGGTGCGTCCCACTCTGCGTCTCCTGCCCGTGTGGTGCTTCCCCCTCCCTTTCCCTCCACTATCCCAGCCGATTTTCGATGCTACTGCGCTCTGTCTTTCCCTCTTTACTCTCTCTTTTCCTTGCTGTCACGGCCTGTTTGGCAGATAATCCCTCGGAAAAAAACGCCTCCGACACCGAGAAATTTCAAATCCTATTTAATGGGAATGATCTTTCGGGTTGGAAAGGTGTCGATGGCTTCTGGTCGGTCTCGCAAGGTGCGATCGTAGGCCAAACGACCGCCGACAACCCTACCAAAGGCAACACGTTCCTGGTGTGGCAAGGCGGCGAGGTCGCTGATTTCGAATTCCGCTGTAAAGTTCGCTTCGAAGGCAACAACTCGGGCGTCCAGTACCGTAGCGACATCGTCGATTCCGCAGGCTTTGTGCTGGCAGGATACCAAGCGGACTTGCATCCCAGTCCCAACTACTTCGGCATGATGTACGGCGAAAAGTTTGCTGGTCGCGGCATCATCGCCACTCGCGGCCAGAAGATTCACATCCAGGCCGATGGCGAAAAGAAAGTGCTCGCCAAGTTGCCCGCCACGGAGCAGCTTACCGACACGCAGTGGAACGATTTGCGGATCGTTGCCGTTGGTAACCGCATGATCCATCAAGTCAACGGCGTGACCACGGTCGATGTCACCGACGATCATCCCAAGGCGATGCGGAAAGGCGTGCTCGGATTGCAGTTGCACGCCGGACCGGCGATGAAAGTTGAGTTCCGCAACCTGTTGCTGCGAAACCTTGATGCGGAATCGGGCCAGCAGCTTGTTCGCAAGCTCTCGGAATCCGCTGCGGCGCCAAGCAAAGAGGACGCAGCGGCGGATCCGCAATCACCCGATGCGAAAAAGAAGTGGCTGACGAGTGCACCCGAAGCCCAGTGGATTTGGAACAAACAACCGACGAAGAATCAGAAGCTGTTCTTTCAAAAATCCTTTTCGCTCGCGGCGGCCGCCAAGTCGGCTCGCTTGTACACCACTTGTGACAATCATGTGAAAGTTTGGATCAACGGACAATTGGTGGGTAAAAGTGATGCGTGGCAAGAGCCTGTTGAAGCCGATGTCGCGAAATATTTGAAAGTCGGCGAGAACTTGATCGCGATCGAGGGCCAGAACGACGAAGGGACTGCGGCATTGGTGCTGAAGATGACCGCAGAGTTGGCGAACGATACCAAGACAACAATCATTTCGGACAAGTCGTGGAAGATCGCCGATAGCGTCAACGAAGGCTGGCAAACCGGCGCGGCCAACGCAGCGGCTTGGACCAGCGGCACACTGCACGTTGCCGGTAAACTGGGGGTCGGTCCTTGGAATGTTCCTAACTACGGTAACGCAGCCGGCGGCAACAACGATCCGCTGAACCCACGCCACATCATCACACAGCCTGGCTTTGTGATCGAGCGTTTGTACGAGGTCCCAAAATCTGAAGGGAGTTGGGTTTGTTTGACCACCGATGCAAACGGCGGTTTCTTTGCCAGCGATCAAGGTGACAAGGGGCTGTTTCATATCACCTTCGTCGATGGCAAAACCAAAGTCGAGCCGATCGTCGTCAAAGATCCCGAAAACGGCCAAGTCCTCTCGGGAGCTCAAGGTTTGTTGTGGGCGTTTGATTCATTGTGGGTGCACCGCAACGGCGGCCATCTGTATCGCGTGACCGACAGCGACCAAGACGGCAAACTCGACACTGCCGAACGTTACCCGAGCCGAACCGGCGGCGGTGAGCATGGCAACCATGCCCTGATTTTGACCGAAGACGGCAAGGGCATTTATATGGTCGGCGGGAATCATGCTCCGATGGGAGACGTTGTGTCCAAGCGAGTTCAGTCATGGGACGAAGACTTTTTGTTGCCACGGATGTGGGACGCTCGCGGTCACGCACGCGGCTTGTTGGCTCCCGGCGGCTGGGTCACGCGGCTCGATCCTGAAACCAAAGAACAAGAGCTGATCTGTATCGGATTCCGCAACGAGTACGACGTCGCGCTGAACCGATTCGGTGACATGTTCACCTTTGACGCCGACATGGAATGGGACATGGGCATGCCGTGGTACCGCCCCACTCGGATTTGCCAAGTCGTCAGCGGTGGCGACTACGGTTGGCGAAGCGGCAGCGGGAAATGGCGTCCGTATTTCGAAGACAGCCTGCCACCCGTCGTGGATATCGGTCCCGGTTCGCCCACCGGCGTTGCCTCGGGAATCGGAGCCGCGTTTCCAACGAAGTATCAAGAAGCACTGTATGCACTGGATTGGACCTTCGGAACGATTTACGCCATTCACATGACGCCCAACGGTGCGGGTTACACTGGCGAAAGCGAGCCGTTTGTCTACGGCACGCCGCTTCCGGTGACCGACGCGGTCGTCGGTTCGGATGGACACTTTTACTTTACCGTCGGCGGCCGCGGCGCTGCTTCGGCCTTCTTTCGTGTGCGTTATGTCGGTGACCAATCGACGGCGGCTCCCGAAACCAAC
The DNA here is from genome assembly GCF_039541335.1 of Novipirellula rosea. Classification (NCBI taxonomy): domain Bacteria; kingdom Pseudomonadati; phylum Planctomycetota; class Planctomycetia; order Pirellulales; family Pirellulaceae; genus Novipirellula; species Novipirellula rosea. The sequence goes on along the minus strand of NZ_BAABGA010000066.1, from coordinate 84,129 downwards.
GCGAGCGATGCCGCTGCAAAAGCACGCCAAACGCGGCGGATGCTCGAAGCCTTTCACGGCCGCGTCGACGCCAAAGCAGTCGAGACCGCTTGGCCGTATCTGGCGAGCGAAGACCGTTTTATTCGCAACGCAGCACGTGTCGCGATCGAATCGCAACCGGTTTCCCAGTGGGCCGATCGGGCCCTGAGCGAATCGGATTTGCAAAGCAAAATCACCTCGGCTGTGGCTCTGGCTCGACTCGGTGATTCGAGTCATCAAGGGCCGCTGCTAAACAGCTTGTTGGCGATGGAACCCGCCGAGCTTTCGGAGATGCAGCTGCTGGGGTTATTGCGAGCCTATGAGTTGGCGTTCATCCGCTTGGGCAAACCGAGCGAAGAACAGCGAAAACAGGTCATCGCGGAACTGGATGGTTTGTTGCCCAATGAATCTTCGGACGTCAATCGCGAACTCGTCACCATTCTGGTTTACTTGCGTTCGCCAACCGTGATTAGCAAGGCGATGAAGTTGATCAGCGAAGGATCCGAACCCGTGATTCCGGATTGGGAAGAACTGGCGAGCCGCAACCGAGGCTACGGAGCGAGCATTGACAGGATGCGTGAAAATCCACCGCCATCGCAAGAGATTGCATTGGCATTTGAGTTGCGGAATTTGGCAACCGGTTGGACGTTGGATCAACGACGAGCCTATTTCGAATTCCTGAATCGTGCTGCCAAAGGTTCCGGTGGCGCAAGCTATCCAGGGTTCTTGGAGAACATGCGAACCGAGGCGCTACAGACCTGTTCCAACGAAGAGCGTGAAGCACTGCAAGGCATCACCGGCGAGGATTTTAATCCCGTACCGGATTTTGAAATCAGTCCGCCCAAGGGGCCTGGGAAAAAATGGAAGCTTGACGAAGCGTTGGCCGCGACCGGCGGCAAGCCGGACTTCGAGCGAGGCCGAAGTTTGTTCTTTGCGGCGGAGTGTGGCAAGTGTCACCGCTTGGCCGGATTGGGCGGCGGCGTCGGTCCCGATTTGACCAGCATCCCTAACAAGTTTGACCAGCGGTATGTGGTCGAAGCGATTGTGCACCCCAGCAAAGACATTTCGGACCAATACGGTTCGACCAATGTGCTGGTGGACAGTGGGCAAGTTGTCACGGGAATCGTGGTCGACAAGGGTGACAAGATCGAGGTCTATCCGGTCAAAGCAACGGACAAGCCTGTCGTGGTATCGAAAGATGAGATCGAGGCGATGGAGCCATCAACGGTGTCGCAAATGCCCGAGGGTTTGTTGGACGCACTCAGCAAGGAAGAGATTCGCGATTTGATCGCCTACCTGATGGCCGCCGGTAACCCCGAGGACCGCCGCTACCAGAAGTAGCGTCAAAGAGCATTCGCCGTAGCGGAAGTCGTCAAGACTTTCGACGTCACGATGGTTCAGTGTCAGACATTACCAATGCAATCAGTATTCTGATTGCATTGGTAAAACGTTGACGGCTTGTTGATTTAGTGAGCCGCGACGCGTCAGCGGCCGGGGCTCACGCACGACCCGGCGACTTACGGCCCACGGCTCACCATTGCGATTTCCATTCGGATTATATCAACAAGCCGTTGGAATTCCGCTATTTTGAAATCGAGTTTGCTAACAGGCTGGAAGCCTGAGCTACGTTAGCGGACGGTGGCAGAGCCGTTAGCGTTTGCGTTGACGGCGGCGTTGGTTGATGCCGCACTTTGGGCGGCGGCTTGGGCAGTCCCTTGCGTCTGAGCGATCGCTTGTTGCTGTGCCGATGCAAAGGCAGCGAGCTGTGTTTCCATCGCGTCGGCGTGGGCCATCAATTCTGCGTTGGCCGATGCGATCGCTTGATCACGCATCTGCGAAATCTCGGCACGTCGTTGGCGTGCCGCGACGGCGATCATCGACGACAAATCGACATTGGCATCCAGGATGCCTGCGATACCAAACTCTCCGCCTGCGTGGCTGTGCGTTTGGGTTTGCGCTTGGGCCGATGCCGAGCCTTGGCTCTGAATCGCGGCTTCGCCCGACGTCAACAGGTTTCCGCTCTCCGCTGCCGCGTTGCTCGCTGCAGCGTCCGCGTGAGCTTGGCCTGCGGCGGCAATTCCGGTTGCAGTCCCTGCGGCAGCATGCGTGTGCCCTTGTGCGTTGGCTTTGATCATCGCCGCGGTGCGAAGTGGATTGAATTGACCAAAGATCGAATCATAAACCGCCACGTCGCTGTGGGTGATTTGGATCGGGGCGGCCGAGACACCGATACGTGCCTGCGTGTTGCTTGACGTCGCGATCTGGTTTTGCCCGATGTGTGCGTTGCCTCGGACATTGGCGTTCGCGCTGGCGTCCACGTGAGTGTTCGCGGCGGCTGAAAGAGCGGCAGACGAAGCAGCCTTGCCGGTCGCTTGAGCGCGGGCGGCCAAACGAGCCGCTTGGCGTGCGGTCGCTTCGATTTGGTTGTTCACTCGCGCGGTCACGTTACCAGCGATTTGAGCTTGGACGCGTTGCTGGACCTGAGCTTGGACTTGAGCCTGCACTTGCGATTGGATTTGATTTTGTACCTGTCCCTGTACTCGCTGCTGAACTTGTGCCTGGACCTGTTGTTGGACACGTTGCTGCGTTTGAGCTTGGGCTCCTGAAAGTGCACCGCCGAGGCCTTGAGCCTGTGCGGTGGTTGAGATCGCAGCACCTGCGACGACGACTGCGATTATCCGTCTGATTCGTTTTTGATCGTTCATCCGTAAAACAAGCTCCATGCGAGGGAATAGAGAAGTGATTGAGTGTTTGTTGGCGATGAGATCCACGACCATCGTGAATCGGGGTGGTAATTCGCGGGGGCCGCGTGTTACTAAGTGCTTTGAACGCCAACCCTCGGTCACTTCACCGGCACAGTACCTCATCCCGGTCCCGATACGCCAGACAGATTCGTTTGCCAATACGATTTTTTGATTGTTGCATCGATTTAATGCTTTCAAATTTTCCTCTTATCCGCCGCTCGCGAATCGCTTGTGTCGTCGCATGGTTGTGTGGCACCTTGGTGAGTTGTCTGTATGCCCAAGATCAACCCGCCGCAGTTCAATCCGCCGCTTTTGCAGGGTTTCCGGCGCCGCAGCAAGTTGGGTCGGCTGCTGAACAGCCCAGCGAGGGACAGCTCGCAATGTTGTCAATGTTGCAACAGCGGGTCACTAAAACCCCCAACCATTCCGATTCATGGCGGTCGCTGGGGCGATTGCAAAACACGCTCGGTGATCCCGACGCGGCTCTTGTTTCGATCCGCCGCGCGATCGAATTGGATCCGTATAACGCGGCCGCCCACTTTGATTTGGGGCAATCGTTGGTTGCGGCGGGACATGGTGACGAAGCACAAACTCATTTCGACCGTGTCTACGAGATCGCGCCGGCCAGTTCGTATGCGGATCAATTACGGCAGCAGGGGGTGGAGAATCGTCGCTCAAGTCATGCTGTGATGGGGACACCCAGTGTACCGCCATCAAAAGTGCAGTCGGCCATTGGTTTGCCAGCCAGAGCGGCGAGCTTTCCGGACGCGTCCGCCCTGCCCTTGCCTGCGGCATCGGCGGAGCAATCGGTCCAGCCCGCCAGCTATTCGATTCAGTCGTTTGATGGATCGGATAATCTGGAACAGCGTTTCGATGAACTCGAAAGCGAAGTCAAAGAGCCGCTGAATCGTCTGCGCGTCTTTTTCGAGACGGGCGTGCTGTACAACTCGAACATCACGTTGACGCCGATCAGTCGTGAATTGGCGCAAAGCGACGGTGCGAGTTTCCAGGCGTTCGCCAATCCTGATCTTGACTGGAAATGGATTCGCACTGAAACGACGCGGATGGGACCGATGTTCCGCGGCTACTTTACGGCGAACGAGCAACAATTCGAGCAGTTCAATTTGGCGAGCTTCCAGCCCGGAGCCTTCTTTGAGCGTGATTTTCAGCTCGGTCAAAACGAGGCGATCGGCCGTTTGGAATACATTTTTGCAAATGACTTTTTTGATGGCGACCAAGTCGGGGATCGTCATTCGGCAACCGCCTCGCTGACTTTGATTCGGCCCGATTTGGACGCCATCTATGGTTATTTGACGGTGGCTCAATCGGATTTCCGCGACGATGGTATCAACCCTGCTGCAACGTCCTTGGATGGCACCACCGTGACGGCGGGGATCAGCCGTTTCTTTCAAACCGGTTGGGATCGGTTGCCAACCTATTCGTTAGGGATCGATCTCGAATCGGCCGATACCGAGGGAGCCGACTATCGTTACCATTCGGTCAACTTGCACGGCTCAACAGGCTGGTCGATCAGCGATCGATGGAAGTTCATTCCAACGTGGGGCATTGGCTATCGCGACTACGCCGACTTCACAGGCCCCGTGGCTCGTGACGAGTTCTTTTGGCGGCTGCATGGTCGTTTGCAGTACGCGGTCACCGATTCGTTGACACTTTCGATGGTGGCCGGGCACGACCGTTTCGCATCCGACAATCAAGACTATGACACCGAACGGACCGAGGGGGGCGTCGTCTTGACGTTCACACGCTAGCGAGCTTAACGACCGCTCAACCAGGGTGCCGCTAGGCCTGCGATGCCCATCACAAACAATATCCCCAGCGTGATTCGCCGCAGTCGTGCACGTCCAAGCCAATTTCCAAAACGCAGACCAGCAAACGTGACCAGCAACAGCAATGGCGTCATCGCTGCGGCCATCAATCCAGGCTGAACGATCCGTGTGCCGAACGTGTAATACAGCAGCCCGATCGCGGGGAACATGCTGATTAAAAACATCCCAAACAGAAAACCGCGAATCCGTCGCGTGTCCCAGTCATGGGCTTGTACCCAAAACACAAGTGCCGGGCCTCCCATGCCCACAAGCCCTTGTAAGAACCCGGAAAGCGGGAAGGCAAGGAAGGCCCATCCGCGATGCAGCGAAGTTTGCGGGCGAGGGTTCAGCACCATCATGGCGATCGTCACGGCAAGCACGACACCGCCAACGACTTGCCGAAGCGTGATCACCGAATAGCTCTCGAGCGTTCGCAGCACGGCGATGCCAATCGGCAAAAACACAATCCGCGTGATGCCAGGGACTTTCAGCTTGGAAAACGAAATCGCATCACGCAGAGTCCAAACACCCCACAGATTTTGCGGGATCGTGGCGACCAACAACGATGTTTGAGCCTCCGGAATCGAATAGCCACACCACATCAACGCAGGGACAATGAATAGCCCTGCAGCAAAGCCGGCTGCGGATTGGACGAAGATCCCGATGCACAGGATCAATGCGAACGGAAGGATGGAAACGAGTTCGTTCATGATGATTCGCAGTGTAACCAGCCAAGTGCAGGTTCATAAGGAGCGGAATCGAAAACGACTCGGTACCCATCCGGTGAGCCGTGAGCCGTGGGCCGTAAGGCACCGGGGCGTGCGTGGGACCCGGCCGCTGACGCGTCGCGGCTCACTAAATCAACAAGCCGTTGACGACTTCCGCTACGCTAAACTCGGACAAGCTCGATAAAAAAACGCCAACGGGAATGAAATCCCATTGGCGTTTCTGTTTTAAAAACGATCCGAGCGACGCGGCTTATTCGTGCTGCATCAAGACGCAAATCGCCGAAGGAGCAAGCACCACGTTTTGGTTGTACGTCAATTCACCGGTCGTTGAGTTGACTGCGAACGAGGCAAGCGTGTGCGAGTTTTGGCCGGCCGCCAACAACCATCGTCCGCTTGGGGCGAGGTTAAAGTTGCGAGGTGTCGCTCCGCGAACGTGTTCGTGCTCGATCACCGACAGTTCCCCGCTTTGTGGATTCACTTTGAAAACGGTGATGGTGTCGTGGCCGCGGTTGGCGCTGTAGACAAATTTGCCGTTGGGATGGACGCGGATTTCCGAAGCACTTTTGAACAGTTCTTTGGCGAGTTCGGATTTGGAAACCGTTGGAATGGTTTGTTTGGGCGTCATCGTTCCTTGTTCGGCATCGTAATCGAACACGGTGACGCTGAGGTCGAGTTCGTTCAGCAGGAAAATCCATTTGCCATTGGGGTGGAATTTCATGTGTCGTGGCCCGCCGCCCAGTGGAGCTTGGCCAAACCCGTGTGATGTCAGCGTGGCGGTATCGGTGTCGACTTTGTAAATCATCACCTTGTCCAACCCGAGGTCAGGAACAAAGGCAAATCGCTCGTCGGGCGAGAAGCCAGCCCAGTGGGCATGCGGTGCTTCTTGGCGACCGGGCACGATGCGGGATCCCCCTTCGTGTTCCATCAGCGAGGTGCGTTTGTTGATCGATCCATCGGCGTGAAGTGAAAACGCAGCGACCGACCCGCTGCCGTATTGAGCGGTCATCAGCATCTTGCCTTGCGAATCGACCGCGACATGAGCGGCGCCGCCGTCACCGATGGCGACCGAATTTAGCAGCGTTAACTTCGCCGCTTTGCCGCTGCCGTCGATCTTAAAAGCCGCGACCGATGCAGTGCCGCCTACATCGCCCACCGCGTACAACACCGAGCCACTGGGATGCATGGCGAGGAACCCGGGGCCGCCCATCTCAGCCGCCAACGTCGGATCCGACAGTTTGCCGTTCTGTGTATTCAGCGTGCAGTGATAGATGCCTTTGCTCGGTTTGGCATTGCTGGTGCCGATCCAAACGCTAATGACAGCATTTTCGCCGGGTTGGGCCGCACCGGATGGCGTTTGGGAACTCATGATTTGTCCTGCGATAAAGAAGCCAAACAACAGAGTTAGAAAGGATGTGCGACGCGTCACGATGTTAGTTTCCTGGGGATTCGGAGAGGGGGGCTGATTCAGACGGGGTGTCTGCCTCAGTAGCCCCTAATCTAACCAACTTGGTCGCCGTTAGGGACGTCCGACGACGAGTCTGGGTAAGCTGCGAGGACCTTTGTGGATTGTCGGTTTTTATTAAAGATCGACCTCGAGGGCGCCGATCTAGTGATAAAGGTAGGTTGATGATTCGAGGGGGGATTCCTCGAAATAACGCGATTGGCTGCGGCGTTTTCTGCCTGATTTGTATCTTGCGAAATCGTAGGGGCGTTGGGATGTCCACAAACCCAATGGCTTGCGATCCGATGCAAGGATCAGACGGATTTGCCGCGCAAACGATCGCGAGTTTGCCATGTTGCGATCCGCATCGACAAAAACACTCTTTCTGGTGCTCGGCCTCGGATTGATCTCGATCCAAGCTGGCTGTGTCGCACTGAATATCCCCAGCGAGCGTTTGGCGGATCCTGAAGACGGCGGCGGCGTGCTAGGCGATTGGAAACACAATCGTTCCAAGCGAATCGCCACCAAGTTGCATCATGCATTCTCGGACCCCGTCGGGATCGAATCGACCGCGGTGTTCGCTGGTTCGGGCGCGTTTGATCCCGATTGCGCTCCAGGCGTCCCGGGGCACGCCGAACCGCTGGACGCCGCGGGTTACCCGATCGACCCGCGTTTCCCGGTCGACCAGGGGTTTGATGGCGGCGCACTCGCCGTCGACCCGTTCGATTCGTCGGTCGAGCAAGATGGATCGATCAAGGCGCCCGAGATCCCTTGGCCGCGATTCCACCCGATGCCGACTCGCCCCGTCTTTGGGGGTGGGATGCACTAGCAATCCCCAGTGTGACCGCGTCTTTTGGCGAGGGATGGTGCCCCGCCAAGTGGTTGCAAATGCTCGGAAAAGTCGAGCTTTCTGCCCAGAATCGCTCACTCTTTACGGACTTCGGATCGCCGAAGAGCGTGTTTCGCCTTCAGGATGTTAAGCCTGGTAAACCTTGCGGCGCGCGTTCAAAACGCATCAAGCGAATGAGCGGATTGTTCCGATGCAAACAGCCATACCGGTGATTCCGGTGTTTGGGCAGCGGGCGTTGTGGAGTCCGCTGAGATTGTGCATCCGAAAGATTCGGGTCTAGGGATATATGCTACCAACAACCCTACGTTGTCCGGCTGTCGGCCGCTTGATGTTTGCCAGCTTTGCCTTTTCGCTGGCTACTTCGACGCTGTCGCTGCCAGCTCAAACGCCGAGTGATTCGGACAAAAGCAGCAACAGCTCTCACGTTTCCAGTGCTCGTCAAACGCCAACGGTTTTGGCGATTCGCCGCGCCGCACCGGCCGTGGTGAACATTCATGGTCAAAAGACAGTGCGTTCGACCGCCGCGGGAATGGCCGGGGCCACTGGTCCCGATTCGTTCCGCCAAGTCAACGGGATGGGAACCGGAGTGGTCATCGATCCTCGCGGATACGTGATCACCAACTTTCACGTCGTCGAAGATGTCGACGATATCCTGGTCACGCTCGACGATGGCCAGACCACGACCGCCGAGTTGATTGCAGCCCGGATCCGCAACGACTTGGCCTTGATCAAAGTCAACGTGGACCGCCCGTTGCCAACGATCCCGCGAGGGACCAGCAGCGATTTGATGGTCGGCGAGAGCGTGATTGCGATTGGCAATGCATTTGGATACGTCCATACCAGCACCCAGGGCATTGTCAGTGCGTTACATCGCGATGTGCCTGTGAACGAGTCGCAAGAGTATCACGATTTGATTCAGATCAGTGCCGGAATCAACCCTGGGAACTCGGGTGGCCCGCTGTTGAACATTGATGGTGACATGATCGGCGTGAACGTTGCGGTTCGCGTCGGAGCTCAACAGATCGCGTTTGCGATCCCGATGGATCAAGTGGTTGATATCGTGACCGAGATGATCGACGAGCACAATGAGAAGCGTTTATTGACAGGTCTGCGAACAAACGGCGGACCCCGCGACGGCGACGGCGTGACTGTTGCCAATGTCTCCGCTAGCAGCCCCGCCGCACGGGATGGGCTGAAGCCGGGTGACCGCGTGGTCCGCGTTGGTTCTCAGCCAGTGGATGACCGACTTGATTTTGCTTTGGCGATGTTGAACGTCAGCCCCGGAGAGCAACTTGAGTTTGCAGTCGAGCGAGGCGGAAAACAAATCGACTTGGCGATGCGTACCGAGCAACCGCCTGCATCGGCATCGTCGACTGTCGAAGAATTGGCATGGTCACGAATTGGTATTCAGGTGCGTCCGGTTGCCGAATCAACGATTCGCCGGCTGAACACACGGATGCGTACGAAGTACCGCGGCGGTTTGTACATTGCCGGCGTTCGACCCGGATCGCCTGCGGACCAACAAGGGATCACCACCGGCGATGTCTTGCTAGGCATTCACGGCTGGCAAACCTCGAACATGGCCGACTTGGCTGGAATCCTCGAGCATCCTGACATGCAACGTGGTCCCAAGGCAAAGTTCTACATCGTGCGTCGTGAGCAAACGTTGTTTGGTCACTTGCAAATCGCAGCTCAAGCGGACAATTCCGCTCGCCGTTAAAGTTTCAGCAAAGAGACAGAATCGCTCGAATCTTATTTCGAAGCGAAGAGCCCGACGTGAACGTCCCGGGGCGAACTTGAGCTTAGCGACCCGCATCGCATTTCAAGTTTGCCGACCCAGCTGGGACGCGTGCGTCGGGCTTTTATCGTAGTGCTCTACCAGGTGCGAGCGGCTTCGTAGGCTGAGATTTTGTCTTCGTGCTGAAGTGTGAGCGCGATATCGTCCAGCCCGTTCAGCATGTTGTGGCGACGGCTTGCGTCGATTTCAAAGCTGCGTTCAAACCCAAGCTTGTCCGACACGGTTTGCTTTTCCAAGTCGACCGTCAACTCGTAGTCGGAATTCTCTGCCGCACGCTTGAACAGTTCGTCGATGTCGGATTCCGACAACGCGATCGGCAGCAAGCCGTTTTTGAAACAGTTGTTGAAAAAGATGTCGGCAAACGAAGGAGCGATGACCGCGCGAAAACCGTAGTCATCCAAAGCCCAGACGGCGTGTTCACGACTGCTGCCGTTGCCAAAGTTTTGGCGTGCTAGCAGCACTGAAGCCCCCTGAGCTTCGGGTTGGTTCAGTTCAAACTCGGGGTTCGGTGTGGTGCCATCATCAAGAAAACGCCAATCGAAGAACAAGAATTGGCCAAACCCCGTTCGCTCGATCCGTTTCAGGAACTGCTTGGGAATGATTTGGTCGGTGTCGACGTTGGCGCGGTCCAGCGTAACGGCTTTTCCGGTGTGTACGGTGAAGTTTTGCATAAGTTGAGGTCGGGGATCAAAAGCGGGGGTGATGTTTTTTTTCTTGAAGTGACGGTGCGATCTGCGGAGCCAAGAAGCCTATAGCGACTTGAAATCCCATTCGCGGATGTCCGTAAAACGTCCGGCGATTGCGGCGGCCGCTGCCATCGCGGGGCTGACCAGATGCGTTCGCCCCCCTTTGCCTTGTCGACCTTCAAAGTTGCGATTGCTGGTGCTGGCACATCGTTCACCCGGTGCCAATTTGTCGGGGTTCATGGCCAAGCACATGCTGCAACCGGCTTCACGCCAATCGAATCCCGCTTCCTTGAATACCTTGTCGAGACCCTCTTTTTCGGCTTGCAATTTGACTTGCCCGCTGCCCGGTACCACCATCGCGTTGACTTTGCTGGACACATGATGGCCTTTGACCACCTCGGCTGCCGCTCGCAAATCTTCGATTCGGGCGTTGGTGCACGATCCGATGAAGACGCGGTCAAGCGAGACATCTTGGATCTTGGTTTTGGCGGTCAAACCCATGTACTCGAGTGCTTGAGCCGTCGATTTCTGATCGGTGGCATCCGAGAAGTCGGCTGGGTCGGGAACCGACGCACTGACGCTGAGCACTTGGCCAGGGTTGGTCCCCCAGGTGACCTGCGGTTCGATGTCTTTGCCTTGGTAGACGTTCGAGCGGTCGTAGGTGGCACCGGCGTCGGTGGGTAATGATTTCCAGCGAGCGACGGCGGCATCGAAGTCGCTGGGGACTTCCGGCAAGCCTCGCAAGTAATCAAAGGTAACTTGGTCCGGAGCGATCATGCCGGCTCGAGCTCCCGCTTCGATCGACATGTTGCAGACCGTCATCCGTTCTTCCATCGTCAGATTGCGAACACAGTCACCGGTGAACTCCAGCACGTAGCCGGTGCCGCCGGCGGTGCCTATCTGGCCGATCAAATACAGGATCATGTCCTTGGCCGTTACGCCTCGCGAAAGTGCCCCGTCGACGCGAAGTTCAAACGTTTTGGGTTTGAATTGCAGCAACGTTTGGGTCGCCATCACATGTTCGACTTCGCTGGTGCCGATTCCGAACGCCAAAGCGCCGAACGCACCGTGAGTCGCAGTGTGGCTGTCGCCGCACACGATCGTCATGCCGGGTTGGGTGTAGCCGTTTTCAGGGCCGATGACGTGCACAATGCCTTGGCGAACATCGTCGATGTCAAACAGCGTGACGCCGAATTCTTTGCAGTTTTCTCGCAGCGTTTCAATCTGTTTGCGGCTGATCGGGTCGGCGATCGGCAAACTACGGTCGCTGGTGGGGACGTTATGGTCCGGAGTCGCGATCGTTCGCTCGGGGCGTCGAATCGGGCGATTCGCCAAACGCAGCCCCTCGAAGGCTTGCGGGCTAGTGACCTCGTGAACCAGGTGCAAATCGACATACAGGATCGCGGGGCCCGATTCGTTTTGATAGACGACGTGCTCGTCCCAGATTTTGTCGAGCATAGTCCGGGGGGTGGACGATTTTCCCGTAGACGATTGAGATTGAGACATTTTGGGCGTGAGAAAGCAGATGGAAGGGGAGCAGAATTACTACGTTTACTGTCAACTGTAAACGCGAAACTGTCAACGCCCAGCGAATTTTCGCCCCATCCACGTCCCTCTAGCACTCACTTAACCCAGCCTTCCTATTCCCCCAAAAAGGTGTCCGACACCTTTTTTGAGCCGAGCCACTCGAAAACGGCTTGCGAGGCGAGACGTTCGCGGCGAAGCCGTTCGGCAGCATCGTCGCTGGCGATCATCGAGGCGAAATTCAGCGATTGGGGGGCGATCGCGATCGGTTCGTATTGCTCGAATGCCTGCATCCGCTCGAATCCACGTGCGATCCGCGTCGTGCCGTCGCTGCCTGTCCATTGCAACCGGTCACTCGTCTGGTCCCACTGGCTGTTGGCGTCGTCGGCATAAATGTTCACCGTGTCGTGCCCCGCGCCGCTGGCGTAAGCCTCGACCGAGTCAAAACCCCGTGCACTGACCTGGTAACCCGGCCCGCTGATGATCGATCGGCTCGACGAAACACTCATCGTGTCGTCGCCATCAGAGTCGTAAAGCGTCGCGGTGTCGTTGCCACCCGCGGTGGCGTAGGCATAAACCCGCTCGAAACCGTAAGCGGCTTGGAACGACGTGTCGCTGCGAAGGCTAGTGAATTGAGGCCGGACGGCGAGCAGATCATCGCCGGCCGAATCGTTCAAAAATGCTTGGTCTTCACCACCCCCGGTGGCGTGGACATAGATTCGCGAAACCTGGTTGATTTCGAATTGAAAACCGACTCCCGATAGCACCGTTTTGTCGGGACCCGATCGAAGCGTGTCGTCGCCGCTGGAATCGTACAGCGTCGCGCGGTCCGATCCGCCACCGCCATCAAACACGACCGACTCGACACCGCGAAACTCAATTTCAAAGGTGTTGGTCGACAATCGGCTCGCTTCGCTGCTGGTCGACGGATGCATCACCAATCGCTCGGCTTCGGTCGAACCGATGATGTGCAGTGAATCCGCTCCCGCACCAACATCAATCACGATCGGCGTCGTCAACGAATCGGCTGCGTCAAAGCGGTAGACATTTCCGCCACTGCGAAGTTCAATTCCATTGGTCAAGTCGAGTACAAACGATTCGTTGTCACTCGTCCCCGTGAAATGAGTGAGGTTGAACTCGGTTTGTTCGCCTTGCTCCGTTGTATCGTCTGGTTCAATGGCGTCCGTCGGGTCGGTTGCAGCGGCACTGATCGCAGCTTGCAAATCGATGACGTTGTACGATGCCCCGGTTACGGAGTCGATTCGTGTTACGGTCGAGTCTCGCAACCTCGCCAAAATGGCGTCCGGAGTCGGCTCGACGCCTTCGTCGATCATCGCTTGACGCACCAGCATCGAGGCCGCTGCGATTTGGGGTGTCGCCATGCTGGTGCCGTTCAGTGAGGCAAAATCGTTGACCTTGCCGTCCCAGCCATAGACGTGATCGGGAACCGAGCTGCGAACCGATTCGCCGCTGGTCGCTAGCAAACCATCGTCCCGCTGTGAAAATGAACTGAGTTCGCCGAGATCGTTCACCGAGCCCACGGCGACCACCGCATCGCTCGCTGCGGGGTACATCAAACTTGTATCGGTGACCGAGTTGCCAAAGAAGTTGCCCGCGGCGGCAAACACCAAAATGCCGTCTTCGCGAAGCAGTTGTAAGTCGTCTTCGAGGATCGACATCGCGTCGGCAAGGTTATCGGCGTTCAGAGCCGCTCCGACCGACAAGTTGACGGTCGTGATGGGCGACTCAAACGCGTTTCGATTTTCGTGTACCCATTTGAGCGAGTCTTCGATCCAGTTCAGCTGGCCCATTCCGGCATCGTCAAAGACACGCAGCGCGACGATATCTGCACCGGGGGCGACCCCAGAAAACGAGTCGGATTGTCCTGCCAGCAGTCCGGCAACATGCGTTCCATGGAAACCGGCTGGTCCATCGTCGTAGGGATTGGCGTCGTTTTCGGCAAAATCCCAGCCTCCGACGACGCGGTATCCGGGGCCAAAGCCACCTCCAAGGGCGACGTGGTCCCAGGCGACACCGCTATCAATCACGGCGACAGTTTGTCCGCTGCCGTTGAGGGGGCTGGTGCCCGGGGCGGCAAGATTACGGATTCCCGCCGCCTGTTCAATCAAGTCGGGGGTCGCAAGATCGGCATCCGTCACCTGCGACGCATGATGGAGTTCCGGTTGTGATGATAAGTCCGAGTTGATGCCCGAAGTCGTGTCCAGGGGGTCGTCGGACAGTCCGATGCTGAGAGCTTCGAGCAACAGATCGCTGGGCAGACTCGCTGACAACGCCAGCCGTTCTTCACACAGTTCGATGACGTCCGCTTCACCGATATCTTGATGGTGATCCGAGATTTTCATGGAGTTTGACGGCGAAAGGCGCGGGTGAGACAAAAGAATTTGCGGATTACTGCTAGTACAGAAACCCTAGGACGCAAACTCACCCACCATCGCTGCAACCGGACTTCTTGTGTCACAGATCGACTTGTGAGGCCAATTTCGCCGACACAATAAGAGAAGTCGTTACATCTGCAACCGCGAACGCTCGATCCTTCACGAGGCTGTCGTCCGATGCCACTGCGTAAACTATGGAATTCCCTCTGTGGTCGAACCCACGGAGCCACCGAAAATACCGTCGACGCGGAGTCCGCTGCGGCAACACAGCGTGAAACACCGGAACCCAGCCCCATAGCCAGCACGCCCAAAGCGGCTGCAGCGTCGGCATCCCCTATTGCGGCCAAACGCAGCGAGCCAAAACGCAGTGAACTTGCTAAGCCGGTAGCGGCACAGCCCGCAGCGGCCCTGTCCGCTGTCACACCTGCCGCGAAGCCCGCGCGAGGGATCCTTGGTTTTGGCAGCCGGAGTGTCGAGCCTGCGCTCTGCAAACTGCTCAAACCACTCAAGATCGGCTCATTATTGGAAGTCGGCGTCGATGACGGCGCTCGCGCCTTGGCAATCGTGGCGACTGTGCAAGCGTCCAATCCCGAGACGAAGCTGCGATATTGCGCAATCGATGCTTTCGAGATGGGCGAAGGGCCCGTGACGCTGATGCAATTTCATCAACGGGTACGCGCCGAAGGGGTCAGCCCTCAAATCTTCCCCGATTCGATCGATAACGGGCTGATTCGGGTCTGCCATACGATTGGACGCGTGGACGTGGTCGTAATCGGGGTGCCAACCGACAAATGGCAAAACCCAAACACCATCGCAATGCTGCGACGCGTTTGCCATCCCGAAACGATCGTGTTCTACAGCGAGAACGGTAAATGGGAGCGGTTTGCCGATACAGCCGCCCCTGCGATTCGCAAAGCGGCATAGTGGTAAGCGGGGGATAGGCTTCCAGCCTCTCATTACATCCTCGACAGGCCGGAAGCCGATCCCGCGTCCCCAAATCCGAAACTCTTGGCGAGTTTCGCTACGGTAAAGCGTGCGTGCCGCGACCGGTTAGTGCCTATCTCGGATAACTTGCTGGACACCAACATGGGGGCAGTTGATTTCGCCATGATGGGGTGTTAAGTTGCCTTGTGGTTGCCTAAAGGTTGTCAGCGGCACCTTTTGCCCCGTCGGCACATTTTGACTTTCCATTTCGTACCACCCGAACTATTTTTAGACTGCGTTTCGGTTCGGCAATTCGATTCCGTTTTCCTTGCGATGCCGCTGCGAACTTAGGCTCGACTTGGAACGGATTTTTGAACTAAGTTCAGCAAACTGAACAGGGTTTGTGTGTCATGATGAGCGAATTCGGAATGCATACGAGTCCATTTTTCCCATTCTCAAACACTCGGATTCCCGAGTTGCGTGGGACTGCCCTTCGCCAATAGGCAAACGTATGTGTGGAATTGTCGGTTACGTTGGAAGCGATAACGCAGGTAGCTTCCTGGTAGACGGTTTGCGTCGCTTGGAATATCGCGGCTACGACAGTGCAGGTGTCGCGATTTTTGGAGGCACTTCGTTTAGTGTCACTCGTTCCGTTGGACGTATCGATGCGCTCGCTTCGCAATTGGGGACCGTGCCACCGACAGGCACACTCGGGCTAGGTCACACGCGTTGGGCGACGCACGGACCTGCGACCGTCGAGAACGCGCATCCCCATCTCGGCGGCGATGGCGAAGTGGTCTTGGTTCACAACGGCGTGATCGAGAATTTTCAAGTTCTCAAAGACGAGTTGATCGCCAAGGGGTATCACTTTGCTTCGGCAACCGACAGCGAAGTGATCGCACATCTGGTCGCCGAAGGACTAAAGAATACGCCGGAAACCCCTGACCAACCCAACATCCGCTATCTGACGGCGGTGCAGTGGGCGATTTCACGGCTTCGCGGCACCTACGGTTTAGCAATCGCGTTTCGTGATCATCCGAACTTTATGATCGCCGCTCGCTTTGGCAGCCCGCTGGTGATCGGTGTGGGCAAAGGCGAGTACTTTGTTGCGAGCGACGCGTCGCCGTTGGTGGGCCGTACGGACCGGATCGTTTATTTGGCGGATCACCAAATTGCCGTACTGACCCCCGAGGGATTTTCGGTACTGCATCGCGATCAAGGCAAAGTACGCGTCGACATTCGTCCGTTGGAAACCGAATCGGGCGAATCCTCTCTGGAAGGTTTCGACCACTACATGCTCAAGGAAATCTACGAGCAACCTGAAGCGCTTCGCAACGCGATGCGTGGCCGATTGGACGACGAAAACGCGACCGCCGTCTTTGGTGGTTTGAATCTGACGCCGCAACAATTACGAACGGTCGAACGAATCATTTTGACCGGCTGTGGAACCAGTTGGCACTCGGCGCTGGTGGGCGAATATCTGATCGAAGACCTCGCGCGTATTCCGGTCAACGTTGAATACGCCAGCGAGTTGCGCTATCGAAATCCGCCCATCGAAAACAACACGTTGGTGTTCGGGATTACCCAAAGTGGTGAGACCGCTGATACGCTCGCAGCACTGCGAGAAACGAAACGAAAAGGTCACCGCGCGTTAGCGGTTTGTAACGTCGTCGGCAGCTCGATCGCTCAGGCCGCCGACGGAGGCGTCTACTTGCACGCCGGTCCCGAGATCGGAGTCGCCAGCACCAAGGCGTTCACGTCGCAGTGCTGTGTGCTCGCGATGCTTGCGTTGTACTTTGGTCGACTGCGGCATCTCAGTTTCGAAAGCGGCAAGTCGATCATCGAAGATTTGCGGCAACTGCCCAACGCCGTCCAGCAAGCGTTGACGTGTAACGAACAGGTTCGTGATGTGGCCAAAAAGTATCAAAACGCATCAACGGTTTTGTATTTAGGTCGCCAGTACAATTTCCCCACCGCGCTCGAAGGGGCGCTGAAGTTAAAAGAGATCAGCTACATACACGCTGAGGGATATCCAGCGGCGGAAATGAAGCATGGTCCGATCGCGCTTGTCGATGACGAAACTCCAAGCGTGTTTATCATTCCTCGCGGCACGACGTACGACAAAGTGATGTCGAACATGGAAGAGGTCAAAGCTCGTGGCGGTCCCGTGATCGCGTTGGCGAGTGAAGATGACCCGCAAGTCCAAGCGGTCGCCGACGACGTGATCGCGGTGCCTCAAGTCGCCGAATTTTTGCAGCCGATCGTGAATGTCGTGCCACTGCAATTGTTGTCGTATCACATCGCGCTTTTGCGAGGATGCGATGTGGATAAGCCGCGAAACTTGGCAAAAAGTGTGACGGTAGAGTAACCCCGATTTTCCTCCTAAGTAAAAACACTCTTCTCCTCTTTCTCGATTGAAAAAGAACGCAACCATGAAAAAGAATCGACTCAGCGACAATTCACGCAAAGCATTGATGATCAACATTGGTGAATCCGCAGGCAAGGAAGTGGCGGATTTGATCGCTCAAATGGCCGCCGAGATTGAAGAGCTTCGGCAAACCAAAGTCAGTGTGACTCGTATCGTGCCCGGCGTTCACGATTCCGTGGCGATGATCGAAGAACCCGTCTAAACGCAGATTCCCAATCAAAGTGGGGATTCGCTGGGGTCCTGTTCAACATCTCCGGCTTAACCCGAGGCGTAAGCGAGAGAATCTTATTCGGGACTCCGTCCCTCGCTTACGCTTCGGGTTGCCGTTTTTTAAGCCGGACGCTCTCTCGTGCTTCACGGCTTTCGTGAAGGTTCCGTGACAACAACTGTCACCCTGGGCTGCATTTAGCCTGTCCCCCCCCCCTCACCCCCTCTCTCTCCATACTCTGGTCCTTGAACCCGATCCATTCATGAGCACTTACCTTGTTACCGGCACCGCCGGATTCATTGGTTATCATCTCGCCTTGCGACTTCTGAAGCAGGGTGTCGACGTCGTCGGTATCGACATCGTTAATGACTACTACGACGTTCAATTGAAACGTGACCGGCTTGCTCAACTGCTTGATTTTGACAACTTCACTCCGATTGAATCGGATCTTGCGGACACCACCGCGGTGATGGATGTGTTTCGCAAACATGACTTCAGCCGTGTCGTGCACTTGGCTGCGCAAGCCGGTGTCCGTTACTCGCTCGAAAATCCTCACGCCTACGTAACAAGCAATGTGGTCGCGTTCATGAACGTGCTCGAAGCTTGCCGTCACGCCAAGACGCCACACTTGACCTACGCCAGCAGCAGCAGCGTGTATGGCGGTTGCACTCAGATGCCATTCTCGGTGCATGACCGCGTCGACCATCCGCTTAGCCTGTATGCGGCGACAAAGAAGGGAAATGAGCTGACCGCGCACACCTACAGCCATCTCTATGGTCTGCCGACGACGGGGCTGCGTTTCTTTACCGTCTACGGGCCTTGGGGACGTCCCGATATGGCGTTGTTCCTGTTCACCAAAGCGATTTTGGAAGGCAAGCCGATCAACGTGTTTAATCACGGCAAGATGCAACGTGACTTTACCTACATCGACGATATCGTCGAAGGCGTGCATCGCGTATCGGAACAGATTGCCCAGCCCAATCCGAATTGGGACAGCAATAATCCCGACCCGGCAACCAGCAAAGCACCTTACCGTGTCTTCAATATCGGCAACAATCAACCCGTCGAACTCGCACACTTTATCGAAGTGATCGAGGACGCGATTGGCATCAAGGCGGTCAAGAACATGATGCCGATGCAACCGGGCGACGTGCCAGCCACCTTTGCCGACGTCGATGCGCTGGAAGACGCCGTCGGATTCCGCCCCAAAACGTCAATCGAAACCGGGGTCAAAGCGTTCGTCGATTGGTACCGCAGCTACTACAAAGTCTAGTCGCCAACTTTTTTCGGACTTCTCTTCCGATTGGGTTTAGGATTTGTAACGGTTATGTCGATCCTAGTGATTAGATGCATTGCCCTGCTCGGTGGTTTTTGGTTCTAAGGGGGCAATGTGTCACAAAGAAGCTGTTAAAGCCGCTGTACTAGCAAAACGCAAACGCTTCAACGCCCCCTCGAAACAAGAAGTTCTCGACCCATGCAACGCCCCGATCAACAATACGTGACTCCACCGTTTCCAGCATTCCCAAGTGTTTCACGGTACGTTCCGCTTGGTTCGATCGCCGACGCGATGACGCGTGTCTGCCGCAGCGTGGATGCCCGTGAAGGCGTCTCGCTGGTCGTCGGACCTCCGGGCACCGGCAAGTCGCTGCTTTGTTCGCTGTTGGTCGATCGCTATCGTCAAACTCACGACGTGGTGATCCTGGGCGAAACGCCGATCGACACCCGAGCAGCCTATTTGCGTCATCTGCTGCATCATCTTGGTGCCGATTACCGCGGGATCGCTGATGCCGATCTGCAGTTGGCATTGGTCGACCGTGTTTGCGACAACGATCCACCCAACGACGGGTTGTTGATCATTGTCGATGAAGCACAAGCGCTCAGCGCCGAAGTGCTCGAGGCGATCCGCATGTCGACCAACATCCAAAGCGGTGGACAGCCTCGCGTGTTTGCCGTTGTGGTGGGCGGAGTCCGGCTCGATGACACACTTGCCGCTCCGTCGATGGAGCCGTTTTCGCAACGTATCGCCGCCCGTTGTTACTTGCACCCCATGAACGCGGACGAGACGCGTCATTACGTCAGCGAAACAATCCAGTGCTGTGGTGCCGATCCTGCTGCGACGATTACCGACGAAGCGCTTGCCGCTGTGCACCATGCCTGTTGTGGCGTGCCGCGTCTGGTCAACCAAATCATGACCGAAGCGATCGATATCGCCGAAGCGGCCGACGAATCTTTGATCACCGACCACACGATCGACCGCGCCTGGGCTCAATTGCAACAATTGCCAAGCCCGATGATCGAAGCACCCGGTGTGAAACAGGAAGGAGCCCCGGTTGAATTTGGCGAGCTCGACGAACTTGATTCAAGCCCATTGGCTAATATCGCATCCCGAGGCGAAGTCGACACCCTCGACGAACAGGAAGCTTTGGCTGCGGATGAGTGTGAAACGGACGCTGAAGTCGCCTGTGAAAACTCGGCAGACGTCACTTCCGAGTCGGATCTGTCGGACGATCATCACGACTTGGTCGCTTCGACAATGCGAGAAAACATGCTCAGTGCCGAGATGTTTTCCGATGGCGACGTCGAAGGCATGACCAAAGGCGAGACTCAATACCATTCGCTCGTTTCGTTTCCGGTTTCGAAAGTAAGCAGCCTTGCCGAACGTCGCGTCACGGTCAAAGACCCTAGCGCGATCTTTGGTGAATTTGATGACGAAGAAGAGGTTTGTCTTAAAGGCAGTGCGAAAGCCGCCGCTCCGATTCTGGACCAGCCTCCCGCAAGTCAGCCGGTTGGCTCGCAACCGGTCGTGGTTGAATGCGACCAGGATCATGCGACCGAGTTTGATGCCTCGGGATCTCATTCATGCGATTCTTATTGCTCGGACAATCAATGCGATGATCTCGAATCGATGTTGCATCAAGAGATCATTGGCATCGCCGACATGGCATCCGGCGCAAATTTCTTTGCACTGCACGAAGCATCCGATCCGCAGTGGGCGGAATCGCAAAACGAGGAAGTGGCCGATCTAGAATTGATCGCCGACGAAGTCGAAGAATCGCCTGCTACGCTGCGGTTGAATCGCGACGACAACGCGGGCGATGCCGATTCGTGTGAACCGGAAACCTATATCCGCAAGGATCTTTCGGAAGGTTCGCTGCGATTGACCGTTCGTGACGACAGTGATTTGTTGGTCATCGAAGAAGACGTCGATCTCTCTCGCTCGCCAAAATCGACCTACTTGGATCGCAACGAAAGCGAAGTGTCGGTTGACTTCCACAGCATGCTGCAGCGGATGCGAACCGGCAGCGAAGTTTAAAGTAGGTGAAGCAATGTCGCTCTCTCAAATCGCTCAGTGGATGATTCAGGTTCGTCAGCAGGACCAGCGGACGCCGGCTTTGATTCTGCCTGAGCGTTTTGGAATGCGAGCGGCCTTTTATGAGTCGCTTGGCAATGCGTTTGTCGACGCAGGAATCCGTCAAGTGCGATTCGACGTTTTGCGTCCGATCGGCGGTCTTTGGCAAGCGACGTCTAACCGCTTGTTTGCGTTTCAGGCGAGCCGGATCAATCGTGTCCTCTCGCGTGGCAATCACGAGGGGCGTCACCTTCATTTGGCCTGGACCGCCGCGATCGCGCGTCCTCTGACCGATGGCACGCCGCGAGACGCTGCGTTTGTGGTGGGGATCGCCGACACCTCAGCCGCGTTGCCCTCCTGGATCACTCCGATCGGAATTTCGGAATCGGCGGCATAGCAGGGTCGCAAATTGAACCAGCGGCGCTACAATCTGTGTTGAAAATTCCGTGGGTGACTGGTCCCGAAGCTTTGTTTCGAGGGATGTTTGTTTGCCTGATTCGTCCCTATCTGACCCTTCTGATCGCCGTTGTCCGAAGCCGCTAACCCTTTATCGAATCCGACCCAGGATCCTCGCTGCCGCGTGTTGGTAGGGGTGTGCACGTACAACGAAGCTTCGAACATTGCCACGATGATCGAGCGGTTGCGAGCGTCGTTGCCCGAGGCGGATCTGTTGATCGTCGACGATAACTCACCCGACGGCACCGCAGGAATCGCGTCTGATTTGGCTCGCGTCGATCCTCAGGTACGCGTCACGGTTCGCGAGCATGAACGGGGCCTCGGCAGTGCGATTCGTTGTGCGATGTCTGATGCGATCGAACATTCGTATGACTATTTTTTGAATCTCGATGGGGATCTCAGTCATGATCCCGCCCAATTGCCGGCGTTGCTCGAACGCGCGACTGCGAATTCCGAAATCGATGTCGTCGTCGGTTCTCGCTATGTCACCGGCGGCAAGATCGTTGGATGGCCGCTGCGTCGACGGATCATGAGCCGCATGGTCAATTCGTTTGCCACGCTCTGTTTGCGATTGCCGGTCAAAGATTGCAGCGGTTCGATGCGGTGCTATCGCGTCGATTCGCTCCGCCGATTGAATCTTGGCGATTGGAATTGCCGAGGCTACGCGTTGCTCGAAGAGCTACTCGTGCTGATGGATCGCCGCAACGCCGTGATGGCCGAAGTGCCGATCACCTTTACCGAGCGTCAGCGAGGCCAAAGCAAGTTGACGTTCCGCGAAGCCGCCCGCTCGGCGTTCCAAATTTTCCGCTTAGCGTTCAAGTGATCCGGTTTCGCCTTGGATGATCGCTTCGAACGCCGCGATGGTGTTGGCGTCGCCTAGCCGAGTCAGATTCTCTCGCAAAATCACATCTTCGGCGGTGCGAATGAAGCGTTCGTACTTCACCAATTTCTCGCGGTCATTCAAGCTGTTTTGGTTCGCGTCAGCGAGCTCGCGGTACTTGGCATAATCGGGATGGGATTCGATCGCATGGATAAAGTCATCGCTGCGATCGGTCATCAACTCAATCCCGATCGGGTTAAGTGGGTTGGCGAGTGCCGGCCATTTGCCTCGCAGATCGTTGGCGATTTTGCGTCTCAGCGATGCACTGTTGTCGGTGGTCGTGGGACGTGATCGACCGCGTCCGCGAGGCCGACGCTCGTCCTTTTTGCGTTCTGCCGCCTCCAAGCGATGTTCGCCCTCGAGTTCTAGTTGCGCCGACAAACCCTCGAGCACCGCACGGTCCGCCGGAGTGGCATATTTCAGCAGCTCGCTGTACTCCAGATCCCGCGGCAGCAAGTCGGGATGTTGGTCATCTTGAAAACCACTCTCTTCGCCCAGGAATTCTCCCGAGGTCTTGATCGGCAAATCGATCGTATCGCTTTTCAAAATGGTGTAAGCGTGCGCTTCTTCGAACGAAACCACGCCATCGTTGTCATAGTCGGGCGGGTCGACCGGTTGATTTAGTCGCGTTCGTCCCGCGATCGCCTCCCAGAAATAGGTGCTGTATTCGACGTACGAGGCTTCGTCGATATCGGGAGTGCATCCGGCGGCGGGGCGATCGTGAACGGTGGCAAAGAAGCCACTTCGCTTTTGCGACGAGCGGCCTTTGTCTGGATCCCCTTCGTTGTACACCAGCCGAGCAAAACCGCCCGCATGACACTGCACCATGATCGTCACCACGCTGACCCCTTCGGGCAATTGGTCCAGCATTTTTGACAGCTCGCTGACCGTGATCTTGGTGTGGTTCCACAGCGAGATCGAAGTGTTATAGGGTTGATTGCGAGTCTGGCTTTCGCTGCCGTGGGCGGTAACGTACAGCACCAACCGGTCACCCTTCTGCATCGTCGAACCGACGTCATCAAACCACTTTTGGATATTTTTCGGCGATGTCGATCCGCGGACGTTGTCGATGCTATGGTTGCGGTACGACAGTCCAAGGTCGCGTTGGCTTCCAAAGAATTCGGCCATCAACTGATTGGCCTTGGGAATCGATGTTCGGTCGATCACTTGCAGGTCGTCGTCAGGATGGTCGCCATCCGAAAAATAGATGTCGTTCTCGTTTTCATCCAGACCACGATCCTTCAGCAATCGCTGAAAGAACAGCACGTTGCGTTCGAGCGAAGCTTGGTTTCCCGACGGCGAGTAGCCGCCGCCAAGCGTCAAAAAGACATCCGCTGCCCTCGCCGATGCCGAAGTGGCAGACGAGGAAACGGCTAGAATCAGACCAGCCAAGGCGGCACGACGCAGACATCTCATCAATGGATTCCAAGTGGAGGAATTGTTGTAGCGGATCTAGCTAAAGATCCACGACGCAGGAGTGTGAGTTCCCGTCTTAAGGTTTGGCCAAGTCGATGGCAACCAGTTCTTTGTCGTTACGCACGTAGGCGGTTTTGTTGGCGTAAGCCGGATGGCTCCATACGACTTTGCGTCCGAAGGCAGTTTGCGTGGGCTCGATCACTTTCACTTGCCCTCGCGAATGATAACCATCGGCATCCATGTCAGCGACCGAAAAATGGCCGTCTTCGCCAAACAGGAAATAGTGTCCAGTGGGCGTATGCCGTGTGACGAAGGCGGTTCCGGCATTAAGACGTCGTTCGTGATCGGGACGAACCGGTTCGTAGGTTTGCCAAAGTCGCTCACCATCTTCGACCTTCGCAGCCACCAACGCCCCGAGCGTTTCATCGGTTCCAAACATCAACCCATCGTGAATCAGGGGCGTCATGGTGGAAACGCTTAAGGACGTTTTGGGGGCACCTGCCCATAGTTCGCTGACCTCCGGTTTGTTTGCGTCGAGTTTCAACATCAGTGATTTGTCTTTAATTCCGCTGGCGAACAAGTACTCGCCACTGCGTTGAGGTTGGCTGATCGACATGCCGTAATCGGGAACCAGCGGGACGGTCCAATAAGTCTCGCCTGTTTTCGGATTCAGCGATGCTACCGCTTGCGGATGCCATGCGATCAACTGAGTCGTGCCACCCGCCTGGATGATCGATGGCGGACAATAGCCTGCGTCGGTGCTGGACAGAGCTTTCCATTTCACCTCGCCCGTGCTTCGGTCAAACGCGACCACGGCTTGTCCCTCGCCCCCCACCATCGTCACGACCATGTCATCGGTTACCAACGGATGTGCTGCGAATCCCCATGTCGGAGTTTCGGCGTTGAATTTTTTAGGCAGGTTGATGTGCCACTTGAGCTTTCCGCTCTGTGCATCCAGAACCGCCAAGTCGCCTTGCGCCCCCAGGATGGCAACGATTCCGCCGACAACCGTCGGTGTCGCTCGTGGACCCACGGGGTAGCTGATTCGGTAGCTACATGGATATTCATATTTCCAAATTTGTTTACCGGTGGTGGCATCAAGGCAGAGCAGTCGTTCGGTCCCTTCGAGTTCCGGTTTCGCACCCGGTTCTTCGACCAACGTTCCCTTGGTCCGTTTGTAATCCATCAGGTAGATGCGGTCGCCGACGACGGCGGGACCCGCGTAGCCACCTTCGACGGGAACACGCCATTTGATCGGCAGTCCATCGGCGGGAATCGAATCGATTACTCCCGTTTCGTTGTAATTGCCGTCACGGGTTGGGCCCATCCATTGCGGCCAGTCGTCGGCCGAGGCAAAGTTCGCAGCCAGCACGCTGGTCGCAGCAAGCATTAACAGGGATCGAATGGTTATCGCTGCAGTGTCCAGAATCATTGCGTCGGGTCCAAGAGTTGCGGAGCAAAAAGGGGAGGCATGCATGCCAGTCGCGGGATGAAAGCGACTCGCTAGATTGTCAGCGACATTCTAAGCGAAATAAAGTACCGAGGGCTGATGTCAAGATCGCAGAATCAAGAATCCGCGACAACTGAGTCCATCGTCGTGCGTAGTGGACGAGGCAACGAGTCCATCGCAAAAAACAAGAAAAGGAGACTCGTCGCCTCGTCCACTACCGGAAACGCGAGATTATTCGCTCCTCTAGCGGGCGTAACGCGGGTCGGTTTTACGGATGATTTCATTGATTCCTGTTTGGTTGAATCCTTTGTAGCCATCGTCACGCTGCAGGATTTCTAAGTGCGAACCGATGCTGCCCGATTTGCGGAACCGCTCGGCTTGCTCGGCCGTGATCACGCCTTCGCTCGCCGCTTGTTCGATCCGCCCGTCCGCAACGGGCCACATCTCTCCCTGCGTAAACGCCTGTTTCAGGAAATCAAAATCAGTGAACGGAGCCATCGTTTGGATACCTCGCTCGGCCAATTGAGTGCGTGCCGCATCAAAATCGAATTGGCATTCCAAGTGATGCATGCCCGCTTGCAATACGGCTTCGCCGTGCAGTTTGCACCACAGCCCGACGGTGCCAAGTTGATCGCGGGGCGGCAACGGTTCGTGAGCAAAATCGCCCGACACCTCTTCGGCAGTCAAATCGACGTCGGCAAAGATGACCACTCCGGTTGCGGGTTGCTCTAACACCTGAGCTCCCCAGCCCGCTTCGGCACCTCCGTAAAACCGTTCACGACACTGAAACCCAAGTTGTTCTAATAGCGAGATCAAGCGAGGAAAGTGTTTGCGGCTGCTGCGGTAGGTGTGGTGGTCATGATTGGCCCAGCCGAGTCCAAGTTCGTCTTGGCGTGATTTTTGAACACGCGCTGCCCGGTTGCGGCTTTCCCAATAACGGCGTTCGGCGGCAAAGAACAAATCGCAAGTGCGATCCTGGCCCAGGTCCTCTTTGGCCGCATCAATCAACGCCCGTGCATGGGCAAAGCCCTCTTCGTCCGACGCAAAGTCACGTTGCCGTAACAAGAACGCTTCTTGGTGTTTCAGGATCGCATCGACATTGATCTCGGCCGCTTCACTCGGTTTGAAACCGACATCCCCGTGCCGCTCGGCCACCCAAAACTCTGTCGACTCGGTTTCCGAAACGCACGCGAGTCGAAGTGACGAATAGGGCCGTCCTTGGATCGGATTCGTCACGCGATGAGCGACGAGGAAATCGACTACCGATTCGACTTGGATGGTCAGTCGTCGTTTGGGGAAGCTCCCTAGCACGACATCAGGAAACAAGCCGTCGGGGTGCTGCCAAATCGCGTCGCCAGGTTCATGTCGTAATTGGAAACCTGATTGCGACAGCAGCGATTCGGTTTCCACGGAAAACGGCAGCGAAATGTGATCGAGCCAATCGCTTAATCGTGTCCCGGTTTCCTCTAACATCCGTGTCTGCAAGTTGGCGACAAAGCGATTGTCACGCACAAACTCTTCGGTCCATTGATCGATCCGCATGGCGGCTTGTGGCTGACATTTCCAATCAAATTCCGACAATGATGATTTCGGCATGGTCATCGGGCTCCGCTTTCAGCAGGGGAGGAACACCACGACCCAATTCGTGATCGTCCTTCCTTCATTGTAGCATCGCCGAAATGTGGGATAGGCATCCTGCCTGTCATCGAATGCCGCTAGTGCAAGATCGCCTGGGCGACTCGCAGGCCGCTGTTCATCGCCCCTTGGATACTGGGCGTTTCACGGTGATCGCCACACACAGAGACGCCATCGCGAGCTGTCGTCACCGGCTGCATCACGGGATCAAGTGTTAGTTTCGGCAGCCCGAATGGCACGTGATAGATCTGCAATCGCCTCCATTCGCCGGCCTGCTCGCCAAACCACTGAATCAATTGCGGGCGGAGTGAGTGGTCGAGCGTATCGGGATCGATATTTTGACTCAGTTCGGTGCTGACTGAGATCAGGTGCTGGCCGCTCGGCGCGTAGCGTGGCGCAACGTTCGACATGACGGCGGCGGTTTGAATCGGTCCCGACTCGTCACCTCGCAGTAGCAAGCGTCGTCGTTGCAGTGGGGCTTCGCTCGCTCCGTAATAAACGGTGGTGGTTCCCGACCACTTGGTGTCCAGCGATTCTTCTCCGAGTAGACTTGCCGCCGCACTGCTTTCGGTGGCGATCACGACCTGCTTGGCCCGCAGCGTGCGACCGTCGGTCAATTCGACGGTCGTTTCAGCAGCCCCAGGCTGTAGTCCCGCAACGGGTGTTTTCAGTTGCAGCGTGCCGCGTGGCAATCGGTCAGTGAGTTGTCGTGGAATTTCAGCCATCCCGCCCGCAGGAACCGAGACGTGGCCTTGGCTGAACATGCGAAAGACGAACTCAAGCATCCGGCTAGGCATGACGAGTGATTCATCCAAGTACACGCCGCCAAGGAAGGGGCGAAAGAATTGGTCAATGATGCGGTCCGAGAATCCATTGGACTTCAGTCGTTCGAGCGTCGTCGTTTGCTCTCGGGTGTAAACGTCCTCGAGTGACCCCGCGCGGCTGGCACTGCGAAGTTTGGAGATGCGACATTTGTCTGCGAGCGACCCAACGGTGTTTTTGGCGGTTGCGGCGATGTCCAAGGGACGTCGCCATGGATCACTCAGCAGTGCAAACTCACCGTTTTGCCGTATCAATGCTCCCGGAGAAAAATGACACAACTCGAGCTGTTTGTAATCGAGAAGTTCGCGGCAAGCGGGATACGCCGTCAACAACACTTGGAAACCATAGTCCAGGGTGAAGCCGTCGATATGATCGGTGCGAACTCGGCCTCCGGCGCGATCACTCGCCTCGAGCACCGTGATCGAGCGTCCTGCCTCAGCAAGCTTGACCGCACACGAGAGTCCCGCCAGCCCCGCGCCGACAATGATGACATCGTACGAATCGCTTGCTGTTGCGTTTAGCATTGAGTTGCTTTCGGAAATTGGGGAGTTCGACTGAATGCTGCATCTTGACAGAAAACACGTTAGGCCCAAGTCAAGTTTCACTGCAGCAGGAGAAAATATCGCGTGGCGTCTCCGGCGCCGGATTGCACGGACGTCCCGAGACGTCCGGCTACAATCCGAAGTTCTCAAACGTAAACCGGATGGCAGCTTGAAAGCCTATTCCACATTTTTGAACTTTTTATTGCGTTTTGACCTAACGTGTCACCGCGGATGCGATGAAGTAAGTAGCCGAAAGTGGCACCCCTTCAAAATCAAAAACACAAAATCATAAAACATCCCGCGGAGTTTGATCATGGCTAAGTTTTACGTTCAATCCGGAAATTTGCGTACCGTCGTTCAAGCAGAATCGAGCCGCAAGGCTGCCATTTGGGCCGTCCACGAAGCGATGCAGCAAGTTTTGCCCGTCGACGACGAGCTTTCTCACTCAAAATCGGATCGCGAGGGTTCGGAAATGAGCACCGTGATCATGTTGGCCAAACGGATCACGATCAGTGAGCGAGGCTTTGATCGCAGCGACGCCGTAGTCATGTCGACTTTGGAAGTGATGAACCAGTGGAACCAAATGGTCACCACCCTCGATCGACTCGAGCAGATGATGCATCATGCGGCGTAGCGTGTGTGCCGTTTCGTGTGCTGGCAACCTGCGAATCGATGGGAAGGTAATCGCGAGGTGTAGTGCCCTCGCTATTCTTTTCGCAGGTAGCCGGCACTGGTTTGAAAGAACCGGCTGCGACGGACGACCGGTTGAACTTGGTCCTGGGAGGATTCTTTCAAATCCACCAAGTTGGCTTGGCAGTAGCGACATCCGACTTCTTCGAGATGGAAGCGGATGTAGTCATTCGGTTCGGCATCAAGTGTGCCAAGAATGTATTGGCCAAGTTCCGAACGTGACGGACACGACAATCGTTCGCGTCGCCAAATTCCCGCGATCGTATGCAGCCCTGCAGCGTCACGTCCTTGGATTTCGATCAACCGTTTGCGTAGCGAGGCGTCGCTGCGTAACGCTTGCTCGAGTTCCGAGCTGCGGTTCGCTGGCAACGCTTCGTCCAGAAAAGCCGCTAGTTCCGAATCGGTGAACGCGTTCATGGTTGCATGCTCGCTGTTGGGAATAAGGTCGTAGCGAAAGTCGCCAAGACTTTCGACGATTCGGGCGTGAACGAAACTCTTGGCGAGTTTCGCTACCCCAAGTCCTACCCGGGACGCAGCTCTAACCGTCGAATCGGCTCAGGCACAGCGTGACGTTTTGTCCGCCGAAGCCGAAGCTGTTGTTCAACGCGTAACGGATGTCCGCTTCGCGAGCGACGTTGGGAACGTAATCCAAATCGCAATCGGGATCGGGGTTTTCTTGATTGATTGTCGGTGGCAACACTCCGTCGCGAATCGCCATCAAGCAGACAATCATTTCGGTCACGCCAGCTGCCGCAATCAGGTGTCCCATCATGCTCTTGGTGCTGCTAACGGGTGTGTTGATGGCGTTTTCGCCGAACACTTCTTTGCACGCTTTGGTTTCGACTTTGTCGTTCACCGTGGTGCTGGTTCCGTGCGCGTTGACGTAGCCGATGTCATTGGGGGTTAACCCAGCGTCGGCGATTGACATTCGCATTGCCGCGATCCCGCCATGGCCATCTGGTGGAATGTCGGTGATCCGGTACGCATCGGCGGTGGTTCCGTAACCGGCGACTTCGCCATAGATCGTGGCACCGCGACGTTTGGCGGCTTCGAGTTCTTCGAGCACGACCATTGCGGAACCTTCGCCCAGCACGAATCCGTTTCGCAAACGGTCAAACGGACGGCTGGCCTTGGTCGGTTCGTCGTTGCTTTCGCTCAGCGCGGTCAGCAAGTTGAATCCGGTCACGCCGAGCGGATGGATCATGCTGTGCGTTCCGCCGGCGAGCATCACGTCGGCATCGCCACGGCGAATGATTTCGGTCGCTTCACCGACCGCTTGGCTGCTGGCGGCACAGGCGGTCAAGCAGTTCAGGTTGGGGCCTTGCGCGTTGAACATCGCGGCCAAGTGAGCCGCAGGCATGTTCGGTTCTTGCTCGAGTTCTTTGGCGGGATCGAGCAGTTCGAGTCCTTTGCCGACGAACTTGGCTGCGTCATAGGTGCCGCTGGCCAATGCCGCGGACATCATACGGCTGAACGTTTGGAAGTCCTGGTTGCCTTCGCCACTGCCCATGTAGACACCGAAGCGAACCGGATCGGTGATCGAATCCATCACGCCGCTGTCCTGCATCGCTTGCTTGCCCGCACCGATGGCAAAACGAGTGTGTCGGCCGCGGTTTTCCCACTGTTGGATCGACTCGCCTACTTTCGAGACGTCCCAATTTTTGACTTCCGCACTGATCTTTGTGGGAAAGCCGCTGGCGTCAAACAGCGTTGTTTTGGCAACGCCGCTTTTGCCTTCTTTCAGCCCCGACCATACGGTCGCAGCGTCATGGCCCATCGGGTTAATCATTCCGATACCAGTGACGACGACTCGGCGACGCATGGGGAAACCTTGGGTGAGGAGAGTGAAAACAGGAAAATGAACAGAACAGAGAGGTAAAGCAGATTGACTTAGAGGTTGTCGTAGACCGGAACTGGAGTTCCGTCGGGTTTCACCGCGACGTGGAAAAAGTTCATCAGTCGCAGCATCGCCTCGAGGTCGCCCGGTCCGAATAGCGGTCCGGAGGTAAAGCGATCTTGGTCTAAGAACGCGAACATCAAGTCGATCTCGGCGTGCAGTCGCTCGTCAATGTGGCTGACACAGGTCACCGTGGCACCGGTGTCCTGCAGCGATTCAACTTTGACGTGGTATCGCAACTGGTCACCGGTTCGCGCCGGTTCATGAAAGATCGCCTTGCCAACTTTGGCCAGGACACATCGCTTTTCGAAGCCATAGTACTCGGAAACCAAGATGCCGCCGAGTTGGGCCATGCCTTCGATCACGAGCGTCGGGGGCAGCACGGGGTAGCCGGGACAATATTCGTCCACGACTTCCTCGTCCAGCGAGACATTTTTGATGCCGCGGGTATGACTGCCACTGACAAACTCAGTAAAACGATCGATCCAAAACCAACGCATCGACGACTACGCTCCGACTTTGGTTTCGACGTAGTTGCACAAATCGCCTACGGTCAACAGGTTGCCGAAGTCTTGAACGCGTGGGTTCTTTTCGAATTCCGACAGATCGGCCCAAGGCATCCGTCGCTTCAGTTCCGCCATGCCTTCGGCAGTGACCACGCCATCTTTGACGTATTCCGAGTTGGTCAAAACGTCTTCGGGCGAAAGTTCTTCACGAGGGATCGTGATGTCGAACGCTTTTTCGAGCTTGAAGACGATATCAAGAAAGTCGATCGACTCGGCACCCAGGTCGCCGACCAAAGTCGCTTCGCGAGTCACTTCGTCATCATCGACACCCAGGGCGTCGATCAAGGCTTCTTGTACTTTTTCGAAAATCTCTTCTTGGGAAAGTGCCATCGAGTGGATCCTTTAAGGGCTGTTCACATAAACGGAGCGATAGGGATGCGTCATTTCGAGACGCGTAAATATTGTTTTTCAAGTCACTCGGGGGGCCTGGCATCAATGGCCGAGCGTCGTGGCGACTCGTTCAAGCCTAGCTCGCAGCATCGGCGGGAATCAGATCAATCGAGCCAAACAGTTCGTCAAATTGCTTTTTTGCACGCTGGCGAACGTCTTCGTCGGTCTTTAATCGTTCAGGATCATTGCAAGAACGACGCTCCAGCACCAGACGAGCGGAAACGGTCGTGCGTCCCTCTTTCTGTGCCGTTGCCTTGACCGTGGTCAAGTTGCCATCGTTTTTGACCACTTCTGCGTTGATTTGCAGTGTTTCGCCAGGCGAGAGGAAGTCGCCAAACTTAACGCCGCGGACCTCTTTCAATGTGACCAACGCGCTCTCGAATCCGTCGCCGGTGCGGATCATCCAAATTGCCGCTTGGTGCAGGGCTTCGAGCATCATTACCCCCGGCATGACCGGAAAACGGGGGAAATGGTCCAGCAAATATTCTTCATCGGCGTGCAGGGTTCGCTCCGCCGTGATTCGGACTCCAGGTTCAATGGAGGTGATTTTGTCGAGTTGTCGGTACTTCATTTTCCGGTCATTGGCGGGTGTGGGTTCGCCATAAAATAGTTTTCGGGCTGTTTTGCCTCAACCTTAATTACCGCTGTTTCGCCCCTGTTTACTCCGAATTCGTCGATTCGACGACCGGGGTTGGGCTCGGATTTGCGGAATTTGCCAGTGCAGGTCCGCCAAGTTCAATAGTCTGTTCAGCGGTTTGTTCACTGCGTGGGGCAGCCTGTTCACTGCGTTTGGCGGCCTGTTCACTGCGTTTGGCTTGGGCAATCACCAAAACGCCCGCCACCAGCAATCCGACTCCGACTAACCGCAGCGGCGATGCCGAAGCCTGTGGATTGCCCATCCATCCGTAGTGATCCAGTAAAATAGCCGCCAATGTTTGTCCTGTCATGATGGCGGCAAACCACGGAACCGAGCCAACGCGGGGGACAAAGTACAGCGACGTGGTGACGACCACCACTCCGATCGCACCGCCCGACCAGATCCACCATGGTAATTGCCCCGGCGTCGATTGAAATGACGGAGGAAAAACACCGGTGAAAAGGCACAGAATCAATAGCAATGCTGTGCCGACCGAGAATGAAATTAACGCCGCCTGGTAGGGGTGCGAGACCACCTTGCCAAGCGATCCGTTGACGCTCGGTTGTACGCCAAGCACACAACCTGCGGCGAGACCGACGAGAATCGCGACCCAAAGCATGCCCACAGCGTGTTGCACCTAGCAACCCTTTGCGGTCTGGACCGCTTTGGCGTTGTCCGGCGATTGGCTGTTTTGAGCCGTATCACGACGCTGAGGGCCAGCGACTTCGGGACCCAAATGCTTGATTTGATTCTCGGCGTCGACAAATACCAATCGCGGCCGATGCTCCGCCACCTTGTCTTCGGGGACCATCGTGTAGGTCGCCAAGATGACTCGGTCGCCTGGGTGCACCAAATGGGCTGCCGCGCCGTTCATACAAACGTCGCTCGACCCGGGGATTCCCGGAATCGCATAGGTTTCTAGCCGAGTGCCACGAGTCACATTCCAAACGTGCACCGATTCATAGGCACAAATGCCAGAAGCTTCGAGCAATTCGGGAGGGATCGTCACACTGCCTTCGTAATCCACATCGGCGCCCGTGACGGTCGCACGATGGATTTTGGCGGAAAGCAGTTTGCGAAAAGGGCCTGTCATCGTTTTACTCGCTCAGATACGGCTCAAGCAGTTCACGTGTCTTCGTGTCATCGATTGATAATTTTCCGAAACCGAGCACGCCCCCGGCATCGATGGATGCTTGTTGATGTTCTTCGTAATTGGTCACCAGCATGACGGGGACCGAACCTACTTCGGGATCCGCCTTGATCGCTTTTAAAACTTCCAATCCGTCGGAATAATCGCGATCCAGTTTGCGATTGACCGTGACAAGATCGACTTTGCGAGTGCGAAGCGTCTCCAGCGTGTCTTCCAAACCGTGGGTTTGCACCACCGAGGCTTTGAAGTTCGAGGAAACCATACGCCGAATCGAATTGAAGTCTGGACCGCAATTTCCGCAATCCACGAGCAACTTAGACATCATCAAACCAATTTTATGCAAGTCGGGTCTCGGCGTCCTGCCCCCCGAACAATCGGGTGTCGGCGGACGAGGTTACCAAGACTGAGAAACTTTAGAGATTAGCCATGTCGAGAAGCACGGCAAGGCGGTTGCAAAATGAAACAGTCGCAGCGTCCTCTTTTCCCGAGGGGCTGCGACTTGCATTATGGCACCCGATTTCACCGCTCAGCCGAGCTTTGGCCGAACTTCACATCCTACGTAGATTATTCGTCGGTCTTTCCGATCGCGAATAATTTGTCCTTCGTGCTGATGTAAATCGTGCCGTTGGCGGCCACAGGAGTGCTGTACACACTGGTTCCCATGTTGATTTCTTCCACCGGTTCCTTGTTGTCAGGACCAAATTCAAAGACCGCAACGTCGCCATCTTCGTCTCCGATAAAGACGCGTCCATCGGCGATCAGCGGGCTACCCCAGCTCTGGGCGAACATGTCATAGGTAAAGTAAACGGTGGGCGTTCCGTCATCTTTGGGCTTGGCGTTCAAACAGTGCACCAAGCCTGAGAAGTCGGCGATGTAAAGAATGTCATCTTTGATGGCCACGGTACCGCAGCTGCGATGCATCTTTTCTTCGAAGTCGAATTCGCCGTCGTCGTTCTGGTCCGCCATGCTGTAGTGCCACACCACGGCCGAGTTGGAATTGTCCACCGCAGCTTCCCCGTTCTTCGGATCCACCGCTTGAATACGACGGTGAGGAATCGGAGTTCGCGATCCATCGGCTTCGATCTTAACCGCCAATTGAGGCGAAACGTCGCCTCGTTTGGTCGGGTCGATGCACCACAAATGGCCTTCGCCTTCGCCATGCTCGGGGTCTTGGCCGACCGCGATGTAGACCAATCCGTCATAGGCAACCGGAGTGGCGATCAAGTTATTGCGAGTGCCCTCGCCGCCAAGGATCCATTTGGTTTCTTTGGGGTTGGCGTCAAATTCCCACAGCAACTCGGGTTTGCCATCTTTGCCTTGGTCGGCCCGGTAGCTGCGTAAATAGCCGTCGCCGCCGGCGAACAAGACTTGAGGCACGCCTCCAAATTCCGCCACCATCGGGCTGGACCATTGTCCGTGCAAGATGTTGGTTCCCGGAGCGTTGTCGGTCCAGTAAAGTTCGCCGGTGTTTTTGTTCAAACAGATGAAGCTGGCTGCATCGGGGGCTGGCAGATTGATGTGCGATTCATCTAACCCGTTGCTGGTGTTGACGAACAACAAGTCACCGTAGGCGGTTACGCTGCAGGCACACATGTTGTGCTGGCTCGAACCAAGTTCGCTCATCATGTTGTAAACCCAGATGGTATCTGCATCGCGTTTGTCATGGACGCCGAGCGTTTTGGTGAACATCAGCTTCGGGCCAATCGCTTTGACGGTGATCGTTCGCTCGACCCCACTGAACTTGCCATTGATCGCCCATACCTTGCCTTCGGTAACGGTTTTGATCTGGGCATCGCTTTCGAGAGCTTCGCCCGCTGTTTCGAGCAATTCCTTCGCGGCGTCCGACAGTTTGCCTTCGCCCAATGCGGCCAGCGTGTCGGCGTACGGTTTGGCACCGGGGCCCGCGTTCATGATTTCGGTGACGTTGGCAACTTCGTCCTTAACCGGACCGTCGTCCTCGCCATCGTGGAAACCTTCGGTGTCAACGCAGCGGACTTCGCCACGGCTGGTGACGAACCAAAGTCGGTTGCCTTCGACCATCGAGGCACAGCAGATGCCTTGCAGCGGCCAGTCGTGGACGCGGCCGGTGATCAATTTTTCGCTGCTGTGTTGCCACAGAAATTCGCCGTTGGATTCGTTGAATGCCAGCAAACAGCCCAGGTCGACGGTCGATGGGTAACGTTTTAGATAACCCGCTCCGTTATTGGTTCCGACAAACACTTTGCCGCCCGAGACGACAGGGTTGCCGTAGGTTTGGCTGCCCAAGTTGGCGTACCAACGGATGTTTTCGGATTTCTCTTTGTCCCACTCGCCCGTCTTGCGGTCGAATTTACCAATGTCCCACGACTCGGGAAGATTTTTGACGTTGGGCGTGTTGTTACGCAAACGGGTGCCGCCCCATTGGGGCCAGTCGCCACCGGCGCTGAGTACCTTTTCAGGTGTGATACTTTCGCGGGTGTCTGCTTTGGTGCTGACAAGTGTCTTGGCCGCCGGTTTGGCTGCATCCGAGTCGGTTGCTGCCGCCGCACCGTCTTCGGGTTTCGCTTCGGGTTTTGTTGCTTTGGCCTTGGGTGCTTCCGGTTTCACCGCAGGAGCCGCTTCGACGGGGGCCTCTTTGGCAGGCGTTTCTTCGGCAGGCATCTCCACCGCGGGCGTTTCTACCGTCGCGGCGGTCGTATTGCTCGACTCGATATTGCCTTCGTCGATATCCAAATCCAAGTCGTCCGCTTCGATTTCAATCGAACCGGGAGCTTCAGGCGGCTTACATCCACTAAGGGCAACCGCCGTAATGCTGCCAAAAACGGTGGCACCGAAAATCAGAGTCCATGCGGACAATTCATTCTTTTTCATATTGAAAGCGTTTTGGAGCGAGAGGTTTTTGTTTTGGGAGGGAGAGATGGGGGGCACGGCAGATCGAATCGCTTCGAACTGCCCTGCGGAGCGTTTATTCATGCCGAACATGCTTGCGAACGACGTTCATTCTAATGACGTCCGGCAAACGTGCTATTCGTTTGCCGTCACTTCGACGTTGTCGATGTAAATTTCAGCGTCCTTAGCGTTCCCGTAAAGACCGGGGCTCGCGTTCAGGTTCGGAGACTCGTCGCGTGCGGTGATGGTCCATTCTTTGGGTTCGGGTTCGTCACGCGGCCACACTTTGCCCTTCAGCACGGTGACCGACGCAGGTGGCTCGCTTTCGATTTCCGCACGGAATTTCATGCGATACCACGTGTTTTCCTTCCACGGAAAGTTGATCGTTTCGGCCATGCGAAGCTGGGCCGACCAAGTCCGAATCTGAAGCTGTTGGCTCTGGCCCATCAAATCCAGCACGTAGCCGTGAGCGGTCAATCCGATGTCGGGCAGCTTGTCATTGTCGCGAGCCCCGCGAACGTCGGCCGCGATCGTGTATTCCGATAAGTCACTAGGACCCATCCACGAACGGCTGCGTGCTCCCTTGGGAATCGTCGAGATTTTCACGAGTGCCGGCGATCCGTCGACATCGCGAATCACGTGGCGATAGCGGGCACCAACCCACGACAACGGTGGGTCAGTCATGCCATCAAATGTGAACTTCCATGGCAACGGAGGCACGATGCGGATGCGAGCGGTTCCCGTCGCTTTCCCCGCTTTCGCGGTGATCACGACGCCGGTGTGCGAGGCGTCGGCGTTGGCGGTAAAGGTCGAACCTTCGATCTTGCCCGCTCCTTGGACTTCAAATGTCACGTCGGCATCAACATCCAGCGGTTGGCCAAGTCGATTGAAAAAACGAGTGCTCAATTGGACCGATTCACCCGGCTGGACAACCGATTCGGCGGGAACGACCAAGATTTGAGCGAGGTCAGGGTTCTCGGAAACCGGAGTCTCTTCGCCCATCGTGCTGGCCATCTCGACGCTCTCTTGGCTGCCATTTTCGGTGGCGACACAGTAAAGCGTCTTCGAGCTTGGGAAATACAGTCGACCATCGGCCACAATCGGTGATCCGGCAAAATCGGCGTCATCGACGCGCCCCTTGCTCAACACATCGAAGCCGTCTTCGGTCGGTTTGACGACAGCCCAGCGGCCGTTTTCGGTCAATACATAGATTTTGCCGTCGGCATACAACAAGGCACTGCGTTGACGACTGCCGACAAAGGCTTTGCGTTCGACGACCGTTTCGCCGGTCTCGGCGTCAAAAATCCACATTTTGCAGCGGTCGTCGACCAAATAGACGCGGCCGTCGACAAAGACAGGTTCGCTGTAACCGGCGACCACCTCTTCGCGACGCCAAAGCTCTTCGACCTTGGTTTCGTCTCCGGTCCCCGAGACTTTCATGGCGACGATCGCCCCCATCGAACTGCCCGAGACGTTTTCTTCGCTATGAGCAGCGAAGACTTTGTCACCCACCACCAGCGGTGTGGCGTAAATTCCGCGGCGAGAAATTTGCTTGTTCCAAAGCGGTTTGCCTGTGCGAGGTTGGAATCCCCAGATCGCGCCGTCACCCGCCCCTAGGATCAGTTGACGTTGGCCATCGATCGTGACCAGACTCGGAGCCGAGTAGGTGGTGTCATAAGGCAAGTCGCGCGTGCCGCTGAACCAGACGATTTCGCCGGTTCGTTTGTCGAGTCCCAGCAGCCGATGGTTCGGTTTAGCAAATTCACCCCAATTGATGATGATCCCGCTGATAATGACGAGATCTTCATGGATGATCGGGAAATTGGTGCGTCCGCCGTAGGTGCTGAGCATGCCGAATTGTTCGTGCAGCGGAATCTGCCACACCGTTTCGCCGGTTTCACCATTGATACACAGGAAGATATCGCAGGCACCCAGCACATAGACGTTGCCGGTTTCTTGGTCCCCGACAACGCTGCTCCATCCGATTCGCTCGGCCGGAACATCCGAAAGCCAGACGTTGTATTGATTTTCCCAGAGCGTTTCGCCGGTTTTCGCGTCCAAACAGACCACTTTTTCCGACTCTCGGCTCGTTCCTGGCAAGGCACGCTGGATCGTGTAGAGCCGCTCGTTCATCACGATCGGCGTGCAGGGGCCGCCGATATCGTCGCGTTTCCACAGCACATTACTGCCTTCGCCCCCATCGGGATCCCAATCTTCGGCCAAATTGGATGCGTTGGCGGATCCGTTGTAGTGCGGGCCACGCCAGTAGGGCCAACCGGCGTTTTCTGCCTGAGCCGACTGTGGGACGCTGATCATGGCAATGGCAAAGATCAGCAGGGCTTGCATCGAACCGGCAAACCAGTTCGCTCGCTTTCGGAAAAGCGAGGGCGTTTGAAACAGGGATTGCATCGAAACTCTCTTGAGGGAAAGGTCGTTGTGGTTGTTCGTGTTCCGCGACGAATCGCGTGGACTGTATCTGTGGGCTGTTCCGCCGTAGGGCGGGATTTGAGTCGAGCTGTTGTGTTGCCAAATACCGTGATTTTCCGGCAATTTAACGGCTCGTACCTCTATTCCAGGTCAAAGTGTTCGTCGCTCGCGTCAAAGTTAGGGGAACTGAGGATGATCGTTTTCATTTCGCCGACCGCCCGATGACGAACGCCTGCAGGGATCAGGATAGCAGTTAACGGGCGAACAGGGTGGAGGACTCCGTCGAGTTCAATCGCTGCATCGCTTTCGCATTCCAGTACGATGTAAACCTCAACGTGTTCATTGTGATAGTGAGTACGGGCGGCTTGGGTGATTTCCGTCAAATGAACCGTGCCGGGAAACTCGGGGCGATCGGCAAATGCCCGACGCGCCGTGCCACAAGGGCATGCGACCGCAGGCAAGGCGGTCAAATCGACGAGTTGCGGGGCCGTTTTCGCTCGATTCACTTTGCTAGCCAGACTCGTGGTGGTTCGTTCGGGGGGTGTGTGTCGCTGATCTAGCAGCACAATGTCGAATCGTCGGGGGGGCAGTCGGTCGCCAACTGGTTCGTTCAAACCAAAACGGCTTTGTGGGGGGGATTCAAAAGTACGGGCAGAGGGCGTTGCACCGGGGGGGAAGGGGAAATGGGGGTTAACCAATGTTGGAAATTAGCGGCAAAACCCCGCATTCCCATTAGTTTATACCGATCTTGCGTAAGATGCCATGCGCAGAATAGTCACAGTCGGAATTGCTGGAATATGGGGTCGGGTTTACCTAGCCGTCAAACCCTTCCAAGCGGCTGAAAATCAGTTGGATCACTGATTCTGAAGGCACCGAGCGCCGATATCGTTATTGTCCCGCTAACGAAGGCTTCACATCAACGAAGGTGACGTCGGACTTGGCGAGGCAAAACAGAAGGCTTCGATATCGGATGTCGAGGCGAAAAGGTATTTCGACCCAAAAAGAGCTCGATCGCTCAAACACATCACTGCCACGATCCGATTCATCTCCGATCACGGCAGCGATGGTTTCAGGTTCACAACAAGCTAACGAAGTCGGCGGGCCGGGTGCTCGCACCCGAAACCGTTAGGGTTTGTTGAAAGAGTCATGAAGGTGTAATCGTCGGCGACTTCGTTCGACGACTGGACCTTCTGCTTACCTGAAAAACGAGCAATCGCACTCTTTAAAGAAATGCCGACCAACACCCCGCAGAAAATGGCATAAAGGGAGACGTGGCTCCAATGAAGCGGACAATCTTAACTTTGACCCTCGTATTGGGTAGTTCAATTTGTAGCCAAAGCTTTGGATTCGATCTTTTGGATCGGATGCTTGGCGTTAAAGGCTGTGGCAGCTCGACGAGCTGCTGCGATGCGCCAACATATGACTGTGACAGCCCTTGTGGTTGTGACGTAGAACCAGCATGCGGCTGCGAAGCACCTGCATGCGGTTGCGAAAAATCAGGCTGCGGTTTGCTCAAGGGTGGCCACAAGCTGCTCGGCGGCCACTGTGGCGAGCCAGCATGCGGTTGCGAAGCACCCGTTTGTGACGGCGGCTGCGAAGCTCCGGCTTGCGGTTGTGCAGAACCCGCTTGCGGTTGCGAAGCTCCTTCGTGCGGCAAGAAACTCGGTTGTGGCCTGTTCGGTCACAACAAGTCGGCTTGCGGATGTGCTGAGCCAGCTTGCGGTTGCGAAGCACCTGCATGCGGTTGCGAAGTTGCACCGGAATGTGGCTGCGAAGTCAACGCATGTGACTCGGCTTGTGGCAAGAAGAGCTGCGGCGGATTGCTGTCGAAGCTGTTCTCGCACAAAAAGGGCCACGGATGTGACTCGGGTTGCGAAATCCCAGCTTGTGGCTGCGAAGCTCCTACCTGTGGCTGCGAAGTTGCTACCTGCGACAGCGGATGTGACAGCGGTTGCAAACGACCTGGTCTGTTGACCAAGTTGTTCGGTAACCTTGGCTGCAAAAAAGGTTGTGACAGCGGCTGCGATGCTGGCTGTGACAGCGGCTGCGGATGTGGAGCTCCTGCTCCCTACCAATCGGCTCCTTACCAATCGGCACCTGTTGCTGCTCCTGCAATCGACGCAGCTCCAATGCCCCCAGCACCGATCGTTGATCCAAGTGCTAGCGTGACCACTAAGCGTCGCGTCATTCAAGCTAGTGCAAGCTACGTTCGCTGAAAAATGCTTACAAAGGTAGCCCACTAAGCTATTAGACGTGACCTAAACGACCCGGTCGGGGAATTTTCCCTGACCGGGTCGTTTTTTTTTGCTTTCAAATAGATGTTTGCTAGCGATCACTGCAGCCCAGACCAGCCCGGCAGCCCGGGCCAGCCCGACGCTTCGAGCTGAGATTTTTCTGAGCGGGGATTTTCCTAAGCGGGGTATCAATATTCACGTTGACGCTACGCCGCCAATTTTCTAGCTATGTCACTGGCAAGCGACGTGAAGCAGGCCCCCACGCTGCACGGATCCCACGCGACCACCTCCTATCACCAACCCCACTCCGAAGACATGTCCAAACGCATCTTCTTTTCTGTTGGTGAACCCAGTGGCGACCAACATGCCGCTCGCTTGATCACTCACTTGAAACAATCGTTTCCCGAAATCCAAACGACCGGTTTCGGTGGCGAGGCGATGCAGGCAGCCGGCTGCGAGATCGAATTGGATCTGACCAAACACGCGGTGGTGGGGATCCTGGAAGTTTTGCCAAAACTGCGTGAGTTTTTTGGATTTGCCGATCAAGCCGAAGCGATTTTCAAATCGGGCCAGATCGATGCGGTCGTGCTTGTCGATTTCCCCGGGTTCAATTGGCACATTGCCAAACGGGCAAAACGCTACGGCATCCCGGTCTACTATTACTGCCCGCCCCAATTGTGGGCCTGGGGCGGTTGGCGAGTGCGAAAGATGCGTCGGCTGGTCGATCATGTGTTGACCGTCTTGCCGGTCGAACAGACCTACTTTACTAAACACAGTATCCCCGCCACCTATGTCGGGCACCCGTTCTTTGACGCGGTCGCGTTGGCGGAGCTTGACGAGCAATTGCTCGCGAGATTTGCCAAACAAACCGAATCAGGCGATCAACTTGTTGCGGTTCTGCCCGGTTCGCGGACTCACGAGGTGCATCGCACTTGGCCTGTGATGCTCGAGTCGATTCGTCAATTGGCCAAATCCGAACCGACCGCCAAGTTCCTGGTCGCAGCCTATCGCGATCGTCACTGTTTGTGGTGCCGCAACCAATTGACCGCCG
Organism: Novipirellula rosea; assembly: GCF_039541335.1. Lineage (NCBI taxonomy): Bacteria > Pseudomonadati > Planctomycetota > Planctomycetia > Pirellulales > Pirellulaceae > Novipirellula > Novipirellula rosea. Next base: position 42,098 of record NZ_BAABGA010000066.1, on the reverse strand, counting down.
CGGACGCTGATCTGCCGATCGAATTCTACGTCGATCGGACCAGCGAAGTGATCGAAGCGGCGCGATGCGCGATGATGGTCAGCGGTTCGGTCAGTTTGGAGTTGATGGCGCGGCGAACCCCCGCAGCGGTCACCTACCGCATCGGCCGGTTCCTCTACGCGTTCGCCAAAATGGTTGTCAAACTCGACTCGATCACATTGCCTAACTTGATGAGTCCTCGCAAAGTCTTTCCCGAGTTTATCTCGGTCGGATCGACTCAGCCGGCGGTCGATTTTCTGACGCAATCGGTCGGCGCGATGCTGCACGACGAATTCTATTACCGCCAAACACTCAAAACGATTGACGAACTGTGTCGCCAACATGCCGGCGGCGGTGCGACGGCAAAGGCGGCCGATTGGATTGGCGAAAGTGTGCTCGGCCGCCGCGACGAGGCCATTCGCCGCGCCGCCTAATCGCCCCTTGCAAGCGGAGGTCGTCAAGACTTTCGTCCAGTATTCCCTGTAGCGGAAGTCGTCAAGACTTTCGACCCGCATCACCCGCAGCGGAAACCGCCAAAACTTTCGTGAATCGCCGAACAAGTCGAAACTCACGCACGATTTCCGCGACGGCCTAATACGTCGCTTGCAGAATCAACGTCCTTAACGATCCAATCCGTCGATCGCGAAGCAATAGATTTCCGTTTGGATCGACTTCTCGAAATCGTTGTCGCAGCACACCCACAGCGTGCGGCGGCCATCGGCCAAGCGTGGCCCCCAGCACAAGCCTTCGGGTTTCTCGTGAGCCTGTTCGCCCCCCACTCCAAACTTGGCGTCGAGCAGATCGATAAACAAGCTCTTGCGTGCGGGAGTAACCGACGCCGGCAACTCGATTTTCGGCAGCGATTCGATGTCGGTAACGTCCGTGGCCTCGGTGGTATCGATCAGAAAGATCTTTTTCGTCTTGGCTTCGCTTCCAGCTTTGCCATCACGCTCCAACACAAGGAAGCGGTCTTCGTCGACTGCCAAGATTTCGCTGGTGCCGCTGGTGAGATCGTCTAATTGGTAAACGATTTCACGGATACAGTTGTGATTGCCATCAAAGACAACGCAGCGGCAATTCAGTCCCATGCAATACCCGTTTTCGATTACGGCGTCTTGGATCAGCGGGCTTTGCGGAATTGCGATCATGCGACTACCGCTCGGAGTGACAGCGATCCCTTCTAAACCGCGGTTGCTGTAAACCCCTTTGCTAAACGTGCCATTTTCAGTGCTTCGCAACCGGAACTTGTCTGGCACGGTGAATTCGTTCGAGATCCGTCCGGACTCATCCACGATCACGATATGAGGTCCATACTCGTCGCTGATCAACAACGATTTATCGGGCAGCATTCGCACGCTCTCGGGATCAAACGCGGTCCAAGGTTGATGGGGGACCGTTGCGTTGAGGTGTTTTTCATGCGCCGCGATCGAACCGACAAGCGGTTCGCCCGTTAGTGTGCTGAGCATTCGAGTCGTCTTGAGCTCAAACGCAATCTTCCCCGTCGCTGGGTCTAAGACGAGGTCCGCTTCGTGGTAGCGGCACTGATAGCTAACTTTGCCATCGCCCGCTCCACGATCGGCAAGCAGCAAAAATCGGTTTCCGGTACCGGTGTATTCGATTCCCGACAGACCGCCGAATTGATCCGACGGTGATCCGTCTTCGAGTGGCTTGGCGTCACCGCTTCGATCGCGTCGATCACCATCGATCGCGACTTTTCCAATCAGTTCAATGGAGGGTGTTGCCGCGTGGACCGCTGCTCCGCCCAAACCCAATGTTGCAATTCCAATGCTCAAAAACGATCGAATCAGGCCCGTTTTACAGGTCATTTTGTGTACCAGCAAAAAAACAGAGGAGTGAGTGGAAGCGACAATCGTTCCATGCTCGCGCAGGCAGAAAAGCAAAACCCTGCGATCTGTAGATCGAGCAGGATTATGTAAAAGCTTGGCGAAAATCAGATGTTGGAATTGTGAAGATTGCGTGAAGGAAAGGCTGTGATGTAGCTCACGCTAGAAAATTCTTTCTCTGCCCACTGTCTTTCGCCGGTCCTTTTCATTTTGCCACCATCGCCCGAAACCGATTCCAAGCGACGGCCGTGTGACTTGGATGCACAAGGTCCCACTCACTGGGGCGGATCCGCACACTGTGATGAACGACTTTAGTACTGCGTCGACGGGCTGTTATAGCTGGATTCGTTAAGGCGACACGCGAGTCGCCCTGTCGCTGCAATCGTTCATCGCAGCCGTTTTTGCCAAGAATGGCGACGACGATAGCAGGAGGCACGCCTGGGATTGCAACGGATCGAGCGGAGGACGATGCAGATAAGAGATTTCACTGGAACGCCAAGTGCAGATCGCTGGCGATAGGCCAAGGCCGTCTGCTTTGGTAACGGTGCGGCGCGAGCCGCCCGGTGGGAGCTAATAAAAACGTTCGATTTAGACCGGGCGGATTGCGCCGCTCCGCTATAAACACCACGCGTGATCGTCTCCCAAGTGACCGGCAGCGGGTGACCGAGCTTATTTATCGTTTAAAGAACACCAGAGAATCACTCACCATGATACGTACCTACCTCGTCCCTTACGTCGTACTGTTGTTGATGGCGACGCTGCTGAGCGGAATCGCCGACGCCCAACGTGGCCCCGGAAACGGTCGCGGCTTTGGTCAAGGCGGCCAAGGTGGCCAGCACGGGCAAGATGAACGACACGACGAAGACCGCCAGCTGTTTCATTTCCTGCTGACGAACCACGAAAAGATTTCGCGAACCGTCCGCGAGCTTCCCAACGGCGTCGAAACCCTGACCGAATCGGACGACCCCGCCATTGCAGCGAAGATCCAAGAGCACGTTCGTTGGATGCAGTACCGTGTCGAAGAGAGCAAGCCGATTCGGATGCGCGACCCGTTGTTCGCGGAGATTTTTCGCCATACTAATAAGATCAAAATGGTCCGTGTCGACACGGACAAGGGGGTACGGGTCACCGAAACATCGGGTGACCCCTATGTCGTTAAACTGATCAAAGCTCACGCCCAAGCCGTCTCCGGTTTTGTTGCCAAAGGATTCTCGGAAGCCATGAAAAATCATCCCGTGCCAGAAGAGGTTGGGGCAGATTCGCCCAAGTATTCTCACCCGGCGATCGCCAAGTATGGCAAAGTCGTCACGCTGCCCGACGCGACGCAGCAACCTCGCGACGGCAGCCGCATCGTTGTCGATGTCACTCACGGCGGCGAACCGGACAAACTGAATACCGCGCTGGATAAGGTCGCTCGCTTTGTCAACATCTACCGGGGTGCTGGCAAGAAGTCGGCCCAGGTCGACATCGCCATCGTCCTTCACGGCGACGCGACGTTAACCATTTTGAACGAGGATGCCTACGCCGCTCGTTTCCAAACCAAAGGCAATCCCAACCTCGATTGTTTGCAGGCACTGCACGAAGCCGACGTGCAGATCTTTGTTTGCGGCCAGTCGCTGATCGGTAGCAAGGCCAAGCCGGACCAGGTTGTGGTGTTCGCCGATGTTGCCGTGTCCGCACTCACCGCTCTGGTCAATTTGCAAACCGATGGCTACGCCTACGTGCCGCTGGGCAAGTAACACGATGCCATTTGCCCGACGCGTGATTACGCGAACTCGCCGTTTCGAGTCAGCACGAGGTTGTCGCGGTGGATCACGTTCTCGTAGGGACAGTGCCCGATCAGTTCGCCAATTTGGTCGCTCGGTTTGCCCAGGATCTTTTCGAGTTCGGTTGAGCGGTAATTGCACAACCCGCGAGCGATCTCGTTTCCAGCGGGATCATGCAGCGCCACGACGGCGCCGCGTTTGAACGTTCCCTTGATCGACTTGACACCAACCGGCAGCAGGCTCTTGCCATTTTCCCAAACCGCTTTGGCTGCCCCGGCGTCGAGATGCAAAATCCCTTCGACCTTGGCGGAACCTCCAATCCAGCGACGCCGTCCCTTGATCGTTTTTTCGGTTGGCAGGAAAAGAGTTCCTACGTTTTCACATGCAAAAATCTTGTCCAGCACCGTGTCGTCATGCCCCGGCGCGATGATCGCCGTGTGGCCGTGGGAGGCGGCGATTTTTGCGGCTTCCAATTTGCTCGTCATGCCCCCTTTGCTGACGTTGCTCAGTTTGTCCTTGGCAAGGCCGAGGATCGAATCGTCGATGCGAGGGACCAATTCGATTCGTTTGCTGTCGGGGTCATTAGGCGGCCCGTCATACAGCCCGTCGATATCCGAAAGAATGATCAGCAACGTGTCCGTCAACAGTCCGGCGACACGAGCGGCCAACCGGTCATTGTCCCCAAACGTCGTTGTCAATTCACGCACCGCCACCGAATCGTTTTCGTTGACGATGGCGATCGCACCGTATTCATGGATGCGGCTTAGCGCATTTCGAACGTGCAGGTAGGCGCTACGGCGGCGAAGGTCCGACGCGGTCAATAAGACTTGAGCGGCATGGCGGCCACGCGCCGCGATGCTCGATTCATAGGCCTGGATCAAATCGGTTTGGCCGATTGCCGCAACGGCCTGCAGTTGCGAGACGACCTTGGGCCGAGTCGTCAGCCCCAGTTTGCCGACGCCAGCGCCGACGGCGCCGCTGCTGACCATGACGGTTTGCCGCCCCGTGTCAGCGATGCGACAAAGTTGCGCCGAAAGTTTCTCGATTCGATCCCGATCAAGTTTGCCGTTGGGGGTGGTGAGGACCCTCGTCCCCACCTTCACCACGACACTACGGGCTCGCTGGATCGCAGATTTTCGGTGCGATAAATACTCGTTTTCAGCTTGGTTCATCGGAAAAACGATTCCTTGATGACTTTAAAATGGGCAGCCGTTGCGAGGCTGCGGAGGGTTCGGAAATGAGAGGTGCGGCCCTGCATTCAGACGATTCGGACTGCATATTGCTAGTAAATTTCAACAACGGATGCGGATCACGTCGCCCTTTTCACCAGGAAATAGCAGCTTCACGCCAATGCAAGAAGATTGAATTGTGTTGGGGAATCGACGACCTTGGAAGCCCAGCGTACATTTCATGTAGACTTGATGAAGCTGCATTGATCCAAAATCTCTGCTTCTTCGCTGAACCATCCGCCTCTTCATCTTCCTCAGAACGAAGCATCTGATATGAGCGAATTACATCACGAGTGTGGTGTTGCTGCCATTTACCACCTGTCGGGACGCGGTCGAAGTCCGCTGTGTACCTCCGATGGGCCACGCCACATTTCGCGGCTGTTGCCTCGAATGTTGCTGGATATCCAAAATCGCGGGCAACTTGCTGCGGGGATGACAACATTCGATCCCGCACGCCCTTCGATTCTGAGAACCCGCAAAGACGTCGGGACCGTGACCGAGGTGTTTCGGCTGAATCATCGGGCCAAGTCCGAATCGTTGATGAAACACTTGGCTGGCCGCGCCGCGATCGGCCACGTCCGCTACGCCACCTGTGGCCAAGATGACCGCAGCTATGCTCAACCGTTCGAGCGAAAACATATTCACAAGCGGAAATGGTTCAGTTTCTGTTTCAATGGCCAATTGGCCAATTACGGGCTACTGAAAGAACGATTGCTCGCCGATGGCGATCACCACCTGACGCTGGACACCGATACCGAGATCATCTTGCACGAGTTCGGTCGTCTGCTGAGCCAACGGCCCGATCGGATCGACTGGATCGATGTGCTACGTGAAGCCACTGCCGGTTTCGATGGCGCCTATAGCCTGGCATTGCTGACGGCCGAAGGCGAAATGATCGTCGCGCGTGATCCGTTGGGGGTCAAGCCGATGTGTTACGCCAACGAAGGCCCGTTGTTCGCTGCGGCCAGCGAAAGTGTGGCGCTATTGAACCTTGGGTTCTCCGATGACCAAATCAAATCGTTGGCTCCGGGGCATGCGATCATCATTGATCCCGAAACCGGATTCCGTATCGAGCGTTTTGCCGAAGAAAGATCGCCTGCTCACTGCTTCTTTGAGTGGATCTATTTTGCCAATGTCGCCAGTACATTGGATGATCGAAGTGTCTACCTCAGCCGCACGCACCTTGGCGAAGAATTGGCTCGCGCCGAACGCGCCCTCGGTCGTGTGCCACTGAACAGCGAAGACACGATCATCGTGCCGGTACCGGACACCAGCAAAGCGGCTGCGGATGCGATGGCGTTTGAGCTCTCGATTCCTTGCCGCGAAGGTTTGATTCGTAACCGTTATGCCGGGCGAACCTTTATCGAAGGTGGCGGAGCGAGAAAGGCCAAGGCGGCGGCGAAGTACACGCCACTTCGCGAAGTGCTCGAAGGCAAAACGGTCATCTTGGTCGAAGATTCGATCGTCCGCAGTACCACGATGAACGTCTTGTTGGACCGGATTCGTGAAGTCGGCGGCGCCAAAGAAATTCACGTGCGTGTCGCTTGTCCGCCCATCGTCGCCCCCTGCTTTTACGGGATCGACATGAGTACGATCGATCAATTGATTGCACCGAAGTACTTCGGCATCAACGGCGAATTGACAGACGAGTCTCAGCAGCGATTGGCGGACGATCTCGGCGCCGACTCGCTGCGTTACCTGCCCGTCGATGCGATCGCTCGCGCGATCGGGTTGCCTGAAGACAATTTGTGTCGCGCTTGCGTGACCGGCAATTATCCCACCGAGTGTGGTCAACACTTGTATCAGATTGCCTTGGACAATCGCGGCAATAGCATCGATAGCAAGCGAACCTACGAACAGCTCGCCGCAGCGCTGCAGCAAAGCTAGTCTACGGAGCGGCGAAAGTTCGGAACGTGAAGTCGTTTGGAGGTGACGCGGCCATTCTGCCACCTCTCCAGCAAGTTCGAGAGAGTGTTGGAATCGTCGTTGTTGGATGTCTTGTCTTAGCGCGAGCGACGCAAGTTACCTCTCCCAGCGAAGCTGGGAGAGGTACCAGTACTGTGCCGTCAAGACACACCCTAATTCAGTAGTCTCTACGTCTACGTCTACGTCTACGTCTACGTCTACGTCTACGTCGTGGTCACTGCGAAATTAGCGAAAAGAAAAACACTGCCCCCATGAAACTTGATCCGTCACTTCGATCGCTTGTCCTGCGGGCCACGTCCGCCAGCGACGCGGGAGAGGCCTCGCTAATTCAGTCACTATGGAGCGGGTACGGAAAAATCCTTCGCGTCCCGCTCACCTTCGATGTGGTTGATCCGACGAACCCCGCATCGGTCATCGTCAAACATGTCTCGCCTCCATGCGAGCAGCAAGATTCACCGGGGGCCTCGCATCCTCGTGGCTGGAATACCGACCAGTCACACCAGCGAAAAGTTCGTTCCTACGACGTCGAAGCCACTTGGTATCGCGAGTACAGCGATCGCTGTGACGCCACTTGCCGCGTGCCTGCTTGCTTGCTTGCCGAATCGGTCGAAGGCCAGTGGGTCTTTGTGCTCGAAGATTTAGATGCATCCGGTTTTGACGCTCGGAAATCGCATCTCGATCGCGACGGCGTGTTCGTCGTGTTGGCCTGGTTAGCCCACTTTCACGCGACGTTTCTCAGCGAACCACTCGAAGGACTTTGGCCGGTCGGGACGTATTGGCATCTGGCGACCCGCCGCGACGAATGGCAAGTGATGCAGTCGGGAAAATTGAAAGAGGCCGCGGCGGTGATCGACGACCGTTTAAACGCCTGTCGTTTTCAGACTGCGGTCCATGGGGACGCCAAGGTCGCCAATTTCTGTTTCTCGCCCGACGGCACGCGAACTGCCGCGGTTGATTTTCAATATGTCGGTCGTGGCTGTGGCATGAAGGACGTCGCCTACTTTCTCAGCAGTTGCGTGTCCGAAGCCGAGTGTGAGCGCAATGAATCGGTCTACCTCGATTTCTATTTTCGAGCCTTGCGTCAATCGCTTGCGTCTCGAAACAGCACGGTCGACGCCAATGCACTCGAAGCCGAGTGGCGTGCGATGTATCCGGTTGCCTGGGCCGACTTCACGCGGTTCTTACTCGGATGGTGCCCCGGGCATCACAAACTGAACCGCTACAGCCGACGGATCACCGAGCAAGTCTTGGCGGAGTGATCGCTCGGGTGTAACAAGACGGTGAGACGTTCCGGTTTTCTAAGGACGCACAGGACAATAAATGGCGGACGGTAGTGGACGAGGCAACGAGTCTTGCAGCTTCACTGAGCCAAAAAGGACTCGTTGCCTCGTCCACTACGGAAGACGTCGTCAGCTATTCTTCCGACGGTCCTTAGCAGGTCGTTCGGTGTCTACTGCTGAAGCGTCGGCTCAGGCCATTATGTGGAATGACTCATATTGGCCTGCTTAATTCGTTGGTTCATCTTTAGGCAGGATTTCTTCAGGAGTTTTCCAGGGTGTGCCCGCCAAGTAGCCACCCGGTTTCGCAAACGTGTCAAAGTGAAAATCATACAGCGGAGAGAACTGCAAGCGAAAATCCTCGGATTCGCAATCGAAGAAATCGTCGGGGATCTCTTTGCCGAGACGCCAATCGAATACCCAGTTATGTTGCTCTTTTGTAAGCCCAGTGAACAATCCGCCTGCCGCTGCGTTGATCACATAAGGCAGATACTTTCCCGATCCTGTGTGCTTCTTCCACTTGATCTCCGTCTCTCCGTAAAGATTCGGATGCTCCTTCGAAGTGCTGGTGTATTTAACGTGTGTCGGTAGGTAGCCATACGCCTTCGATTGTGTTAGCTCGATGTCGAAATTCCCATACGGCTCGTTCAATTGCCATTTGCTGCGGATGTCCCCCTGAGTGATCGTTTCGGCTGATAGAAGCTTGCTCTTGGTGAAAAAAATCCGTTCGATCCATCCGTACTGATTCATTGGGTTCCTTAAGAACATCGGATGCAGCACAAGGTCATCAAATGGGTCGAAGCCAATCGATTCGACGAGATTCTTCTCAAGGAAGTTTTTCGTCGTCTCGTCTTTCTGTCGCACCTTGTAGCCGCGGGCCGATGCACTGCCGTAATTTGCCTTCATTACCAAGCCGCACTGTAAAAGCTCCCTCCAAAACTGGCACTCATAGGGGCGATTGGTCTGCTCGACACCAAGCACAGCACCGCTTGCCACGTATTTGAATGACTTCGACTTCAGTCTCGCTTGCAGGTCATAAATGCGATTGATCCGCAAAGGCACACGGCTTTTGATCGACGCATCGTAGGATTTGTGTGACTCGCCTGTGACCATCAGCGTATAGCGTTTGAGTACGTCGTCTCGCAGTAGCGTCAGATCCGTAATCCCTTGATAGACGAGATCAACCGTGTCCTGATCGCTTTTCGATTCCTCGCCCCAAAGGTTTGACGCCAAGAGGGGCTGGCACAACAAGAAAAGAAAAGTGGCTAATTTGAAAGATCGCATTGGTTTTCCCTGCAAGCCTTTATGGAATCGCTGTCGTGGGGAGTGGTCGCCCCCTTTCGCCAATAAAGGTGATGCTACCGTATAGGATTCGTGAGTCAAGCAAATGCTGCGGAGAGTTCGTCCGCTCTCTGCAAAGCGTTGTCGTGTTCAGGCCTTGAAGGTAGAGTGCAGACGGTTGCTAAATCCAGAAAAGTGCGATGTCTCTTTTACTGGTCTCTAACATTGTCGCGAGCAGACGGAGACATCCAGTCCGTGAGGCCGAACAAAAGTCGTGGCAATTTTTAATCTTAATCCTACTCGTAATCTTAATCCCGTCTGCGTAACCACGCTGGACCGGTGCCAATCAGAGAAGATTAGGATTAAGAATAACTTGAGCTCTACTCCACATGCGATTTGTGGTCGGTGTCAGGCTTGCTCTGTTCTATCGCTTTTAGTCGACGGTCAATTTCTAGCAAACCAATCGACACAACGATCGACACTACTATTATTGGAAGCAGCAGAATCCCGTCGTCAGACGCAGAGGTAAACATCACGACCAAATAACTCGTTGCCACAAATAACAGTAAAAGGGCATCGATCTTAAGCATGTGTATCATACGGAGTTCCTGGTTGTTGGCGGAATTGTTTTTGGTGCATCCATGTTCTCAATGTAAAGCAGAAGCTCTTGGCCCGTTTTCGTTGGCTTTGTCAGTCATCGGGGCCGCCAAACGCGAGCCACCGTGTTCGCTCTGTTCCTAGTTCAGCGTCAGCCAGTTGTTCGTAATCCCGGGATTCTTCGTCCGTCAGTGTTTCGGTCCATCGCCCCATTCACGTCCTTGTTGATGAACACCTGCGTTCCAGCGTCCCCAAAACCACCACCTAGAGGCACGCTTCTCGAAGCGTTTTAATTCATCCACTCAAACGAACAGTATTCGAGTACGGATGGCCGCGACGCAGCGAATCTCAGCTGGCATGTTCTGTTTGAGTTTGGTGAAGTGGACCAGCAACACGTTGGGTAGGTTGCGAATTTGCCGCCAGCTGCGAACATTTTCCCAGAACGGCCAAAACGGATGTTTGTCGCGATCAAGCCAATCCTGCCAGTACTGTCGAATGTCGTCCGGAGGCGGTTTAACACGGCCCGATGTTTCGTTCAATGCGTCGTACCATTTCTGATTAGTGGTCGCATGGTGATTGGGAAGCTCTCGACTCTTCTCAGGCCAGTTAATTGCATCTGTCATCGCTGCTTCTCTGTTTAGCAATCGTCGGTGCTGGCCGATTCGCGTTACCGATCACCCAGGTTCATGCTGTCGGCGAACGTGACGAATCACGTGGTCGCTGTAAACGACTTTCCACTTCAATAGACTCAGTGCAGCGACTCACCTGCATCCGGCGGTATGACACTTTTCACGACTAGTTCACATCGCCGAAGATATCCGATTCACAACATCATCGCTGAATGATTTAATGATTGTCAGAGTCTTCACTCGGCCGTTCGTTTGAAGGTCCGAAGTGTATTCAAGTTCAGCTTTGACCTTGACTGTTAGGTGGCCGGCAATTTGGACTGTCGGAGGCGTCGAATAGCCGTAACCTCCGTCGCTAATTTTGAAACCAGTGATCTTGCCATCCTTGATCGTTGCTGTCGCGACTGCCGGTTTGTGTTTCCAGAGTTCTCCGGACTGCGGCCGATAACGGTAGAAATTTGAGACCTCGTCCAGTCGCTCGTTGGTGACTCCGAGCGGGCCAAGTTTGTCCATCAAGATCTGCTTGTTCGCTTGAGCACGAGACGGAGATGGCGAGCCGTTTTCTGCTGGACTGACGCCGCTGAACGCGTCGCGAAAAACCTCCGGTGTCACACCGAGCGCATTGCCGATCAGTGCAACCGGCCGGCCATGGTCGACCGGATCCGTTTCGTGTCCGCCGCTAATGACGATTTGTCCGGCCGTTGCTGTCGTCATGGAAACGCCGCTGTCTTCACCGTTGGAACATCCAATGATGATGGGTAGCAAACTGATAATTAGTGTCAAACGAGAAAAACGCATCAAAAATTCTGCATCGAGAGAGTTTTTGGGGAATGAGTGCACGGCGTCACGAGATCCGAACCCATTCGGCATCACCATTTAAACTGGCGAATTCGTATGCGAAGTCAGCGTCCCTGAACTCGTAGTCTACACTGTCCTTGTAGGCAGTAATGTCGATCGCCGGTGGATAGAAAGTTTCCCAAAAGAAATAGGGCGCAAGGCAAACGAGAATCAGGCCCATCGCCACCCATTTGCGAAGCGATCTTGCGACGAAATCGTCCAAATGTGGCCATAGGAATGCCATGAACAATGCGGCAAATACAAGTGTAAAGAGCATTCCACCGACGCGCTGTGTACGAATTCTCCAGGCACATTTCTCGCAAGCTGGTGGTCGAGTAGTAAAACCCCAACCAAATATCCAGAATACCGCTGTCCACCATCCGATCGTATGCGTCCAAAGCCTGATCGTACGTCCTTGGTTATTACTCCCGCAGCGAACGCATCGTGCAGGATACCGAGCTTGATGTCGGCGTGGCAGATTTACATCAGTGCTGAATGTCATGCGATGCAGTGAATGAACGTAGGGAGCACTTGGATCAGTTGGATAGATCGTGCGTCCAAGCGTGACTGCTTTGGGGCTTGGCGTTTTCAATCGAATATCGATTGATTCCTCGATCGATCATGAGAAAATTTCTACTGCCGCTACCTCGGCCAGTGAAAAGCGTTGTGAGGGGACCAATCGGACACACTGTGCAGTCGTTTTCGATGGGGAGTGTTGTCTTCGGGGTGCTTGTATAGAACAAGACAGAAAGATTGATGCGACAGAAAGATTTTTTTACCGCGACGAAGCCTTCTTTATTTTTCTGTCGCATTAATTTTTCATGTCTAATGAAAAACCTTCGGGAGCGTCGGCGTTCTGGCAGCAGCAGTAAAGGACTATCTATCGCTTTGCCTCCGTTGGTTAGCGGTGCGGCGAGGGTCCGCCCCGCGGAATTTGAACGTTTTTCCCGCTGCGGCCCGCGGCTAACGCCGTCGAATTAGTGAGCCGTGACGTGTGAGCGGCCGGGGCCCACGCCATTACCCGGTGCCTTACGGCCCACGGCTCACAAAGTCCTCGCCAATTCGTATCGGACTCTGCACCACGGGGCGATCCAAGATGATTAGAATTTGGAGCGTGGGGTGCAATCGGATTCAAGTCATGCGACAAACGCGAGACTGTCCCCATGGACGCTCAGCCCCCGTGAATGCATCAGGGCCGCGTATCTTCTTGCACAGAGATTTGACCAAATCGAGGAAAATGGGAATGCTGTATTCGAAAATGGGATGGGCTGCGTTGCTGGTTGTCTGCTTGTCGCATCCTGCCGCGTTTGGCGAAGATTTGGTCGAGTTTGTAAACGGGTCCACCTTGACCGGCAAAATGCTCGAGATTCGCAAGGACGCACGCGAGTTTGATTTTTCATCCAAGTTTGGCCAGACCGCGGTGATTCGCACCTACCCGTACGCCAGCGTGCATGCGGTCACGTTCAACGGTAAACGCTTTGTCTTGACTCCCAAGCAAGCGATGTCGGCCGGCGAGACATCCACCGGCGAGACAACACGAACTCCCGCCGAACTGCGAAAGCACATTGAACAAGTCGGCGGCACTCCGCCCGATTGGCTCGCTTCGACTGACATGAATCATCCCTCCTCGCTCGATCTCGATTGGCCACTGAAGCCATCGGGGAAATGGGACGAGTCCAAAAATATCGGGCAATACATTTGGGGTCGCGTCAATCCAAACGTCTCGCGTTGGAAACCGGGCATCAAGTTGGTGCATCATGTGATGGAACGTCATCAACGCAATCCAACGCTACTGAAACGTGACATGGAAAAGCTCGGTGAGATGTACTTCACGTTGCTGCAAGATTATCCGCGGGCCGCCTATTGGTTGCAAAAAGCCAAGGTGTCAGCGACCACTCCGACCGGGATCCATCTGGCCGAATGCTATTGGCGTTTGGGCAGCAAGCCGATGGCAATGGACATGTTAAAAGGCCGCAGTCTGCATCTCAACGCGATCAAGCTGCTTGGGGATATGGGTGAGGTGGACAAGGCGATGGCGTTAACGGCAAGCTATGCCAACACGAACTCGTTCAACGAAGCCTTCCTGAACGCCGGCGATGCACTTCGGGGTGCCGGACGACTGGACGAGGCGATCGAGTACTACCAACGAGTGCTGGACATCAACAAAGCCCGCAACGCCGAGTATTTGAAACGGTACCAAGCCCGAGCCGCCGAATCGATCGAGGCGATCAAGTTGTTTGACAAGGCCGACGTCAGCCGAGTCGCCGATGGAACGTACACGGCTCACAGCACGGGATACAACGGCCAGATGGATGTGGAGGTGACGGTGGCGGATCAGAAAATTCGCGACGTTCGCGTGACCAAACACAGCGAAAAACAGTTTTACTCGGCGCTAACGGATACGACGACACAAATCATCGACCAGCAAGGAATCCAGGATGTCGATGGTACCTCCGGGGCAACGATCACGTCTCAAGCGATCGTCAGTGCGACCGCTCGCGCGTTGGCAAAGGGTGCAAATTAGATGACACGCTTGTCGACTCGGATCACGCCGGCTGCGATGAGGATCAGACTAGCGGTGGCGGTTTGCTCGTTGTCCGCTTGCCTCGGGCAATCGGCGGATGGCATCGCCCAAGAACTGAATTCCCTCTCGATTACCCAAACGCAGCTTGCAACCACGGCGCCGTCTGAAAACGATCCGTTTCGAAGCGGCGATTTTCGCTGGCGTGTCAGCCCGCCGCTGATTGCGGTGGATCCCGCACGGCTGCCCAAATCATCACAACATCCTTGGCTGGCCCTGAAAGATCCTTCGATCGTGCGGCACCAAGGTCGTTGGCATTTGTTTTGTACCTTGCGAAAAGCGAAGCAAGGCGATGGTCGTATTCGAATCGGGTACGCATCGTTCGTCGATTGGGCGGATGCGAGCGATGCCGATTGGAGTGTGCTGGATCTGACGATGGGATACCACGGAGCGCCCCAAATCTTCTATTTCCAGCCGCACCAAAAATGGTATTTGATCTATCAAGCCAGCGATGAGACTCGCAATTTGAAGTACGGCCCGTGTTACTCGACCAATGACGATATTTCCAAACCTGAACGCTGGACTCGTCCCGAGCCGCTGTATGTTGTCAAAGAAGGCGCCAAGGCGGGGCTTGATTATTGGCTGATCTGTGACGAGCAAAAGGCACACCTGTTCTTCACCACGTTGAACGGCCAAATGTGGCGAGCGGAAACGGCAAAGCACAATTTCCCCAACCACGGTTGGACGGATCCCAAAGTGGTGCTGCAGGCGGATATCTTCGAAGCAAGTCATACCTACAAATTGAAAGGCCAAAACCGGTTTTTAACCATCGTCGAAGCCCAAGCTGGCAAGCGGCGCTACTTCAAAGCCTTCACCGCAGATGCGCTGGACGGACAGTGGACGCCGTTGGCGGCAAGTCGCGATCAGCCGTTCGTCTCACCTAAAAATGTCGTCAACCAAAACGAGTCATGGGCGACGTCCTACAGTCACGGCGAATTGATCCGCGATGGATCGAGTGAAACGATGGAGATTGATCCTGCCGAACTTCGTTTGTTGTTCCAAGGAGCCAACGATCCGGAGTATCAAAGCGGGAACTATGGACAGATTCCGTGGCGATTAGGGCTTTTGGAATTACAAGGTTCCGCAAAATGAAACCGTTGCGAAACTACCTGCTCGCCGCTGCCTTGGCGACCCTTGCCATGGTGTTAATCACCACCGCGATGACGGAACACGCGTTTTACCGTGACCTGTTTCACGATCGATTCGCTTTGGCGATCACGGTTGCGGCGGTGTTGTTGACGGCCGCGTCGTTAGTGCTGTTGACGACTCTGGATCGAGGCCGATCCACCGCTATGATTCGGTTGGATTGGTTTTTGCCCGCACTTCGCCGAATTGCACCGGGAAATTCTCCGTCGCATACGTTCCCTGGGCGACTGTTGCGACGCTGGATTCCCGCTCGCTTTCAATCGGATCGACTCAAAAAGAAGCGGGGGTGGATTCGAAAATCCTTGCGGAAATTGGGCGTGTCGTGGTTGGCGACGCCAGTGCGACGCGTGGTGCAGTCGGTCTGTCTGGTCACCTTTGTTCTGCTTTTTTTCTACGTGTGCTGGCCATACAGTGCTCGCCCTCTGCCGCCCGGCAGCGTTTCGCACGGTTGGTCGTTGCGATCCGTTGATCAGCAAAGTGGCGAGTTTGTCTTGACTCAAGGAAGTTCCCATTCGGCTTCGCCATCTGACTGGGAAATCAATTCCGGCACGACCCTTTTTGTCGTCGACGACCGCATCGCTACCCAGGCGACTGCCACGGAATCGGTTACTGCGATTGGACAGTTCGTGGTAACTGAACGCGAGGGAAAGCAGATTCGCTTGACGCCGAGTGAAGCAGCCACTCCGGCAATGTTGGATGCGTTTTTAAGTGGTTCGGGTTCCTTCCAACTGGCCCAGCATGATCTGCAAGCATGGCCGTCGCACTATGCCGACAACCTTTCGGCTAAAGAATTCATTCCGGCGGAGAGTTTCCTGCTGATCGACCCGTTGGTCAGTTTGTCGACGGCGGTCGCGTCACGTAGTTGGATCGCGTCGCTGGTTTCGGCGGCGGCGATCTTGATCGTGTGTATTCTGATTCCTCGCGGGTTTTGCGGGTATCTATGCCCGTTGGGGACCACGATCGATCTGTTCGACTGGGCGATCACTCGGCGGACAACGCGGTTCAATGTCGCCGACGATGGATGGTGGGTTCACATCAAATATTACTTGTTGGCAGGCACTTTGATCGCTGCGGTGTTCGGCGTGTTGGTGTCGGGGGTTGTTTCTGCGATCCCCGTGATCACTCGAGCGATGTTGTTTATCGGTGATCCGCTGCACAGCGGCGTGACTCGCGGTTGGCATCTTGTGCCACGCATCGGTGTAGGCCAATTCGTTTCGATCGGGCTGTTTATCGCCGTGTTGTCGCTGGGGTTTTTGCGTCCTCGGTTTTGGTGCAAGTACGTTTGTCCAAGCGGTGCGGTGTTTTCGCTAGGCAATCTTTTTCGTGTGACCGAGCGCAAAGTCGAATCGTCCTGTATCCATTGCAACAAGTGTGTCGAGATTTGTCCGTTTGATGCGATCAAGCCCGACTTCACCACCCGCACTTCGGACTGCACGATGTGTCAATCGTGTGGCGGTGTTTGCCCCACACACGCGATCAAATTCGTCGAACGCTGGAACGTCGTCGAGCTCAAGGTGGACAATGATCCGCCGACAAACGAAACGCCGCTCGGGCGCCGCGGTTTCCTTTCACTCGCCGCCGGCAGCACGGCGGCCGCGGTTGGCGGAATCGGGCTGGCCAGCGTGACCAAGGCGTGGGGAGCGAATTTGGATGATCCCGATTCGCCACGACTGGTTCGACCCCCGGGAAGTGTCCCCGAGCAATCGTTCTTGGAAATGTGCATCCGCTGTGGCGAATGTTTCAAAGCGTGCCCGAACAACGTGCTGCAACCCGAGGGATTCCAGCAGGGACTCGAAGGACTGTGGACACCGATGGTGGTCGCCGATTGGGCTGGCTGTGAATCGAGCTGCAACGCTTGTGGGCAAGTTTGTCCGACGGGTGCGATTCGGCCGCTGGTGATCGAAGAGAAAAAGGCCGCACGGATGGGATTGGCGATCGTCAACGAATCGACTTGCCTGCCCTTTGCGGGCACCGCAGCGTGCGATTTGTGTGTGCAAGAATGTGACGCAGCGGGCTACCACGCGATCGAATTCACCCAGGTCGGAACCGAACTGGACGAAGCCGGCCAACCGGTCGAAGGCACAGGCTATCTGGCGCCCGTAGTCCTGGATGACAAGTGCGTCGGTTGTGGTTTGTGTCAAACGCGATGTTACGCCATCAACGTCAAAGCCGAAGGACTACTGTCTCGCTCGGCCATCATCATTGAAGCTGGTGAGGGCAAAGAGGATCGGCTGCACGAAGGTTCGTATATCGCACTGCGTGAACAAGCGAAACGTCGAACCCCTAATGCAATGGAAATCGACGTCGTGTCTACGGTGCCCCCGACACCATCCCCGAACGCGAACTCCATCGACGAGTCGACCGAGGATCCGTTCGGAATGGAATCGGCCGACACGGACGCGGATCCCTTCGGATTGTCCGATTAAATTCGGTCGCGACCTTGCCAGCTGATCTCATTGTTATGGTTCCGAGCGGATGAGTCGGCTGCGGTTATTGTTTTAACTTTGCCAGGTATTTTTCGGGGTCCGCCAGCAGTTTGTCTTTGCAGCCATCGCAGCAGATCCAAACCGACTCGCCGTTCACGTCCACTTTCTCGGGGGCTCCCATGGTTCCCAGCATCTTGCCGGTGACGGGGCAAATGTGTTGGGCCATCGCAGACTTGTAGTCTTCCGGTGACAGTTCATTGAGTCCCGGCATCATCTTCGCCATAGGGGAATCAGTATCGATCGTAGGATCGTCGGCGGCATGGTCGTGTCCTTCGTGTCCGTGTTCACCGTGTTCGTCGACTATTTCGCTGGTCTCCGGCGCGGACGGCGTCACGGGGTCGGCCGAGGGTGTGTTGCATCCGTAGATGCCGAAAACAAGCAGGCCGCCTAGAATGAGAGGGATGATTTTTGTAAGTCGCATCAACGTGACCTTTGCAAGAATGGGATGTGAATGTTCGGATGAACTGTTTTGGGACACACGTGTGAACTGTGTGAGGGCATTTTGGATGCATGAAGCACGCCGTTCTTCGCCCATTTTTTATCAAGTCGCAAAAGAAATTCGGATTTCTGTTGTCGCAGGTGAAGAAACTCGATCGCCAGGCATCCAAAATTATGTCAGCCGATGTGTCTGTCAGGAAATAAGAGTGTTTTTGCAGGAAAGATACGAGTGATGGCTTCAAACGAATGCAGAACCGTGCAGCAACGTCTGTCGGCCTACCACGACGGGGAACTGTCGGCGGGCCTAGCAGCGGATGTTGCGCGGCACATCGAGGCGTGTGACGAGTGCGCCGCCGAACTGAGTTCGTTCGAGTCACTTAGCTCGGATTTCGCTCAGGCCCCGCTGCCTGCGATACCACTCCATTTGTGGCAGCGAATTGAAAGCGAACTTAAGCCCGGTGTTGAGCCCATTCCCGAGCCGGTGACGTTACCCCGGCGTCTTGCGGATTCGATTAGCCGGTCGCCGTATATCGCGGGCTTCGTCTCGATGGCAGCGTCGGTCTTGCTGCTGCTTGGTTTCGGGCTTTGGTACGGCGGGGAAGAACCAGCGGCAGCAGTCGCGTTGCATTCGCACCATGACGAACATGACGTGTCGCACCAACACCTAGCTGAATTCACGGGGGTGATGAACGACTATTTGCAAAAATTGCACCGTGATCCAGACGAAGCGGAACAGATGCTGCTAGCGAAGTACAACGGCGAGCGGGTCGACGCCGACGACGCGGTCCGATTAGTTGGGTACCGGCCTATCGTTTCGGGGGGATTGCCCGACGGCTATTCGTTGGCTTCGACCAGCGTGCTGAAGATGCCCTGCTGCACTTGCGTCAAAGCGGTGTGCCGGCGGAATGACGGTTCGACATTGGTGTTATTCGAGCATGATGACCAACAGGCGGCTTGGTTCGGCGATCGGCCGTCCAACATGGCCACGTGTGGCGACAAGGAATGTTGCCTGATCGATCTCGACCATAGCATCGCCGCGACCTGGAAGCAGGGGTCGCGAAACGTCACCGCGGTCGGCGTGCGGGACCAAGCCGAAGTGGCAATATTGGTGGAATGGTTAGAGAAGAAAGCGGGAAGAGCGGGAGTGGGGATCGAGGGAGTCTGAAGTGCCGCGCATCAACCTGCTTGTCCTGCTCCTTTGCTCGCGACTTCCATCCGGTGCAAACCTAATCTGAGTACTCGCAGTCCAAAGGGACAACGATGAATCATTGGTTGACGCGACATCGCAACGCACTTTGGATCGTCCAAGCCATTGGCTTTGTGCTGGTCGGGGTTGCGGTTGCGTCATGGTTCGGCGGCGATTCACAAATGCCAACTGCGGCTTCGACATCCACCTCGCACGATGTCGCTGACCCAGGCAAGCCGACGATCTGGACCTGCTCGATGCACCCTCAAATTCGTCGCGATGGGCCGGGCGATTGTCCTATCTGTGGCATGGATTTAGTTCCTGTTCGCGAATCCGCTGGCGGCATCCGTACTGTTTCGATTAGCGATGCCGTCAAAAAGTTGATGAAGGTCGAAACCGTTCCCGTCCAGCGGCGTTATGTCACCGCCGAAGTGCGAATGGTGGGCAAGTTGCAGTACGATGAAACGCGATTAGCACACATTACGGCGTGGGTTTCTGGGCGACTCGAGCGGATGTTTGTTGATTACACCGGTGTCAACGTCAACAAGGGCGATCACATGGTGCAGCTTTACAGCGAGGAACTTTACACGGCCCAAGAAGAATTGATCGCGGCCTCTGAATCGGCGGCGACATCCAATCGCTCTTCACGCTTCATCGAGCCGATCGACTTGGCCGGATCCGCTCGCGAAAAACTGAGGCGGCTGGGGATGACAAAAGAGCAAATCCAAGAGATCGAGCAGCGAGGTGAGCCTTCGGAATCGGTCACCATCTATTCGCCGGTGGGTGGCATCGTGGTAAAAAAGCTGAAACAGGAAGGCGAACGTGTGCAAACGGGGGATCGTATTTATACGGTTGCCGATCTGAGTCATCTGTGGGTGCAATTGGATGCCTACGAATCGGATTTGGCGTGGTTGCGTTATGGACAACAGGTCCAATTCACCACCGAAGCCTATCCCGGCGAAGTTTTTCGAGGTCAAATCGCTTTTATTGATCCGGTGCTCAATGCCGATACCCGCACGGTACGGGTTCGTGTCAACGTCAGCAACGAAGATGGGCGTTTAAAACCTGAGATGTTTGTCCGTGCGATCGTGGAATCCAACGTCGCCGCAGGCGGCCGCGTCCTAGACGCCTCGTTGGCTGGTAAATGGATCAGCCCGATGCACCCCGAGATTGTCAAAGACGAACCAGGCAATTGTGATATCTGTGGCATGCCACTTGTGCGTGCCGAATCGTTGGGGTACGTCACCGCAGAACCTTCGGATACCGCGAAACCATTGGTGGTTCCCGTCTCGGCGGTGCTTCTGACCGGCACGCGAGCGATTGTTTATGTCCAGATTCCTGACGCGGACAAACCGACGTACGAGGGCCGTGAAATCGTCATCGGTGCTCGTGCTGGTGACAGCTACTTGGTCAAATCGGGGATCCGCGAAGGCGAGTTGGTCGTCACCAATGGCAATTTTAAACTCGATAGTGCACTGCAGATTTCAGCCAAGCCTTCGATGATGACGCCTCAAGGTGGCGGCGGATCCGCAGGACATCACCACGGTAATGAATCGCCAACGTCTCGCGATTCGTCGATGGCAATGTCGGGGCACGCGATGTCGCTGCCTCCGGCGTTCACGACTGCGGCGATCGCGGTGGTGGATCAATATGAAACGCTCCGTGAATCGCTGGAATCGGCAGACTTGCAAGCCATTCAAGCTAACTTTGCCACTCTGGGCGAAAAATTGGCAAGCGTACCTCCCGCGAACCTTTCACCCGAGTTGTCAGGGCTGTGGCGTGAGCTTGCGATGTTGCTGCAAAATGATTCGGTCGAAGGGCGGGATGTTCAAAGCATGCGTGACGCCGATCGTGTCTTTGCCGTCACCCGCAGACATATCGAACAATTAAAAAATCAGTTTGCATTGTCAATGGATGACGACGAACCCGCAGTCGAAGTGCTCGATGCACCGCAGGCAGTGGTTACTCAAATCAAGCAACTTGTGCCGATCTATCTAGCAATCAGCGAGGCGTTAGCGGCGGACGAAAGCGAACATGCAAAACAGTCGGTCTCGAAGTTACACGACTGGATCGCAGCAACGTCTGCGGTCGAAGGCTCTGGGAAAGCGATCGAGCGTTGGACGAAAGAACGACGTGACTTGTCCGAAATCACTGCTAGGCTTTCTAAGGCCAACGACCTGGAAACACTGCGAAGTAGTTTTGCATTGTTGTCTGAGCAGATGTTGAGTCTACAGCGGATGTTCGGCTTGCCCGCTTCGCAAGCGTTATATGAAATGCATTGCCCCATGGCCTTCGATGGCCGCGGCGCGTCATGGATCCAGTCGGATGACGCCGTTCGCAATCCCTATTACGGTGCGTCGATGTTGAAATGCGCGGATCGAATCGAGAAGTTAGAGGCAAGGGACGAGAGGAAGTAGTAACAAGTAGCGGAGAAGATTTTGCTCGTCGGATGGTTGGTATTTAAAAACGCGGCTTGGATTTGCAACACAGAACAATGTCTGACTCTCACCCCAATCCTCTGGACTCTTCTCTGTCCACCGCGCCGCGGACGATGCTCGGACGTATCGTTTGGTTCTGTCTGACCAACAAGTTGGTCGTGTTGCTGTTGGTCATCGCAACGATTTTCTGGGGCGTGATGGTCGCGCCGTTCGATTGGCAAGTCGGCACGTTGCCTCGCGATCCGGTGCCGGTTGATGCCATTCCCGACATCGGCGAGAACCAGCAAATTGTCTTCACCGAGTGGATGGGACGCAGCCCGCAAGATGTCGAAGACCAAATCGGCTATCCGTTAACCGTGGCCTTATTGGGGATTCCTGAGGTCAAGACGATCCGTAGTTATTCGATGTTTGGATTCTCGAGCATCTATATCATCTTTGGTGAAGACGCCGATTTCTATTGGTCGCGAACACGGGTGCTGGAAAAACTAAACAGTCTGCCGTCGGGCACGCTGCCCACCGGCGTGCAACCCACGCTTGGACCCGATGCCACCGCACTCGGGCAAGTCTTTCTCTATACACTCGAAGGTCGTGACCCTGCGGGGCAACCCACAGGTGGTTGGGATCCGCGTGAACTGAGGACAATCCAAGATTATTACGTTCGCTACTCGCTAACGTCCGCCGAAGGAGTCAGTGAAGTGGCGTCGATTGGCGGCTTTGTCCAGGAATATCAGATTGATGTCGATCCCGATGCGATGCGGGCCGCTGGCGTGACGCTAGCCAATGTGTTCGAGTCGGTGCGGATGACCAATGTGGACGTCGGTGCGAGAACGATCGAGCTGAATAAAGTCGAGTATGTGATTCGGGGGCTGGGGTTTGTCGAGCAAGTCGAGGACCTGGAAAAGACGGTCGTGAAAGTGACCGACAACGTGCCAATCACGGTCAAGGACGTCGCGACGGTATCGCTCGGACCGGCGCTGCGACGCGGAGCACTCGATAAAGCGGGCAGCGAAGCAGTCGGTGGCATTGCGGTGGTACGATACGGATTCAATCCGCTCTCGGCGATCAAGAATATCAAACAACGTGTCAAGGAAGTTTCGCCCGGGTTGCCGACAAAGGTCGTTGTCGATTACAGCCGGGTGACCGCCCGCGAGGTGGACGACTATGCCGACTTGCACGGATTGAACGCAATCACTGCGGGGGATTCTGATGATGCCGCGTGGGTGAAACACCTGCGATCGATCCCCGCCGAGCAATGGCCCGCGTGGATTACAACGAGCCAAGTTGCGATCGTGCCGTTCTATGACCGTACCGGTTTGATCTATGAAACGCTCGGCACGCTGAACACGGCGCTGGTAGAGGAGATTTTGGTGACGATCATTGTCATTCTTGTGATGGTCGTTCACCTGCGAAGCTCGTTTTTGATCAGTGCCCTGCTGCCGTTGGCGGTGCTAATGTGTTTCATCGCGATGAAGACATTTGGGGTGGATGCCAACATCGTCGCTCTGTCGGGAATCGCGATTGCAATCGGAACGATGGTCGACATGGGTATCATTCTGACCGAGAACATATTGAAGTATCTCGACGAGGCGGATCCCGACGAAGATCGTATGTCGTTGATCTTCAGGGCGTCACACGAAGTCGCCGGAGCGGTCGTGACCGCAGTGTCCACCACCGTGGTCAGTTTCCTACCCGTCTTCACGATGATCGGAGCGGAAGGCAAATTGTTTCGGCCGCTGGCGTTTACCAAAACCTTTGCATTGGTCGCTTCGGTCGTGGTCGCGCTGATGATCATTCCTCCTGCGGCTCACGTGTTGATGGGAGGCCGGTTTCGTTCCAAGCTGCTGTTGCGTGTGGCGTGGTTGGGACTCTTGGGCGCGGGGATTGCGGCATCGATCATGCTCGTTTGGTGGATCGGGGCCATTTTGATTGTGTTGGCGACCTTCAAATTGTGGGAAGACCGCATTCCTGAGCGGTTTAGGCACTATGGACCTACCGCAGCGAGTGTTTTGGCGGTCGTCGTTGTCGCCGTGCTGTTGACGGATCACTGGTTGCCGCTGGGGCCCGAGAAAGGTCTGCTGCGAAACCTGATCTTTGTCGGGCTGTTGATCGGCGGCATCCTCGGGTTCTTCACCGTGTTTCAGCGTTATTTGTATGAGCCGACATTGCGTTGGTGTTTGAACCACAAGCTGATGTTTCTTTCAATTCCAGCGGTGATCTTGATCTGGGGTGGATGTGCATGGCTGGGGTTCGATCGCGTCTTTGGTTTTGTGCCTCGAACACTGGCCGCCGTCGGGGTTCCCGAAGCAGCGGTCCGAACGTCGTCGCCTTGGCAAGCGGCGTCGACCGCGCTTCCCGGGCTGGGCAAAGAGTTCATGCCGCCGCTCGACGAAGGATCGTTTCTGTACATGCCCACCACCATGCCGCACGCTTCGATTGGCGAGGCGATGGACGTCATGCAATTGCAAAATCAGCTGCTGATTTCGATCCCCGAAGTCGAGTCGGTGGTGGGTAAGATCGGACGCGCCGACAGCCCGCTGGATCCCGCACCGGTGTCGATGATTGAAACCTATATCACCTACAAGTCCGAATACAAATCAGACAAAAACGGTCGTCGGTTGGAATTCAAATTCGATGATGCAGCGGGTGATTTCGTGCGTGATTCCGATGGGGAATTGATCACCGAGGATGGTGGACGCCCGTTTCGGCAATGGCGAGATGAAATTCAAACTCCCGACGACATTTGGCAAGCGATCACCGAAGCAGCCGAGATCCCCGGGACAACGTCGGCGCCTAAGTTACAGCCGATTGCTGCTCGGATAGTCATGCTGCAAAGCGGGATGCGCGCCCCGATGGGGATGAAGATCAAAGGCCCCAATTTGGAAACCATCGAACGAGTCGCACTCGAGATGGAAGCGATGCTAAAACAAGTGCCCTCGGTGCAGGCGTCGGCCGTCATTGCTGATCGAATCGTGGGCAAGCCCTATTTGGAAATCGACATCGATCGCGACGCAATCGTGCGTTATGGATTGCACATTCGCACGGTTCAGGACGTGATCGAAATCGCGATTGGGGGCCGACAAATCACGACGACGGTCGAAGGGCGAGAGCGATTTCCTGTGCGAGTCCGCTACGCCCGTGAACTGCGTGATGATATTGAATCACTTGAGCGAATTCTTGTTCCGGCACCCACGGGACAACAGATTCCGCTCGGTCAATTGGCCGACATTCGCTATCTGCGTGGTCCACAAGTGATCAAGAGTGAAGACACGTTCTTGATTGGCTACGTCCTGTTTGACATGAAGCCGGGCAATGCCGAAGTCGACGTTGTCGAAGAGGCCCAAGCATTCCTGGAAACCAAGATTGCCTCAGGTGAGTTGACGCTGCCACCCGGAGTGACGTATACGTTCGCAGGCAACTACGAGAATCAACTTCGTTCTCAAAAGACGCTGTCGATCGTATTGCCGCTGGCGCTTGGAATCATTTTCCTGATCCTCTATTTGCAATTCAAATCGGCGATCACGACATCGTTGGTCTTTAGCGGGATCATGATTGCATGGGCTGGCGGATTTATCATGTTGTGGCTCTATGGAACTGAGTGGTTCCTTGATTTTGAGTTGCTAGGCACGAATATGCGCGAGTTGTTTCAGGTTCACACGATCAACCTCAGCGTTGCTGTTTGGGTCGGTTTCTTAGCGTTGTTCGGCATCGCGAGCGATGATGGCGTCGTGATCGCTTCGTACTTGGACGAAAGTTTTCGCAAGGAGCGGATTGCAAACGCGAATCATGCACGCGAAGCGACCGTCATCGCCGGAATGCGACGCGTTCGTCCTTGTTTGATGACGACGGCAACGACCCTGCTGGCCTTGATCCCGGTGCTCACGTCGACCGGTCGGGGCAGCGACATCATGGTGCCAATGGCAATCCCTAGTTTCGGCGGGATGGCGATTGAGATCATCACGATGCTCGTGGTTCCGGTGCTGTACTGCAGCGCGATGGAATGGAAGCTGCGGCTAGGAATCAAGGACGAGCGATTCGTCGAAAATGCCTGATTTCGCAGGTATGGAATAAGGGAAGAAAACAAATGTCGCGAGGCTGATCGAGAAACGTTCCACCTCTCATTATTCCCACGCTTCTTGTCGCTCGCCCCGGAACCGCTCTAGTCGTTGAGTCAATGAGTAACTAAAATTTGCGTTATGATCCGATTCGTTTCACTACTGCTGATTCCTTTTTTTGTGCTGGGGCAAGCTCTGCCTCATTCGCACGCGGGGACCGGCGTTGCTGAACCAGAGGGTCACGCCGTGCGTCCGCATCTCCATTTGCATTCGCACGATCACCATCATGACGGTGAATCACACGATCACGACCACGCTGATCGTCATGCCGGTGAAGATGATTTAGCAGCGGATGCCGAAGGCATTTTGCCAGCATCGGATCACGATTCGGATGCCCTTTACCTGACGGCATCTGGGCAATCGCTGACGCGTCATTCTCAATCGTTTGAGATCGATGTTTACGCTGCGAATTTGGATGCGTCAACGCTGCCGGTTGTGGTCGATACACGGTGTCGATACCACGCCAGCGTTCCGCCGGATCCGCTTGCAACACTGCCGATCTATCTTCTCACAGCCTCGCTTCGGCTATAGCGGACGCTCCTTTGCGCATGCCTTGATCATGTGCAAATCCGAGTGATCCGGCGGCAACAACTGCGGGCTTTACCGCTCGATTCGCTGCCGCTGTCATCTCCCCTACCAATGCCTATTTCAGCCTTGCGGCTAACGCTGCGCGGTCGGTGTTGTCCGCTGGAAATCTGTTGAGAACGAACCCATGTTGAAAACTTTAAAGTCATTACTTAGAACCTTCAGCGGTCCCGCAATGATCATGATTGCCGTCGCGGTGATCTGGTTCTTTCGAGCCGAATTGTTGGGTAGCCACGGAACGAGTGAAACACCGGCAGAAGAGCAATCGAGCAATCCGGCTGAGAAGCAAACGGTACTGGAAATCAGCACCCAAGCCAGGAAGAATCTGGGTTTGGTATCTGCACCAGCCAGGCCGCAAGAATATTGGAGAACGGTCGTCATTCCTGGTGAAGTTGCTGACCGACCGGGGCTGTCCGATCGTGGCGTTACATCGCCAGCCGTCGGTGTCGTCACCGCGATTCATGCGTTCCCGGGCGACACGATGCGACCGGGCGAGCCGCTGTTCTCGCTGCGTTTGTTCAGCGAATACTTGCAAGCAACGCAGACGCAGTTGTTCAAGGCGCGGCAGGAAACCGCCATTGTGAAAGCCGAAATCGACCGGTTGTCCGGAGCGGTCAGCATCGGTGCCGTTTCGCGTTCCAAGATGATCGAGTTGGAAAGCGAAATCAGTCGCCAGAACACATTGATCCAAGCCGCTCGCCAGGAGTTGCTGACGCGAGGTCTGACTCCGGAGCAAGTGCAGCAGATCGAATCCGGAACATTTGTTTCCACTGTCGACGTGGTCGCTCCGCCCGTGCGAGATTTCGACGCGTTCGCAAATCGTACAGTGCCTCAGGAAATCCAGCAGGTCAATTTTGTTAACGAATTTGCGGAGGACCAGCCGATCGCGTACGAGGTTCAAGAGCTGGCCGTCGAACTGGGGCAACAGGTGCAAGCGGGCCAATTGCTTGCGAACTTATCGAATCACCAGATGCTTTATATCGTCGGTCACGCATTCAAACGCGAGGCTGCGTTTCTCGAACAAGCTGCCCAGGAAAGGCGGCCAATCGAAATCGAGTTCGCCGAGGATCAAGGTGGACGTTGGCCGCAGTTGGATCAGACGTTCAACATTCGTCATCTGTCGAACTCGATCGATACAAACAGCCGGACGTTTGATTTCTTTGTTCCGTTGTCAAATCAATCGCGATCCTACGGCGACCAGGGACGTGTCTTCATCGTCTGGCGTTTTCGCCCTGGCCAACGGGCTCGCATCCATGTCCCTGTGGAAAAGTTCGATGACGTATTTGTGCTGCCTGCGGAGGCGGTTGTGCGAGAGGGGCCCGAGGCGTACGTGTTCCGGCAAAACGGTGATCTGTTTAAACAGATTCCTGTTCATGTTCTGCACGAAGATCGACGCTCGGTTGTGATCGCCAACGATGGCGGTATCACGATCGGAGCTTTCTTAGCACAAAACTCAGCCGCCTCGCTCAATCGTGTGCTCAAGTCACAGTCGGCTAGCGGAAAAGAACCCGGTGTGCATGTGCATGCTGACGGCACCGTGCACGCGGCACATTGATTGAAGATTGAAGATTGAAGATTGAAGATTGAAGATTGAAGATTGAAGATTGAAGATTGAAGATTGAAGATTGAAGATTGAAGATTGAAGATTGAAAGGAACCAGACATGAATGATTCGGAATTGAAGAAGAGGACAAAGCAGCTTGCACTGAGGGTGATGAAGCTCGTCGGTGCTTTGCCGAAAGATGCAGTCGGGCGTCCCATCGGCAATCAATTGATCCGGAGTGCGACATCCGTTGGGGCGAACTATCGAGCCGCGTGTCGCGGGCGTTCGAGAGCTGAGTTCGTCTCAAAGCTTAGCATCGTCATCGAGGAAGCAGACGAATGTTGCTACTGGCTCGAACTCATTATTGAAGGCGACCTTTTACCAAAGGAGAAAGTCGAAGCACTACTCGACGAAGCGAATCAAATCACGGCAATCATGGTCGCATCCCGAAAAACAGCCAAAGGTGAATGAGGGTCGGCGATTCAATGTTCAGCAATCTTCAATCTTCAATCGACGATCTTCAATGTTAGATTCAATTATCAAATTTTCGCTCCGCTACCGAATGCTGGTCATTGTGATCAGTTTGGCAGTATTGGTGGATGGTTCGTACCTCGCCACGCAAATGTCGATCGACGTCTTTCCTGACCTCGACCGACCTCGCGTGGTCATCATCACCGAAGCGCCCGGCTTGGCGACCGAAGAAGTCGAAACGCTGGTCACCCAGCCTATTGAAATCGCGTTGTTGGGGGCCAACGGAGTGCAGGCGGTCCGCAGCCAGTCAACCGCGGGGCTGAACGTCATCTATATCGAGTTCGATTGGTCGACCGAAATTCGCGCGGCCCGGCAAACGGTTCAAGAGCGATTGGCCACACTCGAAGGCATTTTGCCCGCAGGCATCCGGCCTCAAATGACGCCGCCCTCGTCGATCATGGGGCAAATCGTAGTCGCCGGTATCTATCGTCAAGATGGACCTGATGGCGGACGACTTGCTCAACTCGGCAATACCGAAATGATGGCCGAAGTGCTTGGACGAGTTGATGGAAAACCGCAGATCCAAATTTGGGAACCCGGCGACCGCCACGATCTTTCGACCTGGAAGAAGATTGAACCAACAACAATTCAGTGGCGTGATGAACCTGGTCTCGGACCTGCTATGTCATCGGTCTCCGTGGGATTCGCCACCATCGAAATCAACGGCAAAACGTTTGAAGCAAACTTCTACAGCGAAGCCAAGCAGCAGTTGGAACTACGCACCGTCGCGGACTGGATCATTCGGCCGCGACTGCTGAAAGTTACCGGCGTGGCGGAAGTGTTCATGCTCGGCGGCGACCGGAAACAGTACCAAATCCTGATTGATCCGACCGCGCTGCTCGAATACGACGTCACGGTTCAAGAGGTTGAACAGGCACTGCGAGCCAGCAATATCAACACCAGCGGTGGCTTCGCCGTCACGGGCGAGACCGAGCGACCGATTCGGATTTTGGGACGGTTGGGTCCAGAATCACGGGTCGTTATCGAAGACTTGAAGAAAGTCCCCGTCGGCAACCATCCCAAACGCTCCGTCTTGCTCGAACAAGTCGCACGCGTCACCGAGGGAGCGCAGTTCAAGCGTGGTGACGGAAGCGTCAACGGTCGCCCGGGAATCGTGTTTACGACCGTCAAGCAACCTCACGTTGATACACGTGATCTGAGCGATGCGGTCGCGGAGGCATTTGTCGAGGTCGAGGCATCATTGCCCGCAGACATCATCGTTAACTCGGAACTGTTTCGGCTCAGAAATTTTATCGACCGAGGCATCTTCAATGTTGCCGAGGCACTCGTGATCGGTGCGGTGCTGGTCATCATCGTGCTGTTTCTGTTCCTGCTGAACTTTCGCACAACGTTTATTACGCTCACTGCGATCCCTCTTTCGCTCGTCCTGACAACGCTTACTTTCCGCATTATGGGTTGGTTGAGTGGAACGGAGCTTTCCATCAACGTGATGACGCTCGGCGGAATCGCCGTTGCGATGGGAGAACTCGTCGACGACGCGATTGTCGATGTTGAAAACATTTTTCGTCGACTCAAGCAAAACAACCTGTTACCGATCGAAAAACGGAAATCATCCATCGTCATTACCTTCGAAGCGAGCAAAGAGATTCGCAGTTCGATCGTGTTTGGAACGGCGGTCGTGATCCTCTCCTTCATGCCGTTGTTCGCACTGTCAGGCGTCGAAGGTCGCTTGTTCACGCCGCTGGGTTTCGCCTACATCGTGTCAATTTTGTCGTCGTTCGTCGTGTCGATGACCGTCACGCCTGTGCTTTCTTACTATCTGCTGCCGAACTCACGTGCCACCCACCACGAAGGCGATGGGTTTTTGTTGCACAGCTTGAAAGCGATCGCGACTCATCTGATTCGTCTCAGCATGGCGATGCCGCGAACGCTGTTCCTTCTGACATGGATCGCCGTAGCCTTGGCCGCGTGGCAGATGTCGATGTTGGGGCGAAACTTTTTGCCGCCCTTTGATGAAGGCAGTATTCAAGTCAACGTCACTCTGCCGCCTGGATCGTCGCTAGATGCTTCGAACAAAGTTTCAGGGGCAATTGATTCTGTATTCCAGTCGATGCAAAAGACGACCGACAATCCGGATGGCGAGATTTTGCACTTCGTTCGCCGAACTGGACGAGCTGAAATGGACGAACATGCATCGCCCGTTAATTTCGGCGAATACATCCTCAGTATGAACCCAGAGTCGCCGACCGAGCGAGAAGAAATCCTCGCGAGACTCCGCGAGAAAATCAGCGACGAAGCACCCGGCGTGGACATCGAGGTCGAGCAACCGTTGGCGCACTTGATCAGTCACATGATCTCGGGCGTTTATGCTCAGATCGCGATCAAGATTCACGGGGATGATTTGGATACCCTGCAGCGAGTGGCCGAACAGGTCAAAGCGACAATCCAAGACGTGCCAGGGATCACGCCGCCGGTCGTTGAGCCGATTCAAGAGACACCCGAACTGCATATCGCTCTTCGCGCCGACGACTTGGCGTTGCATGGACTGACTCGCGAATATGTCGCGGACGTTTTGCAGACGGCGCTACAGGGTGAAGTCGTTTCGCAAGTCCTCGAAGGGCAACGACGGTTCGATTTACTTGTACGGCTGGAGGAGGAGTATCGCACCGATTACGCGAATCTTGATCGACTTCGCATCGACTTACCTGATCGCGAAGGGCAACCCGATCGGGGACAGATTGAACTTCGCGAGGTTGCGGATGTGGGTGTCGGCACCGGGCCAAATTCGATCAATCGCGAGAACGCACGACGTCGAATTGTCATTCGCTGTAATACCGAGGGCCGCGACTTGGCCGGTGCGGTCAATGACATCAAGAGTCGTATTGGAAACCAAGTCGAAATGCCGGTGGGCTATTTCATTGAATACGGCGGCCAATTTGAAAGCCAACAACGTGCGACGCAGCTGATCATTGTGCTAGCCGGGGTTTCGGTGGTAGGCATGTTCATCGTATTGTTGGTCTTGTTTCCATCGATCCGCATCGTTCTGCAAATCCTAAACGCGCTCCCAACCGCGTTCATCGGTGGCGTGATGGCGCTCGTCATCACGCAACAAAGTCTGACGGTTGCGAGTCTCGTCGGTTTCATCTCGCTCGGAGGCATCGCGGTCCGCAACGGCATTTTGTTGGTGACTCACTACTTCCACTTGATGAAGGAGGAAGGTGAAGACTTCACTGAAGAGATGGTAATGCGAGGCAGTCTGGAAAGGCTTGCACCTGTATTGATGACCGCACTGACGGCGGGTATCGGTCTGATTCCGCTTGTGCTGGGCGGACAAGAACCGGGCCGTGAAATTCTCTATCCCGTTGCCACCGTCATCCTCGGCGGACTGACGACATCGACATTCTGTGAATTCCTCATTCACCCTGGACTCTTCTGGAAATTCTCTGGCAAGGACGCCGCTCGACTTGCAAGGCTCAAAACGGAGGATGACGAATTTGGAATGAACTAATCAAATAAGCCGCATTGCTGCAATCACCAGCGTTAGAAATTGTTTGCCAAAAACTCAAAGGAACCTTTCAATGAAACTCTCAATCACAACATGTTTACTCGTCTTTTGTGGACTCATCGGATTCACAGGCTGCAAAAAGGAAACTGCCACACCCGTCACACCCACAGCCGCTCCATCGAGTGAAGAGGGCGGTCATGTTCATGCCGATGGGACCGTACACGCCGCGCACGGAGGGCATGCTGCTGGTCCGCACGACGGTACCGTCGTCGACTGGGGCGGCGGTAAGTACCACGTCGAATTTACCGTCGATCACGACAAGCAACAGAGCACGGTCTACATCCTTGGCTCAGACGAGAAGTCGCCCGTTCCGATCGACGCCGAGTCCATCGACTTGAGTATCAATGATCCCGTGATGCAGGTGAGTTTGAAAGCTGCACCTCTGGACAGCGATCCGGCAGGCAAAGCATCACGTTTTGTCGGCAACCACAAGAGTTTAGGCGTCGTTCAGGAATACGCAGGAACGATTGTTGGAGTCATCGACGGCACGCCGTATTCCGGTGACTTTACCGAAGAAGCTCATGGCGCCCACGGGCATTCGCACGGACCCGATGACGCGTTGGTTTGGGAAGGTGAAACACGAGAACATGCAGGGTTGAAGATTCAACTCGGACACCACGGGAAGCAACTACACGCGGGCGAAGAAGTCGAACCGGCGGTTTCCATCGTCCGCGACGGAAAGCCTGTCGACGATGCCAAAGTTTTCAATGCGTTGGTCAGTGCCGACGGCCAAACGGTTCTGGCGAAGGAAGTCGCGACCGTATATGAGCCAACCACGGACGACGAACCGGCCCACTACGCCCAAGGAGCCCTGGCGATTCCTAACGGCGTTTCCAAAGTCATCCTTCGTTTCCGTATTGTCCCGGCTGGTGCGGATCCGGTGACGTTTGACGTTCCTGTGACGGTTGAATAGTCGGGATGGATCGAACCCAAGCGAGAGAACTTTGCTCCGAGACGACAGGGGCATCGGTACTGCCAAAGTTTTGAAGCGAAAGGTGTGAACGTCATGGTTTGGATGATAGTCAAGGCTTTGATCTCGGCAGCAGTGATCGTCGCGGTTGCCGAGATTGCTGGACGGATGCCGAGAGTGGGCGCGCTGTTATTGACATTGCCGATCATCAGCATCCTGGCGTTCGTGATGACATGGAATAAAGAACACGACATGAGCTCGATAGCGGCTTTAGCTCGTGCGACGCTTGTACTCGTTCCACTCGGACTGCCGTTCTTCGTGCCATTCGCGATTTCCAATCGGACAGGTTTGTCGTTCTGGCCATCGTTCGTGATCGGCGTCCTGTTGGCGTCGATAACGATTGGCACGTGGTTTTGGATTTCATCACCCCCCATCAATGACCCATCTTCCATCGAAAGTCATCAATAGATTCGGTAACCCACGTTTTGTCGGTTGGCGATTCTGTTTGTGGATGTCTCCTATGAAAGGACCCTAGGATAAATCCTCCGCCCCCCTCTTCCTAGTTACCGATGTTGTTAAATCGAATCATTATGAAGAAGCTCCAATATCGAGCCCTGTTCTGGCTGCCTTATCGAGTGTTCCGCCGCATCGCAATTGCGAATGTCAATTACATCTATCAACGTCCTGTCCATGACATGAAAAATGTTGTGACCGAGGAGGAATGCTCAATCGAACAGTGCTCGAGCAGTCGGCTTCGGGGACTGATGCAAACTACGGATCGCACTCTCTCAGAAAGCGATTTCGCGCTGTTGGAGTCCGGCAAGGCGTCATGTTATGCCGCGTTGCATAACAACTCACTTGTCGGCTACGCCTGGGTCGCTTTCGGTGACGTCTCAGCCGATATGAACCACGATGGTAAACCTGATACCGGGCTGCCAATTCAACTTGGCGACGACACCGCCTTCATTTTTCATGTTCTGGTGCTTCCCGACTATCGCGGTAGACGCTTATACGCGGCGATCGTAAGCCAGATCGCGAGTGAGCTGGAGACGCAGGGTATTCGTACCATGGTGCTGACGACCGAGGCATCTAACCATCGTGCGCGGCGAGCGGTCAAGCGGATGGGCTTTAACAAAATTGGGCAAACCTGGATCTTCCAAGTCGGGCCATTGTGCAAAGTTTTCTATTCAACGATCCCCGAAGAATTTGGAATCAAAATCGGTCGATATGTGGGCGATTGTGTTGATCGGAAGAGAACCATCTCTGGAATGACATCTTTGTGACGTCTGAAGTCGACACATGGAAAAAAACTGAAATTGTATTCGTATGTTTAGGCATGCGAGTCGTTACATTTTTGGTTGCCAGTTTTCATTCTTCACTTTCAAACTGTCTTGACCGTGTATGAAGTGTTGATTCTGGACGTGTTTGCTACTGGAGCGTCGTTGCGCAGGAGGTGTCGTCAGAGGGGGGGCGGATCGCTTTGGACGACGTACTAATTTGCAGATCGCTGCTGTAACATGGATCGCCGCCGATTTGTTGTTTGCGACCACCGCCTCATTCTTGTGGTTTGCATTTGCCCAAGTCTTTTTAGCGATTGAAATGTCATTCCGGTGTGGAACGGATTCATCAATCCTTTACAACGCGTCACAGACATTCGACCGATCCGATTCGTCGACGCCATCAGCCGGACGACTGGCAGTCATGTGAGGTTCGTCCTCGGTCAGTGTTCCTGTTTTATCGAACGCAATCGCATTGAGTTGACCAAGGCTTTCAAGTGGTCCACCGCCTTTCACGAGAACGCCACCGCGAGCGGCACATGCCACGCCGCTTAGAACGGCACAGGGCGTGGCAATCGCGAGCGCACCCGGTCTTGCTGCAACCAGAACCGCCATTGCTCGATCAAAGGAATCGCCAATGGGTTCATTAATGAGCAGCGGTGCAAACAGCAACAGCACGACGCCCGAGATCACCGACGGAACAAATTAACGCTCGAATAGTTTCGATGAATTTCTGCGTCGATGAGACTCGTGCTTCCGCTTCGCTGACGATCGGCACGCATGAAAAACTTGGGGTGGTCCAAGAGTACGAAGGGACGATGACCGGCGTGATCGATGGCACCCCGTACTCGGGCGATTTCAAAGAAGAAGCTCACGACCACTAACTCACATTGATTTCGACTCTGCCCTCGATTCTGTTAGTATCTGCCACCCGCCGCGGGTGACGACCGCGGCGATGACGATGCCGATGAGGAGATCGGGGATTTGCGAACCGAGTAGCAGAACGAGCAAGCCAGAGACGATGACACCAACGTTAGCGATGACGTCATTGGCCGAAAAAATGTAGGACGCTCGGAAGTTGATGTCGCCATGTTTATGCCGCGAGATGAGTTTTAGACAAATTGCGTTGGCGATCAACGCAACCAACCCCATCCCCATCATCGCGGCACCAATCGGTTCGCCACCGCCGACAAATCGGCGGACCACTTCGATCAACACGCTGATACCGAGGACGACTTGCAACACGCCGCTGGCGGTCGCGGCGTTGTGCCGGATCGATGACGATCGACCGACCGCGTACAGACTAATCGCGTAAACGCTGGCGTCAGCCAACATGTCGAGCGAATCGGCGATCAGTCCCGTCGAACTGGCCAGCAACCCAGCGACGATCTCGGCGACAAACATCGCCGCATTGATCGCCAGGACAATCCGCAGCGTCTTTCGCTGCGACTCGCCGTCGGCCTCCAGTTCGCATCCACAGTCGCTCATCGTTACATATTCAATCCGTGGTAGAGATGCTCAGTAGGTGTGCATGGATGCGGTTTGTCAGCCGTTTCGTCCAATGCTGCGAAGCATTCATTCTTATCGCCTTGCCCTAATTTAGCGTAGCGGAAGTCGTCAAGACTTTCGTGCCACGGCGAATGCCCAATGCCCTCTACTTTGGGTAGCAGCACGGCGCGAGCCGTCCGGTTGCAGCATGATAAAACGTTCGATTTCGACCGGGCGGCTCACGCCGCTCCGCTATAAAACCCACCTATTTTAGTTGCCAAGTCGTTGCCGGCGAACATAATCTCGGCATTGCAAAATCCGCTAATAGGCTTACTCGGAACGAGAGGTATGGTTGTCTTCGTGCTTTTTGTGTTTCATCATTTTTCCTTTCATCATTTCATCCATTTTCTTTTTGCACATGGGACACATCTCTCCAGACTTTTCGTCGTGCATGTTTGAGGACCGCATCATCGCGATTTCCATCATTGACATCGGTTTGTGTGGAGCATCACCAAGACTTGACTGCTGTTCGGACGTAAGGACCTTCGTCGCCTTTCTCTGAGCCTCTTCAGCGATCGATTTCAGTTCCTGCTTCTGCTGCTCTGTCAACTTGAGTTCGTCTGCTCGCGCCATCAACAGTGGTGGGCTGTCAGCCGTCAGCTTGATCCCTTTCAGTCCGGTCATCATTGGACACATTGACTTGGACGACATCTCTTTGTTGCTCTCGCCCGTTGTTTGTGCAAATGTCATCGACTGAACTGAGAAAGCGACAAGCGAAGCAAGTGCTACTCCGGCGGCGCCAAGTGCAATGGGGGTTCGTGGTTTGTTACGATAGCTTTTCATAGTGGATCACCTAATGTGCATTAATGAAACGGAGTACCGCCCGACGCAGTACGAACCAGTAAGAGACGGGCAACTCGCGTGCCACGATAAGCCACGCATTCATGGTTGTAGGTTTGGGGGTGTGCTGCAGGTCCTCGCAAGGCAGTTAATCGCTTCAATGTCGGAAGCTGTCGAGAGTGTCTGGTACCCCCGGCGGGTATCGCTACAATCTGGCGGATGGAGAACCCAGTCGACCCCAGTCCGAACCAATCGATCGACGACGCAACGGTCCGTGCCGCTGCGTCGGGGGATCGGTCTGCGCGTCGCGATATCTACGAACAAACGTCCCCTCGTGTGTATCGTTTGATGGTGCGAATGGTGGGACAGCAAGACGCCGACGATTTAACGCAGCAAACCTTTGTTCAAGCATTTGGAAAAATCAGCCAATTTAGTGGCGAAGCCAAGTTCGAGACGTGGTTGTATCGATTGGCGACCAACGAGGCGCTGCAGCATTTGCGCCGAGAGAAGCATCGGCGGACGAAGGATTTGGTTGTCGAACCTGCGACGCAGCCCACGGATTCTGTCGAACAAAACGAACGCGTGGCGGTCGTCCGGCAAGCACTCGAGGCGATCGATCCAGAACTGCGAGCCATTTTCACGCTAAAGGAAGAAAGCGGATTGTCCTACCACGAAATCGCAGTGACCCTCGGCATCCCCGAGGGAACCGTAGGATCGCGGCTCAATCGAGCACGACGCGAATTGCG
Source organism: Novipirellula rosea (assembly GCF_039541335.1). NCBI lineage: Bacteria > Pseudomonadati > Planctomycetota > Planctomycetia > Pirellulales > Pirellulaceae > Novipirellula > Novipirellula rosea. Next base: position 4,865 of record NZ_BAABGA010000066.1, on the reverse strand, counting down.
GCGGGTAATCGAAGCAAGTTGGAAATGAAGAAGAAGAGAGCGGGAAGAGAGAGTGGGAGACAGAGAGACAGGGAGAGGGGGAGTTGACTCGGTAGCTTAACTTTTTTTTCAGCTTCTCCGTGTCTCCGTGTCTCCGTGTCTCCGTGTCTCCGTGTCTCCCCCTCTCCATGTCTCAATTCGGGCAACCGACGGTGCGGTTGATTTGTGCAATCGTCGTCGCCAGGCTGGCGTCGAATCGCGCGAGCTGGGTCTCGAACATCAACAGTTCACGGTAGGTCTCGATCAGACTGTAGAAGTCAGTGCGTTTGCCCCGGTAATCGGCCACCGATAGTTGCAACGTTTTTTCGGTGCGGGGGATGATTCGCTCTTCGTACAATTGTCGCTGTTCGATCAGCGAGTCGGCTTGAGCGAGTAAACGCCGCAGACGGCCGTACAGCGAGTCTCGCTCGGCTTCCATGCGGTTGGTGGTGCTGTTGGTGCGATGCGCCGCTTCGCGAATTCCCGCATTGATCTTGTCTCGCCAAATCGGCAGCGTCGTGCCGACGGTGAAGCTGAGGTTGTCGTGACCGTTGGCGACCCCACTGAGCACGTCGTCATCGTCGCTGACGATCGACAGGTTCACGCCGACCTGTAGGTCCGGGTACTTTTGCAAACACGCCAATCGGTGGCGTTCTCGGTCGCGTTGGATCTCCCATGCCAAACCTTGCAGTTCAGGACTGCACGCTTCCGCCGATGCGATCAATTGATCCAATTGCCCAGGGGCATCGGATATTCCTAAATCGTCGGCTGCTTCGGGCACCATCGAAACCGGTTGTTGCAGCAGTGCCGCAAGATCCGCTTGCGCCATCTGCTTCTGTTTGGTCAGCTGAATGCGTTGATCTTCGAGTCGGTCCGATTCCAATTGAGCTCGCAGCACGTCCTGCTGAGCCCCACCACTGCGATAACGCGCCTCGGCCACCTTGGTTAGATCGTCCACCAAATCGGTTGTCTCATCGACGATTTGGATCGCTCGCGTTGCGTACCAGAGTTCGTAGTAGGCGGTGCGTACCGATTCGGTTACCTCGCGTTCGATGCGGTCCACTTCGGCTTGAGCGATTTGCACCTCGCGACTGGCAATCGCTGCCTTGGCACGCCGTTTCTCGGGCCACGGAACGCCTTGGGAAAGCGACATTTGGTGAGCGATACGTCCACCCGCAGTTTGCAGGGCTTGGTCATGCAGCGGCCAAAAGGTGTTGTTAAACATCGGGTCCGGCAACGCCTTGGCCTGCGGGATCACGTTGGTCGCCGCGGCAACGCGGTGTCGGGCGGCTTGGATTCTTGGATGTCCTGCCAATGCGATGCCAACAAAGTATTCGACGGGCCGGCCGCTCGAGGACGCGGTTTCATTTTGGGTGGACGATAGTTCACTCGACTGCGGCTGGTGGGTGGCCGGATTCAGCTGCGGCGATTGGTTTGCTTGGCGTGCATCCCGGTCGCCTGCATCGACGTTGTTCTCGGCTTCGTCAACCAGAGTCAAATTCATCGCGGCAAAGACTGCGGCATCGTCGTAGCGGACAGGGCGGATGGGGGCTACAGGTTCGTCTGCTGCGGCAGCGATTCGACCGCTTTTTGCTGGCGTAATCTCATCCGTGGGGTTGGACGTCGATAGAAGCGGCGCGGTCACAATGGGAGGGGTTGGGGCGCGAGTTGCAGTGCACCCCCCGGCGGAAGTCGCCAGGATGGCTAGCAGTATCAGCCGTTTTTTTCGGATGCGTCGATGCGTTTGCATGCCATTTTCCCGCGTTGAAAGACGTCACTTTTTGACTTGGTGTAGCTATAATGCCACTGTAAACCTTGCCCAATCCGTAAATTCCCCTTGAACCGATCGGGCAAATGACCGATACAGTGCGTATACCGGTCATGGGTATATTCTTCGGAGCGTTTCAGTAGTGATCTTCCGCCTAAGTCATATCGCCGTCATTCTTTCGCTGATCGTCGCAACGATGATCCAGCCGATGGCGTTATGTATGGCCGAAGCATCTTGTCCTGCGAAATCCACTTCTCCGCTGATGTGCCACGGGTGTGGATGCTGCGAGGTCGATTCGGCAGCGACGCAGTGTGGTTGCTGCTGTGCCCGTAATGCGACTGCGGCTGAAGCTGCGGCATCAGAACCTGCCCCAGCGGACCAGGAAACATCAAGCTGCTGTCACGACGATGCTACGGCGGTGACATCCTCGTCCAACGCGACGCTGCATCCGGCTAAATCAGCGGACCAAGTTTGGCTTCCTGAACAAGTGATCGCAGGAAGTGAGAAGACAGACACTCGCAGCCTTTCCGCGTGTCTGTGTGGTGTGACCTCGCCACCGCTTAGTGATTCGAGTCCGCGTCCTCCGATCAATGAGCTGCGAAATTTCGAGGTTCTCAGTTACCTTGTTCGTGCGGTAGACGCCGAGGCGGATCGCAACGCGGTTTGGCCAGTCGATGAGTGGGATGCCGCGACTTCGTTGTCGTTGCACTTTTCTCAGCGTGTTCTCTGTATCTGGCGTCTCTAACGTCTGCGCTTGAGTTGCGTCTTCACGGCAACTCTCTGTTGAGTCATTTCCTGCGCACTTGAGATCCCGAATCTCACGATTGGAAATGGTTTTTGTGCATGGATCGTAGCGCGATCGATGCCCTTTCTGCGTCTTCGCAAACGCACGCTTGCTGCAAAGCCTATCCGAGAACTCAATATGTCTGCCCATTCAAAGTCTGACGATTCAAACGAGACAGAGCCCATCGCTCCATCGGACTCACCACCACCAAGCACACCGTCGTCTTCCGCGATGCGCAGTGGACGAGCATGGTTGGTTCGGATCGGTGTCCAGGCAGCTGCCGTGCTGGCGGTCGCTGCGCTACTGCTAGTGATGATCGGGTTTGCCCAGCGGACTGGATGGATCACGCCGGATGGTTTTTTCGGGACAAAGAACAATGATGCTTCGCAGTCCGCGAAGGGGGACGCAGACAAACGTTACATCTGTCCGATGATGTGCACTCCACCATCAACCGAACCAGGCCGCTGTCCCGTTTGCGCGATGGAATTGGTCGAGGCGGTAGGTGGTGGCGGCGGAGATGGAAAATCGGTCACGATCGAAGCCGCGGCTCGTCGTTTGGTAGGGATTCAAACCGCGACCTCCAAAATGGGGCAGGTCAACCGTGTGATTCGGACGATCGGCTCGATTGATTTCGACGAAAGCAAACTGGCGACCATCTCGGCTTACGTCGATGGTCGACTCGAAAAATTGTACGCCAATTACGCGGGTGTCCGAGTCAACAAAGGGGACGACTTGGCGTTGATCTACAGTCCTCAGCTCTATTCGGCACAGACCGAATTCATCACCAGTCTGGATAGCGGTTCGGTAGGACGATTCAGTGCCAGTGATACGAATCTGAACGAAATGGCGCGAGAGAATCTTACGGAACTCGGAATGACCGAGACCCAAATCGAACAGCTTCGTAAGAGCCGAAAACCGCAATCGCGGATCCGTATCAAGTCGCCTCAATCCGGCACCGTGATCGAAAAATCGGCGGTCGAAGGTGACTACGTCAAAACGGGACAAAAAATTTATCGCATCGCGGATTTATCCTCGGTGTGGTTGATGTTGGATCTGTTTCCTGATGATGCGTCGGTGGTTCGGTTTGGACAACAAGTCGAAGCCGAAATTCAATCGCGACCGGGCGAAGTGTTTACGGGGCGAGTGGCCTTTATCGATCCCATCGTCAACCCCCGTACTCGGACCGTCCGTGTGCGGGTCGAGGTCCTGAACTTTGACGGCAAACTGCGACCGGGTGATTACGCGACGGCGCGAATCACGGTTCCCACGGTCGCCACCGACCTCGTTTACGATCCCGCATTGGCAGGAAAATACATCAGCCCGATGCATCCGCAAGTGATCCGGGACGAATCAGGCGAGTGTCCGCTGTGTGGGATGGATTTGGTGTCCACTTCGACACTGGGGTTCTCGCCGACACCACTGCCGCAACAAAAGGTGGTGACGGTGCCTCGCGATGCCGTGTTGTTGGCCGGCAGCAACAGTGTGCTGTACGTGGAAACGGAACCAGGCCGTTTTGAAATTAGGCGAGTCACCCTCGGTGCGATGAATCGGGACGAGGCGGTGATCGTCGAAGGGTTAGCGGCGGGCGAAACCGTAGCGACAGGCGGGAATTTCTTGATCGATTCGCAGATGCAGCTCGCCGGCAACCCATCGCTGATGGACCCCAGTCGGGCGCCACGTTTTGCTCCAGGCCCGATGCCGTTGCCGCAAGCGGAACCGGTGATGTTGGCCAACGAAAGCGGGAAGCGGTTTGACCAAGCCTATCAAGCCTACTTCGAGATCCAGCGCGCCTTGGCCGCCGACATGACGCCATCGCCCGTGGCGCTGAACGCATTATTGGAGAACCTGTCGCAATTGGAATTGTCGGGCGCTGTTCCCGACCGCGTGCAGAAAGAGTTGGCGGCGGCACGACGCAGTGCCGGACGCATGGATGGATCGATCGAGACCGCGCGGGAAGCGTTCCGAGGCGTCAGTCACGCGATGCTGCGTGCCGCAGCGGTCGCACGTGGCCCGCAAACCGCCACCACGCTGACGCATTACTACTGTCCGATGGTGCCGGGCGACGGAGGTGATTGGATGCAGCCGGGCGGCGAGTTAGTCAACCCGTACTGGGGTAGCGAGATGTTGCACTGCGGCGAGGTCGTCCGTGATCTGGCCGTCGCAGAAGCGAGTGAGGAGTGAGGAGTGAGGAGTGAGGAGTGAGGAGTGAGGAGTGAGGGAGACAGGGAGACAGGGAGACAGGGAGACAGGGAGAGTGGGAGAGTGGGAGAGTGGGAGAGTGGGAGAGTGGGAGAG
>NZ_BAABGA010000065.1:0-42029 GCF_039541335.1 Novipirellula rosea | reverse complement strand
ATGGAGCATTTAGGTGGTCCCTTTACTAGATTTCATTGATCTGGGGGACATACCAGGTGTCAGGACTCTTTTCCGCCAGGGGGAAGGCTTCGCCAGCGTCAGGTCTTGTATTCGGTGTTTCGTGAGCCAAGTCGATCGAAGCGGTTTTGAAAGGTCCACTTCACTGCTCCGGCGGCCGACACCGGAGCAGGTTTCTCAATTCCCAGAATGCTCCGGTTTCACTGACCAGACGTTTCACTGGAGTCGGCCACTGCAGCACGCTGAGGTGTTCATGCCCCACGTCGTGACCACGCTGCCGATTCGTTGCGGTTGATGCCAGCCCGATTCTTTAGAAGGCCCTTCAAAGAGCCTGAAGGTTGATTCAAAGGTAGTTCGAGAACTCGAAGAAATTGCCCAGCAAAATTGCAAGAGGATGAGACGTGGTTGCCTGAAGACGTCTCGTTTGGAGAAATCGATTGGAGAATTGGTGCCACCCACCCATTCTGCGTTTGCGAATTCTTACTCAACGTGTCTGTGTTGTCGTTACCGAGCTGAGCTGGTCAGTTCCTGATTGTCGATGACTCCGTCGTTATTTTTGTCAAAACGGCTGAACATCGGAGTTGGGCCACGGAATTCGGCCTTCGTGATCTTGCCGTCTTTGTTTGCATCATGGCGAAGCATCCGCGCCGCCATGCCTCTGCCCTCGCCACGCTGTGGCCTTCCGTCGCGTGTTGCGAGTGCTGGCGGGTTGGCCATCGCTTGCTTCATTTCGTCGGCACTCCACGGCGGAATGTCCTTTCCGCAGATCGTCAGTAACGCTGCGAACCAGTGATGTGCCATCACTTCGGCTCCCATGTCGTTTGGGTGAACTTTGTCGGCCTGAAACGCTTGTGGCCAGATCTTGCTGGTCGGCGTCCAAACATCCGGCCCTGCATACACATCATGCGGTTTCGATTGGATAAAAGCAGCGAGCGATAGTCGTTCATTGCCGATCTCGGGTTCCATTCCTTGTTTGTAAATATGCATTGCGATCACAACAGCATCCGCGCCGTCGGCCTTTAACAGGTCCGTGTATGCTTTGATCACGTCTGCACCTTTGCGGATATGCTCTTGATTGCTCTGATCACGAATGCCTTCCGAGCGACTGCCAAAGGCCCACTGCAGCGATTGCTGAGCCAGCACGATTTTGGGGCGGGAGTCGTCTTTTAGCAGTGGTCGAAGTTTCGTCGTCCACGGTTGCATCGGCTCACCCGTTTCGACATTCATCCACTTCGCGATAGGCGTCGAGCCCTGAGTCGCCGACTTCACTTCAATCACTCGCTTTCCGTCGAAGTATCGGTCGAGCTTCCGTTGCAGCATCGCTGGCCAGTGGAATGAAGTCGAATAGCCGTTCACAACGAATGTTCGTGGCTTGCCGTCAAACCAATCTGGGCGATCTGCGTGAACTTCCTGCCCAAACACGGAAGGGGAGGAACCGAATGCGGACGCACAAAGCAGAAAACCTACTAGAACTCTTCTCATCATGAATCTTTCTGATCGGTGGTAGGGGAGTGATCAACCGGCTTTCTTTTCTTCGTTGTCTTTTGCTGTGACAACGTCGACAATTAAATCAAGAGACGCATCGAAAGTTTTTCGTTCGGCCGGTGTTACCGCGTTTTCGATTGAGAGCCTCAGTTTTTCGGAACTGCGGATCAGCTTTGTCGCAAGCCGCCTTCCCGCCGCTGTTAAATGCACTCGCCGCGCGCGACCGTCGATTTTGCAACGCACGCGGCGAATGTACTCACGCTGTTCCAGCAACTTCAGCATCGCTGTCACCGTGTTCGCGTCCGAGACCATGCGGTTAGCGAGTTCCGACTGCGTGATTCCATCTTCCTCTGCCAGCAGCGACAGTAGCACAAACTGGTCAGCCGTTACGTCAAACCGAGCGAAGTGTGCTTGAGCAACCCGATGCATCGTCAGGTAGGCTCGTCGCAACCGCATCGGGATCGATTCTTCAATGGTCATTTGTCAGGATTTCGCTGGTGAACATGGTGTTACGACGACGTCAAACTTGTCGGCTCCTCGGCCGTCCCTCTTGAAATGTTACTACGTGTGCGTACTAATAGCAAGGAGATAACTTATTAGCCACTCTTCTTGAACGGGAAACCCATCCATGGTGTCACAAGAATCTGCCACGCCCATCGTCCGCAAAATCGAAGAATCCTCTGATCCCGATGAACATGGATCGAGTTTGAATCCCGTTCAGAAGCGGGAAATCGTGTTGCGATTGGAGGCCGAATCGCTCGACAACATGCGTAAACGGGCAACGGTCCGGGTCGATCAGCCCAAAGGCAGCACCTTCGAAATTATCTGCGACGAAGGCCCGTACTTGGGCGGTGACGATTCCGCGCCACCGCCACTGGCCTACTACAGTGCCAGCATCGCGTTCTGCCTGTTAACTCAGCTATCGCGTTACGTGAAGGTCAAGAATCTGAATATCCGCAGTATGAAGCTCGCGCAGGAAACGCGATTCGCGATGGAAGGCTCCGTTATCAAAGGAACGCTGGCTGGCCGTGGCGTCGAAGTCGTCACTCATCTGGACATTGAATCGGACGAGCCCGAAGACGTGTTGCGGCAGATGATCGAAGTCGGAAAGAACAGCTGTTTCATCCACCAGTCGATCATGAATCCAGTGCCATCGACGATTCAAGCAAAGGTCAACGGACAGTTACTCAGCTGATCGTGAGCTTTGAAAGATCATACGGACGGCACGCAATCATTGGGTTAAAACCCGTTAGCCGTTTGGGCGATAAACTGGACTGCTAAAATTGTGGGCTTATCGTGATTTTTGGTTGCGCAATTTTTCTGCCACCTCTCCACCAACTTCGTTGGGGGAGAGGTCGAACGGAGCCTTCAGCGACGTTCGGGTGAGGGGGCTGACCGAGCAAGCCACTCGCCGACGATAACGCCGTTTGCGCTGGAATTGCTCGCCGATAGCGCGGTCGCCCCCTCACCCGAGCAACGCCTTTAAGGGCGTGCTCGACCTCTCCCCCGACTTCGTCGGTGGAGAGGTAACTGGTAAATAGGCCCGAAGAAAACTTACCCCCAATATCCGATGTTAACACCAAAGATTTAGCAGCCCATCGCTATCCCCGGTTCAGCGTCGGAACCGTGGCTAGCGCCAAAACGGCCAATATACTGAAAGACTCCTGCCTAACTGCTTAGTGTTAGCAAGCTGTTCCGGCCGGTGGGAACCGGCCCTACGCTCTACTACTCGATTGGGGCGAAGTGGAGGTTTGGATCTTGAACACCGCATCGCCAATACCAAACATCGAAAGCCAGTGCTGCACCTCTGGGGTACATTTTGATTAAAATACCTAGGTCTCTCGCTAATTCTCGACTTTGAGGCAGCGAGACTCGTCGACAGATTCCCAAGTCTCTTGGCGACTTTCGCGACGACGTGAACACTGATTCTTAGCTGCGTCAAAGCACTAGGCAGCTCGGCACGAGCTATGATGTGTCGTGCCAACTCCCCTTTCCATTCCCAAGTGACCACTCTCGATGATACGAACTCTGCATTTGATCTCACTGAAATCCTTCACGTGCGTCGCCATTGTCATCTTGGTGGGATTCGCCCAGTGTTGCTCGGCTCAGCAAAGTGCTGCCCGAGAAAGTGATCGCGAGGTGCAGACGGGGGTTCCGATTGGCAAGCTGACCCGCGGCGTGTTTGAACAGAGCAAGCTGTTCCCCGGAACACGACGCGACTATGCCGTTTACGTGCCTGCACAGTACTCTCCCGACCAACCGGTCAACTTGATGGTGTTCATGGACGGCATGAATTACGCTAAGCCGGACGGTGCGTTTCGCGTTCCCGTCGTCTTTGACAACCTGATTCACCAGAAAGCGATGCCAGTCACTGTCGCGGTGTTCGTGAATCCCGGCACGATTCCGGCAACGCGACAGGGCGCCGATGGTCGCAGCAACCGGTCGTTTGAGTACGATTCACTTGGTGACCGCTACGCGAACTTTCTGGTCGACGAGTTTTTACCCGTCGCCCTCGAAGGGATCAATGTTTCCGACGATCCAGCGGACCGCGCCGTGTGCGGGATTTCATCAGGTGGCATGTGCGCCTTTACTGTCGCTTGGGAGAAACCAGAACAGTTCAGCAAAGTTCTTAGTCATATCGGCAGCTACACGAACATTCGTGGTGGTTGGGCTTATCCCAGCTTGGTCCGCAAAACGAAAGAGAATCCGAAGCCGATCAAGGTCTATCTCCAAGAGGGCAACGACGACCTCAGTAATCTGCATGGCAACTGGCCACTCGGCAATCGTTCGCTCGCCGCTGCACTTCAGTACGCGGGCTACACCTACAAATTGGTGATGACCGAGGGAGGGCACAGCGGCAAATGGGGCGGGCTTGAACTACCCAATGCTCTTCGTTGGCTGTGGGACGACAACGCCCAGTCCACCAACATTCCGTCCACCGCGACCAAGCCCGCCTGGGAGCCACACCCAGACGCGGTCCCACGCGACGATGTTCCTCATGGCACCGTCGAGGTTATGCAGCCCTGGGAATCTAAGATGTTCCCCGACACGATTCGTGACTGGGCCGTCTACGTTCCCGCGCAATACAACAAGGACACGCCTGCTGCGTTGATGGTGTTCCAAGATGGCGAACGAATGCGAGACGTGAACGGACGCTGGCGAATTCCTGTTGTGTTTGACAACTTAATCGCTCGCGGTGACATGCCGCCCACGATCGCCGTCTTTCTCGATCCAGGCCACCACAAATCGAAACCACGCAAAGGCAACAAGTCGTCCAATCGCAGCTTTGAGTACGACGGACTGGGAGATCGCTACGCAACTTTCCTGCTCGACGAAATACTGCCGGAAGTGGAATCACGTTACAACATTTCCGATGATCCCAAGATGCGTGCGATCGGTGGATCGAGTTCCGGTGCGATCTGTGCCTTTACCGTTGCTTGGGAGCGGCCCGACCAGTTCCAAAAGGTCTACAACAGCGTCGGCAGCTACACCAATCTCCGTGGTGGCGATGCCTATTCGGGACTCGTGCGGAAAACGGAACCCAAGCCAATCCGTGTCTACATGGCTGACACGAGCGGCGACGTCGACAATGCGTTTGGAAGTTGGCCGATCGCGAACCAACAGATGGCATCGTCACTGAAGTATATGGGCTATGACGTCCGTTTCGATTGGGCCGAAGGCTACATGCATAACGCGGACTACGGAAGCTCGCGTTTTCCCGATGCGATGAAGTGGCTATGGCGAAACGAAGCTCACTCGCCGACCATTGACACGAGTGACGACTTGCGTGGCGACCTCACGCTGTTGAATCTACTTGTGCCGGGTGAGTCATGGAAAGTCGTTGCCCAGGATCTGGGCTTCGCCGATGCTCCGTGCAGCGACGATCAAGGCAACTTCTACTTCTGCGACATGAAGGCACCTGCGGTCTACCGCGTCGACGCAATCAGCGGTGAGAAAACCGTGATTGCGAAGGAGTCCGTCAGCGGACTCGAATTCGGTCCCGACGGATTGCTGTACGCATGCCAAGGCAAACAGAAACGCGTGATCGCCATCGATGCAACCAACGGCGATGTGAAAGTCGTCGCTTCCGATGTGCAACCCAACGACATGGCGATCACCAAGGACGGCTTCATTTTCATCACTGAGACGCAAGCGAAGCAAGTCACGCGAATCAACATCAAGACGGGTGAGGTTTCGGTCGCTGACACCGGCATCACACGTCCCAACGGGATCGCGCTGTCGAATGACGGCGGAACGCTTGCCGTTTCTGACCATGGTGGTCCCTACACGTGGACATTCCGCGTCAATGCGGATGGCGAATTGGATGCTAAGATGCCGACCATGCCGATGCGACTGCTGATCGACCCCAAGGGGGAATTCAAGTTCAACGAACCACCGCCATACAGCACCGTCTCTCGTGGCGATGGCATGTGCGTCGATAAAGCCGGGCGGTATTACGTCACCAGCGAGTTAGGCGTGCAAATTTTTGACCCAACGGGACGTCCGTGCGGCGTGCTTCCCAAACCCGACAAGACCATGCCGTTAACCAGTTGCACGATCGCTGGCGAGAACCACGAGACCCTCTTTATCACCAACGGCCGAGCGGTCTACCAGCGTGAACTGCAGATCCAATAGTGAAGTTGGATCCGTTCCTAATCTGCCAGGCAAGTGTCTTTCAGTAGGTTAGGGAGAGAAAAAGGTACGGGAGAGAAAAAGGTACGCGGACTCTTTTCTCGGGAGTTGCAGGTCGGTTTCAGTGCTCCGGTGACCGACTCCGGAGTGTGTTGTCGCCTAACTAAGCGTGCTCCGGTTTCATCGACCGGACGTTTCACTGGAGTCGGATACTGCAGCACGCTGAGGTGTCCATGCCCCACGTCGTGCCCACGCCGCCGACTCGTTGCGGTTGATGCCAGCCCGGTTTTTTAGAAGGCCCTTCTTGAGTCGACCCTCAAAAGAGCCTAAAGACTGACTCAAAGGTAACTCGAGAACTCGAGAAATTGCCCCGCAAAATTGCACGAGGATGAGACGTGGTTGCCTGAAGAAATCGATGACGAGAACGGCTCGTCGATTATCGGATGAGTTCGCGAAGTGCGGCGAGGCGATCTGGCAGCTCAGCGAATTGTGGTTCCGTGAGGTGCGAGTGGACGCATTTCGCAGAGCTGCAAACGTGGCGGACTTTGGAGTGTTTGACCATTGCCAGCAAAAAGTCCCGCGTTTTCGGCTGCGAGAGCTGCCCCACTAGGACGCTCACAATCGGCTGAGACACGGGGAAATACGCAATCCGACGTTTCGGCGGTGTCCGTGGCGGTGTCATCCGCGCACGGGAGCGACGACCAAGGCAATGAACTATTGGCGATCTGGAGTGGCTTGGATGATCCTGCGAAAGCCGAGCTGATGAGCGTAGCGAGAGATCTGGCGAGTCGATCGGACCAAGTAACGCGATTGCCGAACCCAACCGGAGCGAAGCGGTAGGGCGTCTTGATCTACCCTCCACCAAAGCTATTCCAGGGAATTGACTGCTGACGCCTTGGAAAAGGAAGCGGGCTGAAGACACGCCGGAAACACCTCGGCGATGATCAGGACTCGCCCAACTAGTCACCGTGGGAAATTTGGGAGATGTTGCCATCGGTAGGAAGGCGAATGCAACGGAGGGATGTCGCGGAGTTACAATCGAGTTCTTGGCAAATGACAAAGGCTGTGGCCGAAACCAGAATTCCCCACTGATAAGGATTGAAATTAATGCGATCGTTTTTGGTTCTACTCGCCCTAACTATCGCCGGATGCTCAACCGGCACACCAACCCCCGATTCATTTAGCGTCTTCGCCGAGTCAGAGCTTTCTCGGTATCAAAACTTGGCACTTGATGGAGTCGTCTTCTCGCTAGTCGATACAGACCTCAGGGAAAACGACTCGCTTTCTTATCCGTTCGTTGGGATCGTCAAGTTTAAGGTGATCGATAACACCAAATGGTTCACGCGGCATGTCCCAGGATACGAAACTCCAGCCGTCGTCACCTTTTCCGTTCCGATCGAGTACCGGTACCGATCGGATAACAAATCATGGGAATTCGTCAAATCCAATTACCGGGAAGTCGCATTCGATCTCCCTGAGGTGACAGATGAAGGTAAGAAATTCGACGTTCTTGAGAAGATTCTTTCTGATCCGCTGACTGGCACGATCACAGACCCAAGCAAGATGCCGTTCCTTGTTAGAACGATATCTACATGGACTCTTGATGAGTACAAAAAGGAATTCAAGATTGATTGAGTCTTCAAGTTAGTGATGTTTGGAGATGCCAGCCATCGATGAAGATCACGCTGTTCACGCGGGTGTACCAAGGTAGGGTATATCTAAGTCACGGGTCCTTTCTGGAGGTCTGATTGCTCCCACCCTCACAAGGGAACGGTGAGTGAATCAACAAACGTAGCGCTACACGGGCTATCCCAAAAAAAAGGGGTAGGGGTCCCTGCGCCGCAGCGTCTGGGATCTGTTAGTGGAAACGCCCGAAACGTGAATCCCGACTGTGGCAATTGCGTTAACGCCACCAGCAACGCCCCTGCTGTCGACGGAGACGCCGCGAAACCTCAAACGGGCATAATCTGTCGAGTTGACTACTCGATGCGTTAAATCGCTTACAGGAATCATCAGGACCAATCAAACGGCAAAAAGTGCCCTGGACACGGTCTTGGTTGTCACGAGAATGGGCTCCGTGGACCGATCCCCACATCTAACCGAATTGCTGGGCTGATCCCCCGGCGAATGCGGGTACGCGACTGATCCTCGCCTAACGATCTGACCGAGTGGTGCGACACCTTGCGCTCACTCGGTTGGATCGGCCCTTCAAACAAGCAAGGTGATTCTGATGACCGATGCCGAATCTGTAGACTTGGAACTGCGCGAACTGACTTGGCGAGACCTCGCGAACGATGCGTACAAGACGGCTGAAAGCGTCGTGAAGTCACTGTCGGTAAACTGGATGCCGGAGCCCAACGCCAGGGCGATGCGGGATGGTAAGCCGCTGTCGATCGATGAGACGGCTGAGCTACTCCAAGAGCGTCTGGAGCTTCTGGAAGGCCGGTACGCCTATCTGCGGAGCATGTTTGGCCGGATGGGGCCGCTGCTGGACGACATGGATGAATTCACTATTCCGGCCCACCCGGTTTACTACTCGTGGTACCCGGGTATGGAAACGGTCATCGTCCCTGAATCGGAATACCAAGCCGCATGGAAGGCAATCGCCGACGTAGAGAGCCGCATTGCGTTTTGGAACCTGATGGCGACGGACCACTATCGTGAGGCGAGCCACATCGCTGAAAAGCCGGAAGAGGAGCGAACCCCGCAAGAGATCGACCGACTACAGCGATACCGAGACCGCCAATCTAACAATCCATTCCATCCCCATATCAAGAAGCTGATTCTCGATCGGTTGCGAAAAGAACAGGCTCGAATCAAGAGGGATTTTGCCATCGGGCTGGCTGATGAGCTAGCGCCGCCTGCATTGGATCCGCTGTACGACACACGTCCGAAGCGTGAGGGAGTCGCAAGAACGGAGTCACCCGAAGCCGACGAGCCGAACGTCGATAAGCCAGATGAGGAACGCGACGGCCTGCTGTTATCGCCGGGGGCGATGGAGGGCTTGGCGAGCGTACTAGGCCAGCTATCGAAGCGGCCCGCTCACGAAATTGCGGCTGGCGAAATCATCGATCGAATACGGAAAGACCGACGTGAAGCAAAGACATCCCAAGACAATTGGGCCTTAAAGCTAGGGCGGAGCAAAAGGACGATCGGCAAGGCAATGGAAATCGTCGTGAAGTCTCCCGAGTACCAAGATGCTGTGTCGTCACCGGTATCGTCCGGTACCGCAAGAAAAAATCTGACACGGCAAAATACGTAGTTTTTCGGTACCGTCTCGGCGATACCGGCGAGAAATGGATACCGGAGGCCCATGAGTGTAGGAGGACCACTCATGGCCAAAAAACGAAAACCAAACCCAAACGTCGACGCTGTACGAGCACTCATACGGATTGCTCGATCGGCGTCTCTATCAGGTGATGACCTGCTGCTGCGTAGCGCTGAGGTCGAGCTGTCGGACTACGGCATCTCACTCGTAGACATCGGCATTACCACCACCCCTGAGCCGAAGGAGGTGGCCCGTGGCTAATCCAACACGATCGACAGTGATCGAATCTGTCGACCTGGATGAGCTGATATCAGCTATATGCGGCAGCCTCATCGAGGCCCTGCAGCCCCTACTGTCCGAGTCGTCCGAGCCCCGTCTGGTCAATGGCGACCGCATGTCAGACCTCCTCGGTGTGTCGAGGCCGACCTTGGATCGCGCAAGGGCAGCCGGGGAGATCCCCAGCATCACGATTGGGAGTCGGCGACTGTATCAGCCTGATGCGGTCATCGCGGCACTGGCCGCAGCCCACGAAAAAGGGGCAGTGACCAATGTTGATTGACCACCACCCCAAGAAAACGCGTGACAGTGCGACCCGTCACCACGATGATACCCGACACGAGCCACGAGCCCAAGCTGATTGTGGGCGTGTACGTATCGCCGGACGTGTGGGTGAGATCGCGCGACAGGTAGCCGAGATGGCGGCGTCCGACCGTCTGGCGATACGACTGGCTGTGCATCGCCGCCGACGACAGCTACTGACCGAGAAGGGCTATTCGGCCGACGAAATCGACCGCATCGAGGACCTTCGGCTTGGCGCCACGTATCACGTTTTGTGTGCGATGGCCCAGTGCTCGCGTGTGTGGATCGATGACGGCACGCTGCACGTCGATGGCACCCGAGCGGGACAATTTGCCAAGCGGCTAAGCCGATACAACACGGTCCCCGATGGGCACGATCGGAGCCTAGCGGCGGTGCTGTACCTTCGACTCACTGGAGGTGCAACATGACCCAGCGTGATACGACTTTGCCGCAGTATCCGTCTGCGGATCGGAAAAACATCGGCTACGCAATCCGATACATCAAGGCCCTGATGGCGAGCGATGCAATACGAGACATCGGCATGGAGGCGGTCCTGCTTTGCGTGTTTGTCGCGTCGTGTGAGGACAAGCTGCACTATGCCAAACCGCCAAAGTATTGGCGAAAGGAAATGATGAATCAGTTCGGCAAAGGCTCGCCCAAGGATTTAAATCGCATCCGGAAGGCTGCAGAGGATGCTGGGCTACTTCATCACGTTCCCGGAACCAGAACCAAGATGGGAGTGTATTGGACATTGGTGCCTGAATGGCTCCCGATGGGACACGAACCGTTCCCAAAAGGGAACGGAACGAAGCCGAACCGTTCCCAAAAGGGAACGGATCAAGCTGCGAACCGTTCCCAAAAGGGAACGGAAAGGGGAACGGAAAGGGGAACGCTTTCTATACCCAGTACCCATACACCCAAAAAGAAGAAGACCGAGCCATCATTTGATCCTGCGAAAGTTGATCTGCCATTTGGCTCTGACGAATTCCGAGAGGCCTGGGAAGACTACTGCGAAATGAGGCGCGAAGTCAAAAAGGCGCTGACACCGACTGCCGCCAAGGCCGCGTTGAAGAAGCTAGGTGGCTGGGAAGAGGCTGACGCCTGTGTTGCGCTCGAAAACAGTACGGCCAGTCAGTGGCAGGGATTGTTTCTACCGGACAAACCAAGAGGACGCGCGGACGATCGCGAGCCAACGACACCACCACCACCACCAATCAAGCGACGGAGATCACCCCAATGACCAATCATGACCGACCGACCGCCCGCGACCGCGTGACCGAGACCGAGCGGTGCCTACTCGCTGCCATAATCTCTGATCCCGACACGATCGATGAGACATCCGCCATCGTCGATGCCAGCGACTTCGCGAGCGATCACCATCGTCGGCTGTGGGAGATCGTCACAGCGATGGACGGCGCCAATGAGTCGACGCGTGACATTGGGCGGCTATTGGCTCACATCCGAGATGCAGGGCTGATGGAGGCTCTCGGCGGCAAGAGTGAATTCATCAAACGATACCTGGACATCGAGGTATCGGCTAACGCGACAGCCTACGCCACGGACGTCAAGCGGCACTCGGTACGACGACAGCTCAGAGCCATCGCCAAGCAACTCGCCGACGACATCGAGGCGGTCGACGATCCGATCGAGGCGGCCAACATCATCCGAAGCAAGATCGATGACGTGGTAGCGTACGGATCGACGACCACGGACACGCTGAGCCTCCATGAGGCGGCATTGCAAAGGCTGCAACTGATCGAGAATCCCGAGGCATCCGAAGTCGGCAAGCTGATCCCAACCGGCATAACGTGTCTTGATGAAGTCTATGGAGGCCTGCGATGCGGCGGATCCTACGTAATTGCAGCGAGGCCTGGGCGGGGCAAGTCGGCATTGATGAAGCAGATTTTCAACTCGTTGGACGTCCGAGGAAGGTCATCGCTGTGTATCTCGCTGGAGATGGAGCCGCATGAGTTTGCATCGCGAGTCTTGTCGGAACGAGCCGAAATCGACGGCAAGATGCTAGAGGTGGATGACACCGGTGGATGCCTATTGAGCAGCGACGAGCTTGAGCGACTACGCAAAACCGTCAGCGACACCGAGCACAGCGTGATTTACATAGCAGCGCCCAAGGGAAAAGCAGCGACGATGGAGGCGATAGCGGCACAAGCGAGGCTGGCCAAAGCGAAATGGGGCATCGAGGTGCTGGCAGTGGATTATCTGCAAATCATGGCCAAGTCATCGCCAAGACAAACAGACTACGAGTTCGTCACAGCAAACTCGAAGGCATTTAAGCAATTGGCGAGAGAGCTGGGCATCGTCGTGATTGTCCTATCGCAGCTAAACCGAGGTGGCGAGAGCGGTGGCAACCCAAGGCGTCCGAGATTGTCTGACCTTCGCGACAGCGGATCGATCGAGCAGGATGCGGACGGTGTAATCATGCTCCACCAGATCGCGGAGCACTCCACAGACTATGAGTTGATCGTTGCGAAAATGCGAAACGACTCGGAGAACAGATTCCCGGTTGAGCTTGTCGGCAAGTACACAATGTTTCGATCGCGGGAGGGCAAATGATGGACACCACGACCAACACCCACAGCACCATCGTTCCCATCGTTCCGGTAGTGTTCACCGCGACTGACGAACGCACTCGCAGGCTTGCCTGGGGCATGGCCGCCGACGATGACGCAGAGCGACTCTTGGCGATGGATGAGATGGATCCGACCGACGTTCCAACGTGTCCACGATGCCGGAGAGTTTGCGACACCCAGCGAATGGATGACGATTGGCGGTGCTCTCGATGTGACACCGATGCCCGTGAAATCAGGGAACGAACAAGGCGTTTTTGGGCCCAATAGGAGGCCCGGAGTGCGTGCTATGTTGCTCGCGTGTGTGCGCGTGCGCGTAGGGCCTTCCGACTGGGCCACAGGAAAATCTACATACACGCAGGCATCGAGCTTGCTAAACTGACCTCGCAACGGCTAGGGGTAAGCTCCCGAACACCGGTCATCACCCACCGGCCCGCCGTTGCTCTTTCTTCTTTTGGGTGACGTGAGAGGTGACACGATGGCGAGTTTGCGTAAAGAGAATGACCGTGGACGAGTTGGGTGGCGGTTACAGTTTCGGCACGATGGCAAGCGTCGGTCTCTGTGGCTAAGTGATCCAAGTAAGCGACGCGCCGAAACGGTGATGCGTCACGTTGACGAACTTGTTAGAGCCAAGGCGTCTGGAGGTGGGATTGATCCAGCGACCGCTAACTGGGCGATCGATCTTCAGGGCAAGCTCTTTGACTCTCTTGCCCGCATCGGTTTGGTCGACCCGAAGCGACATACATCGCTTGGTGATGATGCTCGACTGCTTGGCCCGTTCTGCGATGCGTACATTGCCAGCCGTACCGATCTGAAACAGGCAACGATCGACAACTACGGACATGCCAGACGGTTGTTGGTCGAGCGGTTTGGAGAGCGTCACATACTCGCAGCGATTACGGTTGCTGATGCCGAGAATTGGCGTCGATGGATGCTTGCCCGACCGGTGAAGTGGGATGCCGACGGTAAGCCGACCGCGACGATGGCCGAAGCGACAGTGAGCAAGCACGTGAAGCGGGCCAAGACGATGTTCGCCCATGCGGTTAAGGACCGGTTGCTAACCGAAAATCCCTTTGCCGAACTGAAAACGAGCAGCGAAGTGAATCGCAGTCGTGATCACTACATTGACCGCAAGACCGCCGCGGCCGTCCTTACTGCCTGTCCCGATGATGACTGGCGGTTGGTATTTGCGTTTGCTCGCTTTGCAGGCCTGCGACGATGTGAGGTGCTCGCCATGAAGTGGACGGACATCCTCTGGGATGTGGAGCGGTTGCGTATCGACTCACCAAAGACCGGCTTGCGGTTCTGTCCCATCTTTCCTGAGCTGATGCCGTTCCTGCTTGCATCGTCCGAGTCGGCACCCGATGGGGCGGTGCGGTGCATTCACCGATATCATCGATTGGCCAATGTGGGCACCCAGCTAAACCGAGTCATCGAGTCGGCCGGAGTCGTCCCATGGCCCAAGACGTTCCAGAACCTGAGAGCGACCCGCCGCACCGAACTGCAGGAGCGGCACCAGGATCACGTTGTTAACTCATGGCTTGGTCATTCGAGCCAAACGGCTGAGAAGCACTATTTGCAGGTGACTGATGACCATTGGGCCGCGGGCTCGAATGAGGTGACCGGTGAGGCAATCGATGCTGAATCGATCATTAATGGCTCTGGCGGTGTCCGTGGCGGTGTCATCGGTGCAAATCACCAAGGAAAAGAGCCAATCACCCCACGAAAAAACCCCGCGAAACAGGCTTGTGAGGTGCCTGGAACACGGGGTTTTATGAGTCTAGCTGCCCCACTAGGACTTGAACCTAGAATAACAGAGTCAGAATCTGTCGTGTTGCCAATTACACTATGGGGCAGTGTTGTTGCGAATGCGCTGACGCGGAAGCTGTTTTGATTCCGAAGCCGCCTTCATTTTGCCAGCCGCATTCAAATGTTTCCGATTTGAATATTTCGGCTCCGTGTCGCCTTTTCCGCAGTTGCGACGACCATCATAAGCGAAATTGCATTCTTCGCTACTGCCAGTCGCTGCGTCTATTTGGATCGTTTTTTGATTCGCAGTCAAGGTGGTGTTCCGATTCCTTCGTTGTTGTTTGGGCCCAATTGGCATAGAATGTGCTTCCGGCACGGCTCACCGCGAGCATTTGGCGTCTTAGGGCGTGGGGAATCCGTCGCGAAACGCCAGCGATCCTGGTCGACGGGCCCGTGGCCCAGCGCTGCGCCCTCCATTTTGATTTACTAGATTCCAAGGCATTTCCTATGGCTTTCTTGTCGACAAGTTCGATCGGAGATGACGGCAGCGCAGAACGATTTCGTCTGCAAGACGGCGAGACCGTGATCGGCCGGCACCCGGATTGCCATATAGTGGTCGATGCCGGCGCGGTCAGCCGCTACCACGCCAAAGTCGTGCATCAGGATGGCGACTTCCTCGTCGAAGACTCGGGCAGCCGCAACGGCACCTTTTTGAATGGGCAACTGCTGAGCCAGCCTGAGGTGCTGCGGGAAGGAGACCGCGTTCGCATTAGTGACGTGGAGCTCGTCTTTCACAAAGACGCCGTCCCCGAATTTGCCCAAGACCACAATCTGATGACGTTCGATGGATCGAACTTCGGCATCATGATGGTCGAAGACGCGGATGCCGAGAAAATTAGCTCTTCGAAAGTCGAATTCCGCAGTAGCAGTGAGGGGCTGAAGCTGTCGGCAACGCCCGAGGCGAAACTCGAAGCCTTGATGCGAATCAACAGCAACCTCAGCAACGCATTGGGGCTCGACGAAGTACTGCCCAAAGTGCTGAATAGTTTGTTTGATATCTTTCCGGCGGCGGACCGTGGTTTTGTCGTGATGGAGGATGCCAATGGCAATTTGGTTCCCCGTTGGGTCAAAACACGGCAAGCGCGTGATGAGAGTGAGACCGTCCGGATCAGCCGTACGATCATTCGCGAAGTGATGAAAACGGGCGAGGCCATTCTGTCGCTCGACGCCTCCGAAGACACCCGGTTTGACAGCAGCCAATCGATTGCCGATTTTTCGATCCGGTCGATGATTTGTGCTCCGCTGATTGATGGCAGTGGACAAGCCTTTGGCGCTTTACAAATCGATTCGCTCAAAGGCCGCGGGCAATTTCGTGAGGAAGACACCGATTTGCTCAGCGGGGTAGCGGCCCAAGCCGGGGTGGTGATCAACAATGCGCGATTGCACGAGCAAGCGCTGCATCAACGCGAAGTCGAACAAGATCTGAAATTGGCGACGGAAGTTCAGCAGGCTTTCTTGCCTCAATCACCTCCGGATGCGCCGGGCTATCAGGTTTGCAGTTTCTATCAGGCGGCGAACCACATCGGTGGCGACTATTTTGATTACATCCATCTGGCCGATGGACGTGTTGCGGTGGTGGTGGCCGACGTCGTTGGCCACGGTGTAGCGGCGGCGATGTTCATGGCCAAATTGTCGGCGGAAACGCGTTTTTGCTTGGCGAGCGATGCCAACGTGGCTCAAGCGGTCGAGCGGCTGAATGATCGCATGAGCCGGTTGCATGTCGAACGGTTTGTCACGTTTTTATTAATCGTGATTGATCCCACCAGCGATTCGGTGACGATCGTCAACGCAGGCCATATGGCCCCCATCGTACGGCTTGCCCGAGACGGAAAAACTGTCGAACCGGGCGAAGAAGAATCGGGATTGCCGATCGCGATTGATGACGGAATGTCGTACGAAGCTGTCGAGTTTCCGATGGCTGTTGGCGATGTAGCGGTCATGTACACCGATGGGATCAACGAGGCCATGGACAATGACGACAACGAATTTGGGATCGATAAAGTTCGCGAGTTAACGGCGCTCGGTGGCCGTGCCGAAGAGATCAAAGACCGGTTGGTCGAAGCGGTGCTGAAGCATGTCGGCGATGCTCCGCCGTTTGACGATATGTGTTTAGTCGTGATCGAGCGGCTTGCGGTGGCGGGCGAAACGGTCAGTGAACTAACCGATACTGCGGACCAAGATATGTTGGGCCAATTGGCCGATGAAGACACGGGATTCTGAAACCATGAACGCTTCGCAGCTTCGATACGTTGTACGCTTCCGTGGTCAAGTCCAAGGTGTTGGTTTTCGCGCGAACGCACTTTCACAAAGCATCGGTCTCCGCGTGCGGGGATTTGTGCGAAACCGAGGGGATGGATCCGTTGAATTGGATGTGGTCGGCCCCGAATCGGAACTGCGGGAATTGTTAAAGCGAATCGAAGAATCGATGAAAGGTAACATCGACGACCGAGAAATCGAAACATTGCCCGCAGAAGAGCGTGCGGACGAGTTTCGGATTCGATATTCCTAAGCACGCTAGATTTCTGACCACGAAGGTCCTTTTGACAATGAACGAGCTTTGATGAAACGCGACCGGATTTATTCGTTGCCTCACGAACGTGTCGGCAGCTTCGCCTTTGACGAACAGGTGGTCGAGGTCTTTCCCGATATGATCGCGCGATCGGTTCCGGGCTACGCGTCGATTTTGGCGATGATCCAGCAATTGGCTCCGCGGTTCGCTCAAGCAAAAACGAACGTCTACGATTTAGGGTGTTCCCTTGGCGCTGCCACTCTATTGATTCAGCGTCAAGTGCCGCAGGATTGTGTCATTCACGCAGTCGATAATGCGCCGGCGATGGTCGAGCGATTGCAAGCGAAATTGCAAGACAGCGAGCCGCAATCGGCCATGGCTCCGGTCCACGTACATCAAGCAGACGTGTGCGGATTCCCGATGACCAACGCTTCGTTTGTGGTACTGAATTTGACGCTTCAGTTCATCCCCAAAGATCAACGAGCCTCGCTATTAACGGCGGTCGCGGATGCGATCGTGCCAGGGGGCGCGCTGCTTATTTCGGAAAAGATTTGTTTCGACGATGCGGGGCAACAATCGCTGCTGAATGATCTGCACCATGATTTTAAACGGGCCAATGGATACAGTGATCTCGAAATTGCTCAGAAACGTACCGCGTTAGAAGATCGCCTGATCCCCGAGACCATGCAAACGCACGTCGATCGACTTTATGCCGCAGGCTTTGATTGTGTCGCGCCGTGGTTCCAATGCTTCAACTTTGCCTCGATTTTGGCGGTCAAAGCGGAGTCGGCAGCGTGACGTTATTTGATCGAGAGGCATTGTTTGAACAATTGCGTCACCGAGGTTTAACCGATTGGGCGAGCGAATTGCGGCGGATTTGCAGCGAGCGATTTCATCCTTCCAAACACGGCAATCTCGATAAATGGACACGTGCTTGGCAGTCGCTGCCGGATTGCGAGGACGCGTCGATCGATGCCAGCGGCGATGCCGTGACGGTTCGCGGTTCGCTCGCTACGGGGGGCTGTGATGCTGATTCGCTGACGTCGACGCTGATGCAAATGCATCCGTGGCGGAAAGGACCGTTTGATTTCTTTGGAGTCTCGGTGGATACCGAATGGCGATCCAATTGGAAGTGGGATCGTTTGGCCGAGTCGCTGGATTTTCGTGGCAAGTCGGTGCTCGATGTCGGCTGTGGCAACGGATACTACGGGTGGCGGATGATCGATGCGGGAGCCGATTGGGTGCTCGGGTGTGATCCCTATCTTTTGTACGTGATGCAGTTCGAAGCGATGCGCCGCTATGCGACAGGACCAGAGAAGCATTTCATCGTGCCTTTGGCCGATACGGATCTTCCCAGCCAACTGCAAGCATTCGATTTGACACTTTCGATGGGCGTGTTGTATCACCGCACCAGCCCGATTGATCACCTACAAACGCTGGCGGAAACGCTTAAGCCCGGAGGACAGGTGGTGGTCGAGACGTTGGTGATCGAGTCGGACGAAGCGACGGTGCTCGTGCCCGAGGATCGTTATGCCAAGATGCGAAACGTCTGGTTTATCCCTTCGGTACCGATGTTGACGCGGTGGTTGGATCGGACCGGGTTCACCAACATCGACGTCATTGATGTGACCGCGACCACGCCCGCAGAACAGCGGGGAACACCGTGGATGACCTTTCACTCGCTGGTTGATTTTTTGGACCCGGTCGATCGATCACGTACGGTCGAAGGCTACCCGTCGCCGGTTCGAGCGATTGTCGTGGCGACAAAGTCCTAAGCGACTGGCTGACCCGCGTGGATTGAAACGCTCTGCGAATCGTCATCGCATTTCCTGGGCCGTGGGCCGTGGGCCACCGAAACCATTGCCGGATGTTTTAGGGATGGTGCTGCTTGGTGATCTGCAGCATGGCCTCGTGCAGTTTGCCATTACTGGCAACCAGGCTGGTTGTTTTTAGAGGCAAGTCGGCACCTTTGGCATCGCTGACTTGGCCGCCAGCCTCGCTGACAAACAATCGTCCGGCAGCAAAATCCCAGGGCGAAAGTTGGTATTCAAAGAAGCCGCCGAACTGACCGCAGCCGACCTGGCAAAGGTCCAGTGACGCGGTGCCGAACCGCCGGATGCCATGAATGTCGTTGCCAAAAAATGCTTCGATCGCCGCAAGCGTGCTTCGCATCATGTCGCCACGATCGTAATAGAATCCACAACCGATCAAGACTTCGCTCAATTTTTCGGAATTGCAAACCGAGGCTGCGACGCCGTTGATCGCGGCACCGCCCCCTTTCGTCGCCGTAAACATCTCATCGCGAACCGGATTAAACACTGCACCGACCACCGGTTCACCGCGGTGGTAGTAGGCGATCGAGACGGCAAAATGAGGTAACCGATGCGCGAAGTTATTGGTGCCGTCCAGCGGATCGATGATCCATAAATGTTCGGCGTCGGTGGCGCCGCCAGCGAGCGATTCTTCGCCCAGCAGTTCATGGTCGGGATAGCGGGTCCGCAAAAAGTTGGCGATCGCTTGCTCGCTCTCCAGGTCCGCATCGCTGACCAAGTCGTACGTCTTGCCGCCCGATTCGGACTTGTTGCGGATCGTCACGCCGTCGCGGAAATAGCGAAGCAGGATCTCGCCGCCGACGCGTGCGGCACTCGTGGCGGTCAGTAAAAGTTCGTTACGGTCGAGCATCAATGGGTCTCGGTTGCGAAGAAAGGATGGGACGTGCAATACATTACCAAGGAATCACTCGATTGCCGAAGCCCCTAATGTCGAAGCCCCCGATCGCCGAGTCCCAGATGCCGAGTCCCAGATGTCGAGTCTTCTAATGCCGATTCCCCCAGATGTCGGGGCCCCCAAAATCGAGGCCAAGCGACAAATTGGCTGATTCTCGAGCTTTTGTTGGCTTGGTGCCTTAGCGGGCAGGTGACGTCAGCGTCGATCAGGTGAGCTGAAAGTGGGGCCAATACAGGTTTTCTGCCGTGATTGTCGTGACAAAACAGATGGCGACCCGCATCGCTTGATTGTCTGCAACATACCGGCACCGACGCTCCATCACCGCTTGGCGATTCAAGCCGAGCGGAGCGATTGCATCGGAATGATCCTCAGCGCCAGCAAGCGTTCGATTGCCATGGCACCGCGGCCTTCACGAACCACGCGTTGCAGATCGCTTTTGTTGATCATCCCCACGACCGATCCGCCGCTGGACACCAAGAACTTTTCCAATGAGTTGCTGCCCAACCACCCTAATGCGTTTTTCGCGTTCCACTGACTGCTGATAATTGGCAGCGAGCGAACGTCGGGAAAGTTTGGGCCTGGATGGTTCAGCAACCTAGCTTTGACCGCATCACTCGATCCCTCGTCACGGCAAGATGTAGGAGCGACATGACTGCGCGCCTCCGAAGCGACATCGTACCGCACCGGAGCTGTGGCCAGCATCGCTTCGCCACGAGCCGCGAGGAAGATAAATCCGGCAATGAAGACGAGCATCAAATTGCCGCTGATCAATCCAAGTAAACCGAAGCCGACCGCTGTGACTTGTCCCACGTTCGCAGCGATACGGGTTGCTGACGCGTAGGGCATCGTCATCGCCAAGATTGATCGCAAGACGCGGCCACCGTCCATCGGGAACGCAGGCAGCATATTGAACACGACCAACGCGACATTGACGAGCGCTAAGCGGCTTAGGAACGATGTGACGGCGCCGGCGGTGGGATCCAAGATCGCGAAGCCGAGGAAAATCGCGGCAGCGATCACGACATTCACTGCCGGGCCGGCGACGGCGATTGCCAACTCGTGCGCCGGGCGACGAGGCATCCGCTCGAGACTAGCGACGCCACCGATGGGCAGTATCGTGATATCACGTGTGGGAATGCCAAAGCGGCGTGCCATCAGCGCGTGTCCATATTCATGAAACAACACGCAAGCGAAAATCGAGAGCACGAACAGCACCGAAATGGTCGCGCCGGCGACCCCGCTGCCCGCCGCAAGGCTCGAAAAATAGATCCACAGAGGGACGAGTAAAAACGTCCAGTGAACGCGAACGTCAATATTGGCGAATCGTCCCAAATGCCATGAACCGCTCATGAATCAGTCTCCCTTGAAAAATTTGAACTCAAGGCAGTTCATGGATGCATACGCTGTGCCAACGGTTTGGGACTGCCAATTCTGCGGAACAATGCCCTGCTGCTCATGACTTCACGCGAAAAAGCGGCTGGGGAACACCACCTCGATGGGGCAATTTGCCACGATCTACCCGTCACAGTAGGTGGGGTTAGCGTAGTCTGTGACAGAATCGTTGCGACCGAAACGTGGACCTTCGTGACCGTGGCCTAGCGGGGTGAGCAGATCAGATAGCGGGCACGTCAGCTAGTGGGCAGGTCCGTTCGCGGGCGATCCGTTGCCGCGGAGTTCTTGCAACGCTTCGTAGGCGGCGATCGGAGCGGAGAGACGCGGTTCCACCCCTTCGAGTGTGGCCATTACTTTGGCAACCACATCGCGATGTTTGCCATGTTTGCGAATTTCTTTCAAGGCATGATGAGCGACTTTGTAAAACGACCCCGAACGGCTCGAATGGGACAGCCCGCTGAGCACCGCTTGCAGCCCGACTTCGCCCATCTCGGCCACGCCTTCGGCGGCGACCCAGGCAACGTCGTGGTCATCGTCGTCCATCGCGTGCACTAACGGCAACGCGGCGATGGGGTCTCCGATTTGTGACAACGCCTTTGCCGCTTCCCAGCGAACTTGATGGCGATAATCGACTAATTCGGCGATCAGAGCTTCCGTCACATCGCGACTCTCTGCGGCGACTAACGCGTTACGGGCTTTCTCGCGGACCACGCCATCATCCGAAGCAAGTTGTTTGATGGCCAAACTGATTTCATGCGTCTTCATTGCTTGCGGTTCCTAACGTTGGAGATCGTTTCGGTCTTAGCCCCGGGGGCGTCAAGCAAAGCAAAATCAAAACACAGTAAGAGCCGAAACCTTGGCGCGACCCGGCGTTTGTTCAGTATACCCACGGAGCACACCAAAGAACAAATCAATGTCATGGCGGCGAGCAGGATTCTCGATAGCGTGAGGGGGGGAAATCGAAACAGCGACGGGCGGTTTCGGAGGTCGCATCCATTGACGGCGATCGAGAGACGCACTTGACATTCAGGCACGGGCTCGTTCGGGCACGGGCTCATTCAGGCACGGGCTCATTCAGGCACGGGCTTTGCCAATGGTTTGATTGACCTTGCGGGCGACATGATGATGTGGGTGGAAATACTCGAATCCCCGGCATTGCGGCAACGCCTTTGCACGGCATACCACCGCGAGAAGTCGAATTTACGGTTCTACGGCTAAATTTCATCCAATTTAACTCCGAGACTGATCCGATGAGGCTACGAAACAAGTTGGGAGTCTTTTTGCCGGTAACCGGCTTTCTGTTGTTGTGCTTGGGGTTTTCAGGAGCCTGGTATGTACTGCAATTGCAGCGTCAAAATTCGCAAATTCTTGACGTCAACGTGGCGAGCATCCGGGCGGCCGAAGCGATGGAATTAATTGTTCGTGAGATGCGGCACGAATTAAGCGTGTTTTTGTTGACCGAGGATCGGGAACATCTGGTGACGGCGGTCAGCAAACAGCAGGAAGCGAAAAACTGGTTGGCCACCGCATCCGAACTCTCCGGTTCGGACGAAGAGATCGAGTGTCTCGCAAAAGTTTCGGAGGGGTTGGATGAATATTTTGCTGATCTTCACCGGCTCGTTGACGATCCCGCGACAGAGATCTCTTTTGCGAGCGTGCGAAGCCTTCAAGACGAGATGCTTTCGCAGCACGTTTTGCAAGCGGCACACCGCTACCTCGATCTGAACGAGAAAGAGCTCGAGCAAAGTAACCAGCAAAACCAAGCGATGGCTCAAAAGTTGGCGTTGGTGATGGCGCTGCTGGGGGCTTGCGGTGGCGTCGTGGGGTTGGAGGCGGGTTACGGCGTCGCCCGCGCTATCAATCGATCGATGTTTCTGTTGACCGTGCCGATTCGCGATGTCGCTGGAAAACTTGACACCGTGGTGGGGCCGATCGAAATCTCGGCCGATCCGACGCTGCAAGATCTGCAGTTGGTGCTCGAGAATGTTTCCAATCGTGTGGGGGCGGTGGTCGAGCAACTACAAATGCGGCATCACGAAGTGATTCGTGCCGATCAATTGGTTGCCGTCGGCCAATTGGCGGCAGGTTTGGCGCACGAGATCCGAAATCCTCTGATGTGTATGAAAACGCTGGTTCAATCGGCACGACGACAAGACGAATTGGCCAGTTTAAACGCCACCGATTTGGCGGTTTTGGATGAAGAAATCACCCGTGTGGATAGCTTGTTGCAAACCTTTCTTGATTTTGCTCGTCCCGCACCGCTGCAATCCCAATCGGTCGAATTGGCTCCGATCGTCCGGCAAACGCTTGATCTTGTCGCCAGTCGTGCCCAGACCCGTCAGATCGAGATTGTGTGTAGAATGCCGAAGGAACCGATTACGGTTCAAGGGGATGCAACACAACTGAGGCAAGTGCTACTGAATCTGCTGCTCAATGCCTTTGATGCGGTTGCCAATCACGGTCAGATCACGGTCGAAGTTCAGCGTCAAAGAGGTGAGCACAGCGGGGGGGAACTCTCGAACGTTTCACAAGATTGGATATGTTTGAGCGTGGCGGATAATGGTTGCGGATTGCCGGACGCACAGCGCGCTCGTATTTTTGAACCCTTCTTCAGCACGAAGGACCCCGGAGTGGGACTCGGGTTGGCCGTTTCGAAACGGATCATCGAGGCTCACCAAGGTGATTTGACGGCAGAGGATCGAGATCAAGGCGGGACCGTGTTCAAGGTGATGTTGCCGTTGTCCAGCGTGCTCGCGGAAACTCGATAGTTGCTCTTTTTATGCTGTTGGAATCTGAAGTGTCGAAACTACTGATCATTGATGACGAACCGAACCTGCTGTATTCGCTCAAGAAGAGTTTGGAAACGGATGAATTGGAAGTGATCACGGCGGCGACCGCTGAAAAAGGGATCGCTGCGTTTAAACAGCATCACCCCGACGCGGTCATTTTGGACGTGCGGCTGCCCGATATGTCGGGGCTGGACGCATTTGATTGTTTGCACCAGCTCGATTCGCGAATTCCCGTGATCATCATCACTGCGTTTTCGACAACGGAAACGGCGATCGAAGCGATGAAGCGAGGGGCGTTCGAATACCTTTTGAAGCCTGTCGAGTTCGATAAATTACTTTCAACGGTCCATCGTGCGATCGAGATGCGTCGGTTGGGACAGGCTGCGACCACCTTTTCGGTCTCGCCGGACGGCGATGCGACTGCGGAACAGATCGTCGGTCGTTCGCCCGCGATGCAAGAGGTTTACAAGGCGATTGGCCAGGTTGCTCCGCAAGACGTGAACGCCTTGATTTTAGGCGAGAGCGGGACTGGGAAAGAGATGATCGCACGTGCGATCCTGCAGCACAGTCGTCGTGCCGATCGTCCTTTTTTGGCCATCAACTGCGCCGCGTTGCCTGAAAACTTACTTGAGAGCGAATTGTTTGGCCATGAGCGTGGCGCGTTCACCGGCGCCGAAAAACGCCGGGTGGGAAAGTTTGAACAAGTTGATGGAGGGACGATTTTCCTTGACGAAATCGGCGATATGACGCCGGCGACCCAAGCCAAAGTGTTGCGGTTATTACAGGACGGAAGCTTTGAACGCGTCGGCAATAACGAAACGATCCAGGTCGATGTGCGAGTCATCGCGGCAACCAATCGAAACCTGTTGGAGATGGTCAGCGAAGGCGATTTTCGCGAAGACTTGTACTACCGACTCAGTGTGTTCACGATCCAATTGCCTCCGCTGCGAGAGCGTGCTGAGGATATCCCGATCTTTGTCGAGCACTTTGTCAAGCTATTCAACGAAGATTTGCACAAGCAAGTCCGCTCGATCGCTCCAGAGGCAATGTCACGGCTGAAACAATATCCTTGGCCGGGCAATGTGCGTGAACTGCAAAGTGCGGTGAAGCATGCATTGGTGCGAAATGTGGGGGAGGTTCTCTCCGTCGATTCCTTGCCGCCCTCGTGTCGCGGTGAGCTGCCGGCGTCCCCTGTCGCAGCTTCCTCGAGGTTGGACATTGCCAATCTTCAGCAATTCGTCAATGAGTTGCTCTCGGAGAACCAACCCAATCTGTATCAGAAATTGCATAACGAGATCGATCGGATCGCATTGCCCGAAGTGCTCAGCCACGCGGGTGGAAACCAAGCCCAAGCGAGCGAGATTTTAGGGATCGCACGCAGCACGTTGCGAACGAAAATCACCGACTTGGGACTGACGTTTGAAAAACGCTTGCGATCGGAAACGGAACATCAAGATTGATGTTCCGGATATCTAATATCATTTGCAGAGGGGTTACGCCAATATTCGTAACACGGTGAAGCGACGTCGTCGGCCGTTTGCATCGTCCACGACGATTTCATCCCCCACGCGGCATCCCAGAACGTTCGCGCCCAGGGGGGATAAAATGGACAAGTCGTTCGCAGAGTAGCCAGCGGCATCGGGGGAACACAACCAATGCTTGATCACCTCGCCGGTCGTTTGGTCTTGTAGATAAAACGGCGAATTCATCGAAATAAGTTCGCCGGAACCCTGGGACGCTTCGACACACTCAGCACGTTGCAAGCGTTCGCGTAGTGAACGCAGTACCTCGGGCAAGGCATGGTCGCAGACTTGGGGATCCTTCAGCAGTCCCGTAATCTGTGCGTGATCGCGAGTGGTCACCGTGTACTTTGTGGCGAGGGATTTCATGGCGACTTTTCCCATTGAGCGTCATCCAGCTCGGAAAGTTCTGGCGATGTCGCCAGCTCGATTCCGGGAAGATGTCGATGCGAGATCTTTTTGACCCGGCGGTCTTGTCGTGATTTCACTCGCTTCGTCATGGCAAAACCAGCACGGCGGATCGCCTTGGATACCGATGCTCCGACGCTTGATCCTGTTTCTGTGACCACCACGGTTTCCGCGCCGTTTAAGGTGACGACAAGTCGACATTGTTTGCAGACGCCGCCACGGGGACCGTTGATGTCATCAAGGCAAACCGAGACTTTTTGTACCCACCGGTCAAGCCGCTGGAATGATTGCTGCAGACGCGATTCAATGTAATTGCGAAGCTTGTTGCCTACTGCGACTCGGTTACTGCTGATTACTAACTTCATCTGGCGAGTTCCTTCATTGTGGAAACAGTGAAACGATCTTCGAACGAAGCGGTGGAAAAACATCCTCGATCTGGGATGATAAAAGAGGAATTAGTTAAGCAATCGCCACCACACGACGGCTCCTAATGTGATGCAACCGCTGACCAAAATAGACAGCGTGACTCGAAAGGTTCGCAGCCGCTGATCAACTCGGCTGCTGCGATCCATGGATACTGATATTTTACTCCGATCGATTACGCTCGTGTTGAAGTCGGCTGGGGTGGGGACGGTTTCTCTTGCCTGCCTCGCTGCGACACCCGTCTGGAAGGGAACTTGCCCAGCAAAATTTGCATTTCGACTGAGCGATTTTTTATCGGGTGAGGTGTCGTTGATTTTCTTTGATTGGTTCACATCCACACACTCTCTCTGTCGATTCGCCCCTGCGGAGGCTGCCGGAAATCACAATCGTTATAATCGTTGTTTTAGGAGCAGCGTCGGGAACATCGTTGTCGGGAACATCGTTGTGTAAGCGAATCGCGTTTTGTCGGGGTTTTTGCTGAAAAATGGTTGCGAGACCGCTGGATTGCAGAACGCAGTGGCGGTCGCAAGCGTGCCAGCTGTGTGTGAGTGGCAAAGTGTGTGCCAACGCATGCATCGGCCTCGCGTCGCGGAGCCGATTTTGACGCCGAAACCACAGGATTCTCGGCAAAAAATTTACGGGATCGGCCTCCGGTTTTTAGATTTCGCCAAGCCGTATGGCGAGCGAGGTGAGCGCGCAAGCAAAGCGGGCGGCGCCGGATTAACAGTCGCCACGGCTGAAAATCAGGCTCTGTAAATTAGGCTCTGGAAATCAGGTTTTGGGCATGTTCGCGCGCTCGATCCGCGATTGACACGCAGGCCGTGTATAGGACGTAGGCCGTTTCGTTCGCTGCCCCCCCTCCCTCAAGCCATTTTGAACTAAAATTGTCGCTCACGAGGTTCCCTTCGCAACATGTCACGCAGACGAAGCCGTGTTGTCCCGACGATACCGGTCATCGATCTCACTCGCCCTCTCTCCAGCACTTGTAATCAATAGGAATTCAACATGCTTTTCTCCACCGTGAATCCGTCGACCGAGGGGCGCGAAGAATCGGCCCTTGCAATGCGGTGCGTTATTTGGATGGCGATGTTTGCTTCGCTCGTTTCGGCTGTTCCTGCAACGCTGAGTGCCGCCGATCCAGAGCGTCCCAATATTGTTTTGATCATGGCCGATGACATGGGGTTTTCGGACATCGGATGTTATGGCGGTGAGATTGAAACGCCGCATCTCGATCGACTTGCCAACGGTGGTTTGCGTTTTCGCACCTTCTATAACAACGCCAAATGCGAGCACACGCGGGCTTCGATTTTGACCGGGCGTTGGTGGCATCACGTGGGGGCATCACCGTCGGTTCACTACTCTGCGGCGACGTTTGGCGAGCGGATGCGAGACGCGGGCTATCGAACGTTGATGACTGGGAAATGGCATGCCGGGCAAACTCCGTTCGAGCGTGGGTTTGATCGCTATTACGGGCTGACCGATGGCTGTTGCAATTTTTGGAATCCCGGACATGCGAGGGATGGAGAGCCTGAGCCAGCAAAAAAGAGAGTGCGTCGCTGGGCGATTGATGATCAGAAGTTCTTGCCGTTTACGCCGGAGTCAAAGGATTTCTATACCACTGATGCCTTCACCGATCATGCGATTGGATATCTCGATCAATACAAGGACGAATCCAAGCCCTTTCTGTTGTACCTCGCTTATACGGCACCGCACTATCCAATGCACGCCAGCGAAGAGGATGTGGCGAAGTATCGAGGCAAATACAAAGCGATCGGGTGGGACCAGCTGAGAGTGCAACGTTTTGCCAAACAGCAGTCGCTCGGGGTGTTGCCCGCCAATGCGACGTTGTCACCTCGCGATGAGGAACTGCCGGCTTGGGATTCAATTCCTGCCGAACAGCGAGATCACTGGGATTTGCGAATGGCCACCTACGCCGCGATGATCGACCGATTGGATCGCAACATTGGCCGTGTGCTCGGCAAGATTGAAGAACTCGGCGAAGCAGAGAACACCGTGGTCTTTTTCTTATCCGACAACGGCGCCAGCGAAGATTCAGCCGACCGATCGACTGTCGACGGAGCAATGCCTTGGGAGGTCACGAGTTACTTGACGCAAGGCCGGGTGTGGGCCAACGCCTCGAACACGCCGTACCGTAAATACAAAACAACCGATTACGAGGGGGGCACGCGGACGCCCATGATCGCGTATTGGCCCGGCAAGATTCAAGCGGGATCGGTTACCGATCATGTTGGCCATCTCGTCGATTTCACGCCCACCCTGTTGGACTTGGCGAACGTGGACGCCCCTAGTGAGTTAGCGGGGCATTCGCTTGTTCCCACGCTGCGTGGGGAAGCGAGCGAGCGGCCTTGGCCATTGTTTTGGCAATTTGGGAAGTATCAAGCCATTCGCGATCGCGATTGGAAATGCATACGACACGTCAAGGGAAATTGGGAACTCTACAATCTGCAGTCCGACCCCACCGAAATGGTTGATTTGGCGGCACAGAAACCCGAGTTGGTCGAGCAGCTGGCCAACACTTGGGAATCGTGGTGGGAAACCAAGTCACGTTAGGCAGTTCACGTTAGGCAAGTCACGTTAGGCAAGTCACGTTAGGAAAACGTCATCTAGCGATCCACGGCAAGCAGGCCGCGATTTTCCGTCAAACGCAATCGCGAGCGTGGGGGGCGCAGCGTGAGCATTTTGGAAATTCGCGGCGATGAAAACCATCGATCCCGCGATATTCCGATTTTCGCCGGAACCTTCAGGGCAATTCTTGGGTTAATTCTTGAGGTGATCGGAGATGGTATCCCCAATGGTCGCTGAGACACTAAACTAACACAAAGAAGACTCGTTCTCGTTCCTTTTTATCCCAACAGGCTGGTTTGGCTGTAAGCGATTCCACCGCGATGCGTTATCAGCAGTCCGATCCGGACGTTCGCTTGATGCTGCGCGTCCGCGACGATGATGCGGGAGCGTTTGAGGAATTGGTGCGTCGGTATGAGGCAAGATTGGTGCGATTGATGCACACACTCGGACCGAGCCATGAATTGGCAGAAGACTTAACGCAAGAAGTTTTTTTGCGTGTCTATCGTGCACGCAAACGCTATGAACCGGGAGCAAAATTTTCGACTTGGCTGTTTACGATCGCGGGCAATGTGGCACGCAACTCGGCACGCACCATGTCGCGTCGTCGCGAAGTGAGCGAAGTCGATGCACCGCGAAGCCAAGATGCACCTAGCAACGCTCAATTGTTGGCGTCCACCGCACTGGATGCCAGCGGGCTGATGCCGACGCGTGTTAGCGAAGGCAGTGAACGTGCCCAGATTGTGCGTCAGGCGGTCGAATCACTCAGTGAACGGCAGCGGATGGCGTTGATGCTATCGCGATTCGAGAGCATGAGCTATGCCGAGATCGCCGAAACGATGGATCTCACGCCCAAGGCAGTCAAGTCGCTGCTGAGTCGGGCGCGAGTCAACTTAAAAGAAATGCTGCAACCTTACATCGACTCGGGACTCATCCCCAAGGAGGTGGGACCATGAGTTTGAAACTGTTAACCGACGACGCGCCGCTGGACCCAGACGACGAGCTGCTCGTGGCCTATGTCGATGGCGAGCTGGATCATGATTCACGCACGCAACTCGAGAGTCGTTTGTTGGACGATGCCGAGCTGCGACGACGACTGCAATCATTGCAGCAAGGGTGGGACTATTTAGACGATTTTCCGGCGCTGACGCCCTGTGAAAAACTCGTCGAATCAACACTCGAATTGGTCGTATCCGATATCGTCAAACCCACAGCCGAAAGTTCGGCTTCGCGGGTGTTCGTCAATCGATTCCGCTGGCCGCTGATCACTGCGGGATTGTGTGTGTTGGGGATCTTGGCTGCGGCGGCGACTATCTATGGCGTCCGGAGTTTTCATTACCAGTCGCAACTCGAAGATCTTGCGATCGCGGAAAATATCGATGCCTATTATTACGGCCGCGATTTGCAACTGATGCGTGATTTGGCGCTCAATGAATCGTGGACCAATATGGTCACGGCTATGAAAGATATTGGTGATTTGTCACCGCCCGAGCCGATCGTGTCGAATGTCGATCTCTCTGAACGCGAAGATTTGATCGAAACGTTATCGTTGGTCCAGCGTTCGCATTTAGATTCGAACTGGAAACGTTTTACGCGGCTGGATGAACAAGACCAACAGCAGATTCGTCAGACCGCGGAACGCGTTCAGGCTGAGCCCAATGCGGATGTGTTACTGCAAACGATGCAGATCTATTCGGCGTGGCGCGAAACGCTCTCGAGTGAACTGCGAGACAAGATCGAAGCGGACGATTTGGATCAGCGTCGCGAGGCAATCAAACAAGCGATCGATCAGACGCAATTGGCCATGTCGAAACGGTCGAGTTTGAATTTGTCGGACGACACGATCGAACGAATTGCCTTTGCGCTTCATCAGATTTTGAAAATGCGATTGCAAAACGAGGATCCTGGGGCGACCAAGTTCATCTCGCGATTGAAGCAGTTTGTCGACAGCGAGCGAGCCGAGTTAATGGCGGTCGGCGCGATGGTGTTCGGGGACGTGGGACGACCCGATGGCCGTGGGGGCCGATTTGGATTTCCGCGTGGCCCTAGCGACCGAGGACCTAACGACCGAGGATCCTCAGGTAATTCACTCAGCGATCGCCCCGCACCCTTGACGATCGACGAATTGGCGATGATCGAGATTATCCTCTCGGATGCCGACCGCGACGTGCTCGATTCGATCGCGGGTGATCCCCGCAATCCGATGATGGAAGCAGTCACGCTGCGTTACTGGGCCGAAGAAACGGTCAAACGCAAGGCTTGGTCGCGAAACGAAAATGAGACGACGTTGGTTGATCGTTACCAACAATTGGATCCACATGACCGCGAGCTCATTGATTTGTTGCCCGCCAAGCAGGCGATCGATCGGTTGACACCGTCTTACCGCCGCGGTCCTTAAAACGCAGGTCTGCCGTTTCCGGCTTTGCTGAGCGGCGCGGGGCCCATTGCCATCGATCTTAGTAGCGGTGCGACCTTGGTAGCGGCATGGCCCGAGCTGTGCAGTTGGAGCGAGTAAAACGTTCGAAATTTACCGGGCGGCTTGCGCCGCACCGCTAGAAAAATCACCCCGTAGTGCCTGAGCACGATGGCACTGGATGAAAACGATCCCGTTGCAACAATCGCCGTTTGGTCTTTCTATCGCGTAGCGTTACGCCGCGTCGAGCTCGGCATACGTGATCAAACGATCTCGGTCCTCGTCCCAAAACTTGAGTTGCAGACAGCGGATGATGTCGCGAATTTTCAGGGACGTTTTCTTAGGATCTTGCAGCGGAGGCAACGCCTGCATCGCTTCGGGTAACCGATAGAACGGGATTTTTGCGTTCAAGTGATGCACGTGATGGTAGCCAATGTTGCCTGTCATCCAGTGCATGACAGGTCCCATCTCGAGATAGCTCGATGATTGCAGCGCCGCATTTGTGTAACTCCACTCGTCGCCGTCACGAATCTTTGCATCGGGAAAGTTGTGTTGGATGTAAAACAGATACGTTCCCAGGCAGGTGGCGATCCACGTCGGTAACAAAAACACAAACGTCGTCGTTACCCATCCGCTAAACCAACAACAGGCTGCGATAAATCCAAAATGCAGCAGCATCGAGGTGAATGCGTCCCAGTGACGTCGCGGGTCACGACGGGCTGTGTAGATGCACATGCCGTACAGGAACACTGGAAAGTAGCCCATCAGGATGACCAAGGGATTGCGAGCGACGCGATAACCCAATCGCTCGATCTTCGATGCTTTGCGATAGTTTTCCGTGGTCATGATCGGAAACGAACCGAGGTCGGTTCCGAACAATTTGGAATTGTGGTGATGGTGGTGGTCGTGCGAATGCTTCCACGCACTTGGCGGCGTCAGCATCAAGTTGCCGTACACGCTGAGAATCAGCTTGGCTAATTTCGAACGGGTTAAAATCGTGTTGTGTTGATAGTCATGGTACAGGATGAACATGCGAACCAGTGTCAGCCCCGTCAACACGCTGGCCAGTGTTCGTAACCAGAGCGGCTCGGTCATCCCAGCGACTGTGGCAAAAAACAGGACCGCAGCGAGAGTGCTGCATAGATGCCACCAACTCTTGCCGCGATGCTCGACGGCAAATTCACGACTGGCAATCAGTAGTTCACGATCCAAGCCGCGCTGTTGTGCGGAGGATCGTGTCTCGTTTTCTTCGTTAACAGGCGGTTGCCACGATTCGATTTCCGTATCGGATTCAATGCAATTGGCACTCAATGGGTCTATTTCCTAAAGCATAGTTGAAAACGTTTTCCGCCAATTCATTGGGCCAAAACGTTCCAGATGCGTGATGCATACAAGGGGCGATCGTGCTAGCAGCATGGTCGCGGGGTAGTATGTGAACAAAACTGCCCAAGATCGACAACCACAACCCGCATCCCATGTGCTTCCAATCCTAAATTTGCGGCAATTATTGGGGAAATCCAGATCCAAAGAGGCGTCACATTCATCGGAATTTCAAAAACGATGCCCCCAGGGTGGGTGGAATCGGTGGTCCTCGGGTGGTGTTGTAGCGGAGCAAAGCGGGCCATGCCCAATGCTATCAACTTTGTTTGCGGCTTTACCGCTAGGACGACTCGGAGCGGCGTCGTGCTCTGCGGTTTGCATTGGCCTGTACCACGATCGAGGTCAAAACGACCAGGCATGCCAAGCCCAGCAGTTTTGCGGGAAGGTCGCCGATGCGAACATACAGGCTCGTTCGATCATCACGACGCGGCGTCGCGATGATCGCGCCGTTCGTCCCCGACGGCAATGACTCGGCCAAGCGACCGCAGCTGTCGATTGATGCGGTTGGACCATTGTTGGCTGACGATAAAACCGGTCGCCGCGTCCCGACGGCCACCAATTGCGCACAGCGTCGATGATGCGCCAGGATGCTCGAGTCATCAAACCATCCATCGTTGGTCACCGTGACAATTACATCGGCACGTGTGTCGTTTTTGCGTAGACGGCTTAGATGATTGACCATCAGCCGCTCGACTGCGGTCTCGATACAGACGCTGGGCACGATGGCGGTGTCGTCGACTTCAAACACCGTAGGCCCTTCGCCTGGCGTGACACCCAAGCCGGCGGGGACCAACGAACGCAGTCCCGGGATACTCGGCAAGAGTGGAACGTATTCGCCAAACATGACCAAGTGATTTTTGCCGTACCATCCACTTACCTTTGCTGCAGGCGAAACGTGAACCATCCCGCTGTAGACTTGCGGCAGTTTCCCGTAACGCACGACGCCGCAACCAACCACCAGATGAGGTTGTTGTTGCTCGGGGGTAGACTGCGCAAGTGTGCGGATCACTTCATCGGCGCGACTCCGGAAATAGTTCTGGTTCTGTCCCACCATCGCAATAAACGAATCGGGCGGCCCCTCGTATTGTTCGGGCACGACCGCATCGGCATCGGCAATCATCCATGGCAACCCGCCGGTAAACATCGATTCGGGCCACACGACGACATCAACGGCATCGCTGCTGTTCTCGAGTGCATCAACACTTTGGGCGGTGTAGTTTTGAAAAATACTTAGTTCGCGTTCAAAGTCTTGTTGGTATTCGACTTGTTCATCACGCTGCACAAGCGCGAAGGTGGCCAACGGTTCGGTGACGGGTTCGCTGAGCCGGAATTGGCCGTAAAGAAAGCTGGCGCCGATGCACATCGCTGCAACGACGCATGCTGCGATCGTTCTGCCAGCGGTTTCGATTTTGGGTGACTCGGAAGTGATGCGTTGTCGCGAAACAATGCGGAAAACTAAACTGAATAGGGCGACGTTCGCCGAGACGATGACGAAGCTGACACCGTAGGTGCCAAACAGGTCGGCGATTTGGATCATCACCGGAACATCGGCAAGTGTGTGACCGAGCATCAGGGCCGAGATGCCGGTGAGCATGTAATTTCGTACGCACTCGAGTCCGACCCACATCGCGGGAGCCGAAACCAGCAGCGGAACATTCCACCGCACGCAGCGGCGGCACAGCATCACAAAGAGCGGCAGGTAGATGCCCAAGTAGCCAGCCAGAGCGAGCAGACACACATACATTGCCGGATGAGCGTGCCGGATGCCTTGTAGGGAGACCAACCAATACAGTGACGAAGCCAACCAAATCACGACATAGTCACGCCGTGTAAACGCGGATTGATCGACAACGATCCATAATATCGGGACCAGACACACTCCCACGATTGGCCAAAGGCCGAGGGGGGGCTGGGCCAGCCAGAGCATGGAAACGCCCGCTGCCGCCAACAGGATGCGATTTCGGCTCGATTTGCTAGCGAGATTGCTGTTTGCGATCGTGGGGGGAATTGCGTTCATGGCAGGGATCTTAGTGTTTCGGCGGGTGCAATTAAATTGCACTTTTGCCAACCCGCGGCGCCGTGTGTCATGATGGGATCGCGTGCGGATTCCGTTACAATCATGCCGCGGTCGCAGTGTTGCTCCGATCTTTTTTCCAATCTCGTGCTAAATCATCCGCAATGAAATCTCCTGAATTCCTTGGTCCCTATCGAATCGGAGAGACGTTGGGGCGGGGCGGAATGGGGGCCGTCTATGTCGGCGTTCACGAGCACACCGGCGAAAAAGTGGCCGTCAAGCTGATCGCAACGCATGTCGCTGACGAGCCTCGTTTTCGGCGACGGTTTGATTCCGAAGTGGAAACGCTGAAGCGACTTCGCCACCCCGGCATCGTGCGGCTGATCGGTTACGGCGAAGAAAACGGGCAACTGTTTTATTCGATGGAATTGGTCGAGGGAGAATCGCTGCAGCAGCGGATTCGGCGTCAGAAACGGATTCATTGGCAGCCGGCCATCGACATCGCTATCGAAATCTGTGGTGCGTTAAAGCATGCCCACGATTTTGGCGTGATTCACCGTGATTTGAAGCCAGCGAACTTGATTCTGTCGACCTCGGGCAATGTCAAATTGGTCGACTTTGGGATCGCCAAGCTGTTTGGGTTTGGCGAACAGACGTTGGCAGGATCGATTTTAGGGACCGCCGACTATATGGCTCCCGAGCAAGCCGACAGCAGTGGGGTTTCGGTTCGCACCGATCTGTATGCGTTGGGCAGTGTGTTGTATGCGATGTTGATCGGACGGCCTCCCTTTCCCGGCAAACGGACCACCGAGGTGATTGAAGCGCTGCGGCGTGATCGTCCCGTACCGCTGGAGTTGATTGATTCGGAATTGCCCGAAGCGCTTTGCGAGCTCGTTCATCAACTGCTGGAAAAAGATCCGGCCGATCGTCCGCCGACCGCCCTTTCGGTGATGAACCGGTTAAAAGCGATGCGTGCGGGACTGCTTCGTCAACAAACGTTGCCAGACCATTCGATGCCGACCGCCCATGCGGTTCCGGAACGAGATCAAGCAGCCGCCAAGCCGATCGGGGAATCGACCGAAAAAACGGATGCGGGGGGCCACGACACGACTGGATTGAGCCTCAATCAGCTCGCTGGTGATCGTCCGCCGAGCGAAGAGATTCGGACGGCCGATCTCGGCAACCCATTAGTCTCCGAGCACGCGAACCCGCAGTTTTCGGCTACCGTCGCCTCTCAGAATACCGTCGTTTCGGACCCGCCAACCGACATCGAGGATGCCGATCCAACGGCGGCAGAACCGGTCAGTCGTCCCACTCATTTTCAATCAGTGGACAACGAACAGGAACACGCGGCGGGGCATGTTGCCGAGGCATCGCCCGCCGAGCATTGGAAGCAGGCAATCTCGATTTCACTGATGATGGCGGTGCTGATCGCGGGGGTCATCTTGTTCTTCAAAGCAGCCGAGCAGCCCACCGCGGATGAACTTTATCAAGTCATCGCGGAAAACGCCGAGGCAGAAAATGCGGGCGAAGCTCGGTTAGAGATGGATCAATTCCTGAAACGATTTCCCGACGATCCTCGCTACGAAACGGTCAATCGTTGGCGGCACGCGATCGATCTGCAGCGGTTGCTGAGACGGTTGAGCGTGCAGGCCAAATTGGATATTTCGCCGCTCTCGGCCGCAGAGCAAGGGTTCTTGGATGCGATGACGGGCCGCGAGCAGGATCCGGTCGCTGCGGCGTCGCGGTTGACTCAGTGGTTGGCGATCTACGACACCCAGACTCTGCAAACCGACGAGTCGCTCGCGGAGATGATTCGCCTGGCGAAACACGAGGCAAGACTGCTTCGCGAACGTGCTCCTGCGATGATTCTCGATCCTCGCGCAGTCCAGTTGCTCGATCGCATTCGCCAGACGGTCGAAAACGCGCCGCCACAAACGGCCCGAGAATCGTTGACCGGGATCATTCAACTGCATGCCGATCATGGCTGGGCCGAGCCTGCGGTCGCCGAAGCCAAGCGTCAGCTGGAAAAGTTGCCGCCCCCATCGCCCGCACCGCCCCCATCGCCCGCACCGTAGCGTCCAATGCTATCTGCTTTGGGCACAAGCGAGGGGTTTTTATAGCGAAACGGCGCGAGCCGCCCGGTCAAAATCGAACGTTTTACTCGCCGCAACCGGACGGCCTTGCGCCGTGCCGCTACCCAAAGTAGATGGCAAGGGGCGAAAGCTGGCGGGGCTAAATCGAAGGTTTCTTGACTGCCCCAATCGGCGCTTCTGCCATTTCCGCATAGAATCCCCACTCACGCTTCCCTTTTTATTTCCCTCATTGTTGTCAGGTTCGAATGTCCACTCGCCGCCGTGCCCGCGAGATAGTATTGCAGCTGCTCTACGAGGCGGACGTTAACGATCCCCGCTCTGATGAATCCGCCAAGCAGTTCATTCGCTCGCGTTTACAAGGACGCAAAGCGTTAACCGAGTTCGCCTACAAATTATTGATGGGCACGCTCGAGCATCGCGATGACGTCGACGCCCATCTCAGCAAATTGGCCAGCCACTGGACGCTGCCTCGCATGGCGGTGACTGATCGCAACGTGTTGCGGTTGGGGGGCTACGAGATTTTGTTTGGCGATACCCCTGGACGTGTTGCCGTCAATGAAGCCATCGTTTTGGCAAAACGTTATGGCGACAAAAACAGTCCACGATTCGTCAACGGCGTGCTCGATCGGCTCTACAAAGAACTCGAAGCCAAGCAGGCAAAGAACTAAAACTCGATCGTCATCTCGTCTTCGGCGAGGACGACGGGGCAATCGACCGCGTTTCGGATCACGTCCAGATCCACCGGATCCTCGGACGTTTCCAGCGGATTGATATGCGTGACCAGCAATTGCTTGGGCTGGATCAACTTGGCGACTTCCGCGACCCGGCTGGTCCAACAGTGCCCGGTCTTCTTCGCCCATTCGGCGGACGCGTCACGAAAGTAGCACTCTTGCATCAATAGGTCACAACCTTGTCCCCACTGGGCCATTTCGCGGCTGGTGTCACCGGTGTTGTCGGTGGCATAGACAAGCCGTTTTTGTTGCTTCGTCCACTCGATACGGTAGGCCACACTGCCGCCGGGGTGATCCTGCGTGCGATGTGTGATCGTCGTGTCTCCGATGCGAAATTCATCCAACGAATCGATCTCGATCCACTCGGCGTTCAGTGACGCGGGGAAAATCAGGTCGTTAAACAGGTGTTCGCGAACCGCGTCTAGCTTGTCCTTCTCGCCCCAAATCCGGCACGTCTTCACCGGACTTTCAAACAGCACATCCAGCAAGAAGGTCAAGCCGCAGGTGTGATCTAGATGAGCGTGGCTGAGCAACACATCAAGCGAATCGGTCTGGATCAGGGGAGCCAACCGAAAGACGCCTGTACCGGCATCCAGCAGCAGTCCCGATTCAGGCAGAAAGTAGCACGAGGTATGGCGTTGGGCGTTGGGGTGATAGCCTACCGTACCGAGGCAATGAAGTTGCATGCTCGCCAATCCTCGCGCGGATTCAAAATGGGGAATCAGGTAATCAGGGGGGGACAAGTTGTAGCATTCAAGTATATCAGAGAGAAGCGTTGCCGGTGGAGTTGTCCACGCTGAGGCGGTGGGATGTCTTAGGGGATGGGGCAACGTGCTGCGGCGACGGCTTTTTTAAAGGCGGCTGACGCGTGCCTGCGTCGGCCACCAATTTCGCCAGCGGGACGATACTTGAATTCCGATTTTTCGTGCCCGCCTCCACTTGCGATTCTCAGAAAATGGCGATATTGTTCTAGAGCTAATTCGCGGATGTGGCGGAATTGGCAGACGCGCTAGATTCAGGTTCTAGTGCCCGCAAGGGCGTGGAGGTTCAAGTCCTCTCATCCGCACTAAGAAAAATCAAAGGGTTTTCGCTCAATCGGCGAAAACCCTTTTTTCGTTTCTCTGGATTTAATTCTCTGGCCAAAAACGGCCGGTACTGGAAAGAAAGGCCTTTCCGCGGCTCCTCATTTTTGGGGCCAAGGAACATTCGGATGAGTCGGTCCGCCAGGGAAGGCATCGATTGGGCGGCAACATGGAGAAGACGGCATGCATCGAGACACCATTGTCATTATCACCTCCTGTCGTCGCTCCTATTTTTCTGTCTCCAATTTTCTGTCAATTTTCTTTCGACGGAACAATTCGCCCCCTGCCAATGAAGTTCGCCACCCACGGCAGCCTTTCTGTGGATTCCCCAAGTTGCGAAGAAATGACAAGTGATAGCCACGGATATTAATCCTTGGTCACGCCTCCCCTGGCAAACGCGTTACTCGTTATCAACATCGCTTAGTTCAGCTTCGACTACTTCGATGCTTGGTAGTGACGATCGAAATTCTTCAGGAGGGCATTTCGGGCAATAGGGAAACAGGCTGTTTCTCCACTATCGGATTCGAACTCCAGTACGTGTGCCATTGCCGAATGAATTTCATATTGCGTTGCGCCCACTCACTTCTGGAAATTCGGCAGACAAGTCGAGGCTCATTTGCTTTAAGAACCCGTCGCCCAACTGGCAGGCTTTTGTTTTTCAACGCTTTGCTCACCCGAAACCCAATACAAATTCAGCAACTCGCCACTAACTGATTCGGCTGCC
Source organism: Novipirellula rosea (assembly GCF_039541335.1). Lineage (NCBI taxonomy): Bacteria > Pseudomonadati > Planctomycetota > Planctomycetia > Pirellulales > Pirellulaceae > Novipirellula > Novipirellula rosea. Next base: position 2,862 of record NZ_BAABGA010000065.1, on the reverse strand, counting down.
TTGATTTGCGAAGCACAAAGGCGTTGTTTGATCGAAACAATCCACTGCCCTTAGGTGCTTAGATGCTTAGATGTTCGCAACTTGGATATCGAAAGAGAGAGTGGCCAAAGCTGTCACATACCTCGGAGTTCGACTTTCTCTCTCAAAGTCAGGAAATCAGTGTTTGCTAAGATTCGCAAAGAAGAAACAACGTTTTCCGAGAAAAGCTTGACGGTGGGGGTGTATCCGGTACATTCACTGGAGAAATCCACAGCGTAGATTCAAAAATGAATTTGGCCGCCATGATCGACTCGGTTTACCAAGATGGGGCAGTAGGGGCTGAAACTTAATTCGAGTTTGAACCACGTACTTAAATTCACTATTTGAATTCGCCAACTTTTTCACCAAGGGCACATCGGATTGGGGTAGGCGCAGTTAAACTACGCAGTCCAATCTCTCGGAGGCAGGTATGTATCGAGTTGGCATATTTTTGTTGCTGTTGGTCGTGGTTTCGGAGATCACACATTCTCAGGATGCGGATCAATCCGACGCTAGTGATTCGAGGAAGGCGAAACCTGTACGTTTTGTTCCTCCTAGCGATATGGTCGAGTTCAAAACGGTTGAGACTGCCGGCACGGAAGAGTTTCATCGGCTGAAGGTTCCTCGGTTGCAGGCATCGCAGGAAAAGGTCCTCGGCATTCCGATCAAGAACGTCTCTGGCCAATCTCTAACCGTGTCAAATATCAACCTTGGCTGCGGATGTATGACTGCGATCTCAAAAAAGCTAGAGATCGACAGCGGTGAAACGACGATGCTTTATTTAAGGGTCACGCCAAAGGAAGTCGGGCGATTTGCCAAGCGGATCACCCTCTCTTTCGAGAATGCATCAAGTGTGACATGCGTGATTGAATCGGTCGTTCATTCAGCGTTCGAGATAACACCCAACACTATGGTGCTGGTGCCGGGACGCGAGAAAGGAAGTGAGCTTTCGATCAGGTCGGAGTTTGCGCATACAGGATTTCAAGTACGGTCTATGAATCCAAGGCTTACGGTAAAGTTTGACCGGCAAAAAAAGGATGGCACTCACGTTTACAGATGTTGGCTGGGAAAAGAAACCGACAAGGATAAGCCGCTAGATGAATTTGTTGCGCCTATCAACATCGAGTACCTTAAAAAAAATTATGAGTATACACTCCAAGTTAAAAACGCGTTCGCAGTGAAAGTCCAACCATCCATTGTTTTTGCAAGTCGTGACAAGCAGAGTAGTGAAGTTGCAAAATTTTATGTGCTGGTCGGCTGCTGGACAGGACGCGATAAATTAATTTGCAGAGTTGCCAAGCCGAAGAAGGGCATTGACTTGCAAGAAATAGAGCGAAAGCCGCTTGGTGAGAGTTCGATTTTTGAACAAGTAAGTTTCGCATTAGAGGGTGATCTCGAAAACATTGACGACGTAACGATCAACTGGTTTCGCGGTAACCAGATAGTAGGCACTTGCAATGTATTTCTTGACTCCCAAAGCGAAGTGGCAATCGCTCAAATTCGCGAAAAACGCCGGGAGCGCAATCGACAGTTAATTGAACAGGGCAATGCAGAGTCGCTACAGCCTGCAGAATAAATTGCGATTTGCAAAACGTTGACATCAATACTCCGTGCCCCGCACCATAGTGATTGTTAAACCGTCAAATCTTCCTCACCGGGTGTAATGCTATGGTTCGTGCGTTTCTGTTTATTTATACATGGTTTGGTCTTGTCAGTCTGGCAGGGGCTCAAGGTCTGGCAACAAATGCAGTAGAGCGTTCCGCGGTGCAAATGCTCATCGATTTCGTCGCGAGTCCAACGAGTTTGCCCGATGAGTACGCCGTCGTCTTACGGGAGACGCAAGTTTCCTACATTGATGGGACTGAAAGCGATACCGTTTATTTGTTTGCCGAAGACCGTCGAAGAATAACTAGCACTCGATTTTCGGCAAAAGGATATACTAACAGCATCGAGCCGAGACGCTGGGTTCAGTATCTGAGAACGCCAACGCATCGTGCGCAGCGACAGGGAGGACAAGCGTTTGGAAGGCTTGCTGGCGAAGTCGTTGAGGATGTGACAATGGATCCAGAAGATAGCCAGATTCTACAATACCCTCAGAGGCACGATTTTGTATTCTTTCGCCCTGTTGCACCTCGAAGCGACAGAAGCAGCCGAAAAACGCAGTCAGCTGGCTATGGAAGATTGCTTTTAGACGAGCTGGATTTCATGGGGGCAGAAAAGCTGGATGACGGAAAAATTCAATCCGATTGGGCAAGAAAGCTTTGGAGAGTTCAAATTACTTTTGACCCAAAGCAAGGGAATCGTCCCACCAAGATCATTCATTTCAGCGATTTGGATATTGAAAACCCCGGACCGATCGTTTGTGTTCACGTGATCGATTGGGAAGAATGGAATTTGGAGGACAATACGTCAATGTGGATTCCAAGCCACTTTCGATTTCGCCATTCGACTCCAGCCTACAAATTGGACTACGAAACAGAGGGGCATTTGAGATGGGCTGATACCTCCGAAGAATCGGTTATGCCCGAGTTGCAACGGGGAAGTGGTAATGACTGGCGTGAGAAGATTCGCGAACGTTTCAGCGAGGACTGGCAGGTGCGACATGCCGAATGGTTAAATACGAATCAACGGAAAGATGGAACCGTTCCGGCCGCTGTCGAGTGAGTAAAAGGAGAACTGTGGCCAACGGGCCGGCAGTTTACCAATGCACAGAAACTGCTGGGCCGCTGCGCTGCCGTTCTGTTTGACAGACACCTAGCCCAGCGGACTGGGTTAAGTAAATCTGGAATTGCCCACGAAAAGTTGACAGTGGACCGGAAGATGTCAGACTTCTCTGACAGGAGA